>NZ_JBXWOX010000026.1:0-58304 GCF_059611125.1 Ruegeria sp. CDSB029
AACTCAAACAGAAATCGAACCAGAGCCTCCGTTACGAAAACGCCTCAGCTCTCCGAAAAACTCTGAAGACGGACACTGTTGAACATGCGGCCCTTTTCATACCTTTGCCACACCAAACCCACGACGCGCTGCGGCCGGTCAAACCGAACATTGGCTGCAGGCGTAACAGCCAGAAAGGTCGAACACTCGATGCAGACGAAACAGACTTTCGCCGTGATTGCGTCAATGACAGCTTGATTACACACAGCGTCCATATCGACACCACATCAGATCGAAAAGAAATCCTTTAATACACTGTTAAAGAGCCAAGGCTTTTCCAGATGCGCAGCATGGGCGCATTCCGGCATAACCAGAAGGTTGGCGTTGGGAATGGATTGCCACAATTGTTCGGTCTGGCTCCATGAGTAGGTTCGATCACGGTCACCCCAGACTACCAGTGTTCTGGCCTCGATGTTCTCCAGGTGCTTGACACCACTCCAGTTCTCCATCGCGTCAAGCCCATTTAGCATGGTCGGCAATCTGCATTGCTCGGCGATGGCGGCACAGTCTTTGTAGCCATCGGCATATTCCCGATTTAGAAACCAGGTCGCTGCGATCCGTCTGGCGGTGGCCTGCGGTCCGTCCAATTGAGCGCGGCGTTTGGATGTACCGATGGTCTCGAACCTGCCCGGAAGGACTCCTGTGGCGCCGGTACCGTAGAGCACTAATCGCCCTATTCTCTCTGGCGCGCGCGCCTCCATTTCTTGCACGACCATCCCGCCCATCGAATGGCCGACCAGGTTAAAACGCCCGATGCCGCGCGTGCTCAGTTGGCCTAGGACCCATTCAGCATAGTCGCCAATACTGTCCAGCGCTTTCCAACAAGCATTTTCGCCAAATCCCGGCAAATCTAAGCTGATGATCTCGTGCCCGACTGCTGAATCGGCCTGCCCCTGCCATTGTCGGCTTCCGCCCATGAAGCCATGCACAAAAACGACCGGTGTCATTTGCGCCCGCCCTGCACGATACGATCAAGGATCATAGCGCAGAACAGGATCGAGAAGCCAGCGAGTATACCCTGTCCGACATTGGCATATTGCAATGCTTCTAGGACATCTTCACCCAATCCCTTGGCCCCGATCAACGAAGCCACGACGACCATTGCCAGTGACAGCATAATTGTCTGATTGATCCCGGCGCGGATTGATGGGGACGCCAGAGGAAGATCAACCTTGGTCAACAGATACCATTTGTTAGCACCAAAGCTGATTGCCGCCTCACGCACGCTTTCGGGCACACCCCGCAAGCCCAGGACGGTTAAACGCACTACTGGGGTGCCACCAAAAATCATAGTGACAACCACCGCTGCCGGTTTGCCGACACCAAAAAATGCGATTACCGGGACCATGAAGACAAAGGCAGGCATAGTCTGCATAAAATCCATGATCGGCTGGATAAAGGCGTAAAAACGTGGGCGGCGTGCGGCGAACATGCCCAAGGGAATCCCTATGACAATGGACAGACAGGCCGCCGTACCCAATAGGGCCAGCGTTGTCATCGCCCCCTCCCAAAACCCCAAAAGCCCCATATAGGCCAGAAAAGCCCCTGAATAGATGGCCGTGCGGATGCCTGCCGTGAGCCATGTCAAAAGCACGATCAGGCTGGCAATCACGATCCACGGCGTCTGAACCAGGATGACCTCAAGCGCGTCAAGAAGCGCGCGAATGCCAAAGGTCAACCCGTCGAAAAACGCCTCGCTGTTGCGTACACACCATGCGATGAAGTCTTCGACCCCTTGGATGCTGGTCAGGCGAATTGCCGGATCGGTGGGAAAATGGCTGAGCAGGGAAAAACGGCCCGGAAAGCTGTAGTGCAGCATTGCGGCGGTGACGATCAGAAACATGAAAACCGCGCTAAACACAATATGAGTGATTGGCATTGCCGACCGGATCGAACGATCCGACAGCCAATCGGAAAACCGCGCCTCAAGCGCCCAATTGGCCACTATGGATTGCACTGCTTTAACCAGCAACAAGATCACGATCCCGGTTAGAACGATCATAGGGCCTTGGGCGGCAAGCGCATCGGCTTCGGCCCGAATGCCACCGATGTTTTGTTCAAGGGATTCAACCGTGCGCTGATAGACGTCGATCTTGTCCGAGCCGCTTTCGATTGCTGCGGCAAGCTGTTTGCGGCGCAGCTCAAGTGTGCCTTCAATGGATGCTATACGCTGCATGGCGTCGGCGGCCAGTTCCCCAAACAAACCACGCGCGATCTGAACAAAGCCCAGGGTTTCAATGATCAGGAACGGCAGCGCCCAGCTCCACAATCCACGCGCGCCGAACCAGATAGGACCGAATAATCCGGCCATAATGTTGAAGGTCGGTGTGAAGCGGGATGAGGCACCGATCTTATCAAAATTCCGTATATAGTAATCCGGGCTGGTGCGGACAAAGGCACGGATGTTGTCGCGGCGTTCCTCGGCATAGGCAAGGGCAGCTTCGCTTTCTGTGTCTTCAAGTGGGTTGACGCCAAGATCGTTGAGCTCGCTCATGATACTTCTGTCCCTTCGATCACGGTGCGCAGCAAGTCGGCGCGTGTGATGATGCCAACGTCCCTGTCGCCGTCCTGCACGAGTATGGGTTTTTGGTCGTCAATCGCCATGTTGATCAGATTGCTAAGGGTTTCGCCTTCTTCGACCCGTGGAGCATCGCTGTGAACCGGTCCGTTGGCGGCGGTATATTGTTCAAGCGGTTGCATTACGGCGTGGGCATGCACGACTTTAAGCCGCGAAATCCCGGCGACAAAATCGGCAACGTAGTCATCTGCGGGATTCATAACGATATCTTCAGCGGTGCCTATCTGCACCATCTTGCCGTCGCGCATGATTGCTATCCGGTCACCGATACGAACCGCTTCATCCAAATCATGGGTGATGAAGATCGTGGTCTTTTTCAAAATTTTGGACAGGCGAATAAACTCGTCCTGCAACTGGCGCCGGATCAGAGGGTCAAGAGCCGAAAATGGCTCGTCCATCAATAGAACATCTGGGTTTGCTGCCAGGGCGCGGGCCAAGCCGACACGCTGTTGCATGCCGCCTGATAATTCATGAGCAAATTTTGATCCCCAAGCGCCCAGCTCAACGATATCGAGAATGGCTGCCGCCTGTCGCATACGCTCGTTCTTGGCAATCTGACGGATTTCCAGAGGCATCGCCACATTGTCCAAAACCGAACGGTGCGGCATCAGGGCAAAGTTCTGGAACACCATACCGATCTTTCGGTTACGAAATTCCTGAAGCTCTTTCGGGCCAAGGGCCATGACATCGGTGCCCTCGATTTCGATTTTACCTGCCGTAGGCTCCAAAAGGCGGTTGAAATGGCGGACCAGCGTGGATTTGCCACTGCCCGACAGCCCCATAATGCAAAAGATTTCGCCACGGTTCACCGACAAGCTGACATCGGCGACGCCAACCACCGCGCCTAACTCTGCCAGAATCTCGGCCTTGCTGAGGCCTCGGTCACGGATCGCCTGCAAAGCGACTTGAGGGTTCGCGCCGAAAATCTTCCAGACATTCGAAATTTCGACAACGGTATCGGCAGGTTCAGAGGACATGCGAGACATCTCAAAGTTTGAGGGGCAAAAGCGAAAGGGGAAAGAAGCCGACACCGAATGGTATCAACGGTGTCGGCATGACTAACAGACGCCGGATCAGAGGCCCAACCAAGCGTCGACCCGGTCGGGATTGGCTTCAACCCACTCACGGGCAACCTCGGCTGGATCACGGCCATTGCCACTGATTTCATAGGCGAAACCGCTGACGTCATCAGCAGTCAGAGCAAAGTTGGCAAAGAATTCCGCAATCGCAGGCGAGCGATCTTCAAGCGAATTTGACCATGCAATCTGAACGTTCTTCAGAGCGTCCTTGGTGGCAACCGAGGATTTGCTGTACCAATCAGGGTCATCCGACGGCTGTACCATCACGTATTTGGCCGGATCAAAGGTCGGCTCGGTCAGCATCTGGACGTCGAACATGTACCAAACCGCGTGCGGTTTATAGCAGTAGAAAGCATAACCTTCGCCTTTGGCGATACTGTCCTTGATGCGCGCGGTCTTGACGCTTTCTTCGGCACGGATCGGATCGATGAAATCAAGAAGGCCATAGTCACGGGTCTTAACCTCGTTGACATTGGCCGAAGCCCAACCGGGGGCGCCAATCCACATCTCACCCTTGCCGTTGCCATCGCTATCCATCGCTGAGGCGACGTCCGGGCGGCCCAGATCAGCAATATCGGTGATGTTCATCTTATTGCCGAAGTCCTGCGAAACGCAGAAGCCCTGGTTTCCTTCATAGGGGTTGGACGACAAGGTTACGGTACCCGCTTCGTCAACGTATTTCTTGGTGAAACTTTCCTGGTTCGGCAGCCAGACATCGGGGTGCACATCAATGTCTCCCTTGCCCTGATCCATCGCCTGGAAAATCGTCGCGTTGTTGCCCGGTACGTATTCAACCTGACCACCGATGCGCGTTTCAACCACAGCACCCAGAAGATGAGCAATCGCCTGTGCGCCAGTCCAGGAGGGCACGCCGATTTTGACCTCTTCGGCGGCGAGAGCAGGCATCGCAAACGCGCCGACTGCAGCCGCCAGACCCAGTGTTTTCAGTTTGGTTCTCATGGTAGTCTCCTCTGTTGAGATGCGCCGTGTTCCGACGTCAGTTTTTTGATCTCTTTGTGCCTCCAACTCATGGCTTTGACCGGAAAGCAATTACCTCCTCATGGCTGTTGGACAGTGGTCCGATGCAAGGCCGGGCCTTCGATTCCTGCTTGAAAGTCTAGAGCAAAGCGAATTCCGCAGGCCAATTCGAACATTTCATCAAACTATTCCAACATTGCATAGTTATGATTACACTCGTCAACCACAGCAGACAGACTGGGACGCACAATGGATTTGAATTGGCTCCGTGACTTTGAATGCCTTGCCCGAACCCTGAATTTTACCCGGGCGTCGGACGAGAGAAACATCACGCAATCGGCTTTCAGCCGAAGAATCAGAGCCTTGGAAAACTGGGTTGGACTTCCTTTGGTTAATCGTGCCACCTATCCTGTGCGTCTGACCGACGCCGGAGAACAGTTTTTGCCGGTGGCCTTGGCCGCGATTTCACAACTGTCCGAGACCCGTCAATTGTTACGGGATGCGGATCGCGGGGACAGCCGGTTCATCCGGTTTTCGGTACTTCACACAATTTCGGTCAATTATCTCGCAACGCGAATTGAAGAATTGCAGCTGCAAATCCCCGAATTGCGCACACGTGTGGTGTCTGATTCCCTCAGCACTTGCTGCGAGCTTCTTGTTGAAGGGGCGGTCGACGTTTTGCTGTGCTACTATCACCATTCAGTCTCGCCATTGATCGATGAGGCGGCATTCGAAAAAAAAGACCTACTAATAGACCGCCTTGTCCCTGTCGCCGCCGCTGAAACAGCCCGGGCCAACGGATGGGATCTTGGCAAGACAGACGGCCCGCCCATTCCACATCTGGCGTATGAGCGATCATCGTTTCTGGGAATGGTGGTTGAGAACACAGTCGAACGGCAAATGCTGAATGCCGAGACGATCTACGTCGATGGATTGGTCGAAACGATCAAGCGGCGGCTTTTGAAAGGCAGTGGATTTGCCTGGATGCCAGAAACTGCGATTTCGACCGAACTTGCCGATGGAGTACTGGTGCCGGTTGGCGACGATACGTGGTGCACCTCTTTAACCATATCTGCCCTGTCTAACCCTGACGCCTTTGATGCGACCGCACGCAAATTGTGGGACCTGCTTTAACGGAACTGCATATTACGCGCTGTTGTTTCGGCGGGCAGCGGAGATGAGAATTTCAACATTGAGCCCATGACGCGCTCATGCAGCTTCGACGCAGGCGAATTCGGCGCCCGGTGAACGGTTGGAATCAAGCAGGCATTCGTTCGCTACCCAATGTCTTTGGAGCTGTCGGCCGTTGCCGCCTCGATGATAGCCTGGACCAAGAGGTCGACTGTATCGCTGACGTTGGCATCCCAAGCGACACTGTCGGAAACAAGCGAAAATTCTGAGCAGGCGATGATTTGCAGGTCCGCTCCGGCGCTGACAAGATCTTTCGAAGCTGCGAACACCGAGTCACGGGCACATGTGCATGGACCCTTGGCCTTGATCGTACGGATGGCCGCCAGCAGGGCATCGTCTTTCGCAGGCCAGACAACAGACAGCCCGCGTTCTGAAAGAGCGGTATCGAAAAGTCGGGTGTGGCGTACCGCTGGTGAGGCAAGCATGCCGACACAACCTCCGGCTCCAAGCTTTTGTGCGGCGTGATCCGCCGCCAGTTCGACCATGTTTAGTAAGGGGATGTCCACTGCTTCTGTGATTGCCCCGGCATAGTGGTGCGCAGTGTTACAGGGCATCGCCAGAGCCTCGGCCCCGGCGGTTTGAAGCCGACGCGCCATAGTTGCCAGAGTGTCCCCTGGATCAATGCCTGTCCCCTCGATCAGGTGGGCAATCCGCGACGGGACCTGCGGATTCATATCGATCAAAAGGGGAATGTGGTCGTTGTCATCCCGCGCCGGGACGGCCTCCACCAACTTGCGTTGGAGGAGGATTGTCGCCTCGGGGCCCATGCCGCCAAGTATGCCTACAGGACGTAGCGCGCCCATGGCTTAGATATGAACCCAGCGATTTGCGTGGTCGAAGGCAAATTCGTAGCCGCCCAGGGCCG
The DNA here is from genome assembly GCF_059611125.1 of Ruegeria sp. CDSB029. Classification (NCBI taxonomy): domain Bacteria; kingdom Pseudomonadati; phylum Pseudomonadota; class Alphaproteobacteria; order Rhodobacterales; family Roseobacteraceae; genus Ruegeria; species Ruegeria sp. CDSB029. Next base: position 6,731 of record NZ_JBXWOX010000026.1, read on the forward strand.
CCGCGCCACCGGTATGAAGGAATACAACCCGCTGATCCTTGAATTCTCCCTTGCGAGCAAGGTCGATTAGGCCCGCTGCGCCCTTAGCCGAATAGCAGGGGTCAAGCAGTATGCCTTCCAACTCGGCGAACATCCGGATCGCCTCAATGCCGCTTTCCGTCGGCAACCCGTAGCCTTCGCCAACATAATCGGTATTGGCCATCACGTCTTCACGCTTGACGATGCCGGCGCAGCCCAGCTTTTCTGCTGTTTTGCAGGCAAGATCATAAACCATCTGTTCCTGTTTGGCTTGCGGTGCCCGCGTGCCTATGCCCAGAACAGGAACCATGGAATTCATCGCGCACATGCCCGTCACCAGCCCGGCCTGAGTGCCTGAAGACCCTGTCGCATGTACAAGCCGATCAATCCGAAGACCCCGCTCATTAGCCTGAGACAAAAGTTCGAAGGCTGCATTTACGTAACCAAGCGCACCAGTCGGGTTTGAGCCACCGCCAGGGATAACGTAAACGTTGCGTCCTTCGGCACGCTTCTTCTCGGCGGCCTTCTGCATTTCTTCAACCATGTTGTGACCACCGGGAAACTTCTCGGTTGTGGCACCATGCAGGTGATCCAACAGGACGTTGCCGTTGGTGTTGTAGTTCCCGTCCTGATAGCCAGTCCTGTCCTCGAGTAGGATATGACAATCAAAACCCAGTTTGGCCGCGAAAGCAGCGGTCTGCCGGCCATGATTTGTCTGGGTCGCGCCTTGCGTCATCACCATGTCGGCGCCCTGTTTCTCGGCCTCGGCCATGAGGAATTCAAGCTTTCGGGTCTTGTTGCCGCCCGTTGACATGCCGGTGCAATCGTCGCGTTTGATCCAGATTTCACAACCCAACTCTTTGGAAAGCCGTTTCATCGGCTCAAGCGGTGTGGGCAGATGGGCAAGATGCAGCCGGGGAAAGCGGGCGAGATGCATAAGAAGACTCCTAATTTTGGCTTTCCTCAACATATCCGTCTAAAATTGCGGCTCCTAATGCGAAATACCGACCATATATTGCAAGAATTGCAAGTTATTGTGGGTTGCTCTATCTGTGTTCCATGCGGCTTGAATGGATAGACGATATCTTAGCTGTGCTTGATGGCGGCTCCTTGGCGCGTGCGGCAGAAAAACGGTTTCTGACGCAGTCGGCCTTTACTCGCCGGGTGCGGCTCATTGAAGACAGCATAGGCGCGGCACTGTTTGATCGCCGCCGCAAACCGGTTACCCTGTTGCCCGGCGTACGGGCGCTTGAGCCCGAGTTACGTGATCTCAGTGCAAGAATGCACAAATTGCGCCAAACCATGCAGACCGCAAGCGATCAGGCTTCGAAATCACTGGGTTTTGTCTGCCAGCATGCGCTGACCACCACAGTGTCGCCACAGGTGGTTCTGGCGTTAAGTACGGATGGTAACGTTTTGACACGGGTGCGTTCGGGCAACCAGGATGAATGTCTGATGCATTTGATCTCCAGAGAGGTCGATTTTGCGATCATGTATGCGCTTCCGGGTGATGATGCACCCGTACCAGTTAATGCCTTTGAAACGGTGGATCTTGGAACGGACCTTTTGATCCCGGTCGCAACGCCGAACGGCCGCAACAAGGCCAATTCAGCGGTTCTGCCAACGATTAGCTACCCGTCAGAGGTCTTTTTGGGGCAGGTTTTCGCCCGGATGATCAATCCGCGCCTGCCCAAGGACACCACCGTGTCAATGGTCGCCGAAACCGCCCTGACACTGGCGGTGTTGCAACTGGTGCTAACGGATATTGGGGTTGCCTGGCTGCCGCACTCCTTGATTGTCGAACACCTTTCACAAGGGCGGTTGGTGCGGATCGACGACGTCTTACCGTCGCAACTTCTGATCATTCGCCTGGTACGTCTCCGCGAGGCGCAGTCCGAGCATGCTGAACGGGCATGGCAGCGTCTTGCCCAACATCTACAACTCCCGACAGTGGGAAACTGACGATCGAGTAGACGAAAAATTTCGTTGCGCAAGATGTACGTCAGAATACCGGGATCGTCGGCGCAACAAATGGAACTAATAAGAACGGATAATAGAGGTCGAAAAATTCGGGTGAATGGATGGCAATACATCGCTGAAAAGTACAAAAACTTGGGGTACCTGGAGCGCCCTGAACTGACGCGCAGAAATGCGGCGAATAAATGGAACTGTATCATTTTAACAGCGGGTGTTCTCCCGGCCAGGGCTAAAGGTTTGAATGTCTGAATCGTAATGGTTTGCGCCAATTCGTTCACACCGTAGAAGCCGTTAGTTTGGACTCAAAGCGGGCCTCAGGGGTGAGGAAGCATTCAGTGAAAGTGTCTCGCGTCACTGTCGGGTTGTCGTTGTGGGCGGGTATGGCGGATCGCAGGATCAGTCATGTTCACCGCTCGAAATTCGAAGCGGGGATAATGAAGCCTAACGGTATTCAGTGGATACTGAGCATAGGGTTTTGGACCGCAATCATCCCATTTTAGCAGCACAAATTGGGCCGAACGGCGAAGTTCCAATTCGACGTTTTCAACTATCAAACCGCCGAAACGATTAGGACGCAATGCTGCATTACAAGCCTTAGGATACGAAGTAGGATGTTATCTCACCCACTCCTTTGACAAAATGAGTTTGCGCTTCCGCGTTGGGCAAATGGTCACCCAGCGCATCTTTGGTTTGGGCAGAGATGTGGATGTGCCCCGACCTGCCTGTGGCCTCGAGACGGCTGGCAAGGTTCACGGTTTCTCCCCATACATCATAAATTGACCGTTTTCGCCCGATCAGACCGGCAATGACTGGTCCGGTATGGACACCTATGCGGATTTGCAGCCCCGCGCTGCTTACTGTGCTGTCAGACATCTTCCTTAGGATGTCACGTGCAAAGCCTACTGCCGCCAGCGCGTGGTCTTCGCGTCGCACGGGGATCCCCGATGCCGCCATATAGGCGTCTCCAATTGTCTTGATTTTTTCGATGCCGTGCAGGGTTGCCAGGTCATCAAATGCAGTAAACAATTTTGACAATTCCCGGATTAAGTCACCAGCGTCCATGCGGGCAACCAGCGGAGTGAATTCTACGATATCCGCGAATATTATGGTTGCGCCAGCGAAGCGATCAGCGATGTTCGTCTCACCATCGTTTAGGCGTTTGATAACTGGCGCGGGCAGCATCGAGTGTAGCAATTTGTCTGCCCTGTCACGTTCGTATTTTATCTCATTTGCGAGCGCCAATTCCTTAGCGCGCCAGCGGCTGCGTTCCATGCAGGCATCGACGCGCGCATGCAGCAACACTGGGTCGATAGGTTTTGGCAAATAGTCCTCGGCGCCGACACTAATGCACTTGGCGATTGCGTCGGTCTCGTTAAGACCGGAAACCATGACTACGGGTATTTCGCGCCAAGACGAATCTTTTTTCATATTTTCGAGGACATCGATGCCATTCACCTCTGGCATAAGAATATCCAACAGAACAAGGTCGAATCCCTCGCGGTTTAGTGCCTCAAAAGTTTCCCTGGCCGAGCCGACGGACCGCACACTATGCCCTCTGCGCTCTAGTAACCTGGTCAGGATTTCCCGATTGGCCGCCTCGTCATCAATCACCAAGATACGTCCGGTCAGGGCTTCGCGACCGGCATCAGAGTTCGCAAGGCTGCGTTCAAGGTTGGCCGCAATTTCCTGATCCCGGTCACTGTCCTCAGCGTTATTCTGAATGTCTGCATCACTGATGGTGCTGTCGATCTGTAGCGCCAGCTTGCGCGCTTCGCTCAGGATCGCGTTTATGTCGCTGCAAGCGGAAGGCTTCAGATCTGCCTCGAAATCATCCAGAACCATTTCCGAATACCCAATGATCGCATTGATCGGAGAGCGTAAATCATGCCGTAATTTTGCCTGCGCGTCTTTGTCGGCGGTGACTTGGTGCGCACTTTTCCCTAACAGTTCGACCAACTGAACAAGGTTGCTGGCGGCGGCGCCAATCTTTTGCAAATCCTCTAGCGCAGCCTCTGGTCCTGATCTGCGTACTTCCTCGATCAGCAGATTATGAAACCCAACAATCGCTTCTGACGGCCCATTGAGGTTCTGGGAAATGCGGGTGGCTAATGCCAACTTGTCTTTTCGGGTCTCTGAAACCATGCCGCGCTACCCGTCCAGCAGTTTTTCAATAATTTCCAGCAACCCGGGCAGTTCGATCGGTTTGGTATAGAATTCGTCGCAACCGGCATCCATGGCCTTGTCACGATCACTCTGCATCGCATGGGCGGTCAAAGCGACAACTGGGATAGCGTTTGTATCTGGGTTTGCTTTTATCTGTCTGGTCGCCTCCCACCCGTCGATTACGGGCAGGCTCATGTCCATTAAAATCAGATCCGGTTTATCCGATAGGGCTTGTTCAACGCCGGCCTGACCATCGCGGGCAGATACGGTTTCGTAGCCTTTTCTCTGCAGCCGGCGCGACAGCATATCGAGGTTCATATCGTTGTCTTCCACAATAAGTATCTTTGCCATCGCCTTAATCTTTCCGACTTATGAATAATCTTGTAACTGGCGTTTCAGTGCCGCAATCAGATCACCTCGACCGGTATCTCCTTTGCGGATGACCTCATCTGAATGGGCTTTCAACCAATCCAGTTCGTCCCGCGTCAGGTCCTTGGACGTGGCTACGATAACCGGCAAATCTGCAAGCTCATCAGTTGTGCGAACCGTTTTGAGAACATCGAAACCGTCCACATTCGGCATCATAATGTCCAATACCATCAGTGTCGGTCTTTTGGATTTCAATTGGCTGAGCGCGCCGTGACCGTCTGCCGCCTCGCGTACCGTCCATCCGTTGCGCGTTAGGATGCGGCGAAACAGGTTTCGCGTTGACATATCGTCGTCAACGATCAGCACGTCCTTGTCGCGTCCGGAGGCGATAGCATCCAACGTTGCGATCAGCCGCGCTGGATCAATTGGTTTAATTAGGTGTTCGATCGCTCCGAAGGCAAGGCCCATGTCGCGATCCGCGACAATTGTGGCTAGGACGACGGGTGTCTCGCACAGCTTCGAGTCTGCCTTGAGTTCTTTCAACATAGACCAGCCGTCGCGTTCGGGCATAATAACATCCAGAAGAATGACGTCAGGCTTTTGCGAGCGCGCGATTTCCATGCCCGCCGCTGCGTTCGATGCCAGCAAGACATCATACCCTTCCTCGCGCACGATTTTTGCCACCGCGTTCCGTGCGTCTTCTTCATCATCCACTATCAGAACGCGGCCCAAAGCAGTGTCCGGTGACGTTTCGCTGTATTCGTTAGTCGACGTAGAAATGGTATCGTAGCGGGCTGGGATTTCGAAAGAGAAGGTCGATCCAACACCCTCTTTGCTATCGACAGTAATATGCCCGCCCATCATACGCGTAAATTCCTGCGCAATGGCGAGCCCTAGCCCTGTGCCTCCGAAATTCCGCGTAGTAGACTGATCAGCTTGCACGAACGCTTGGAACAGCTTGTCGCGTTGCTGCGGCGTCATTCCGATACCTTGATCTCGCACCGCAAATCGAAAGAAATCTGTATCATTTTTCCGGAGTTTAGAGACGAGAAGCTCAATCTTACCACCTTCGGTGAACTTCGCCGCGTTGGACAACAGGTTGAAAAGGTTCTGCCGGAGCTTGGTTTTATCAGTTTCGATCTCGTCAGTGTCTGCGAGATCACAAGAGAGAACCAGTTCATTTCTGTTCTTGCTCACCAAGGGAACCACCGTCGACGCGACTTCGTCCAACAAGGGCCGCAGTGCGAAGCGTTCCGGGTACATTTCCATTTTGCCCGCTTCGATCTTGGACAGATCAAGAACGTCATTGATGAGCGAGAGCAGATGTCGCCCGGATGCCATGATCTTCTCCAGATCATCGGTCGCTGTCTCGAACCCCATATCCTGCGCATCTTCGGACAGCATTTCGCTATAGCCGATGATTGCGTTCAACGGCGTACGCAACTCGTGGCTCATGGAAGCCAGGAACTGGCTTTTGGCTGAACTGGCCGCGATCGCCTGCGCGTTGGCTTCTTCAAGTTGTTCCTGTTTGGACTTAAGGTCAGAAATATCGCTGTAAACAGCGACCGTGCCCCCGTCGGGTGTCTGACGTTTCGACACCTGAATCCATGCGCCACCCAGCAAGACTTCTTGGCGATCCCCGTCAGGCCTGCGATGTCGTGCAAGCCGACTGCTAATCCACTCTTCGTCAGGCACTCCATTGGTATCAACCGATTTTCGTTCCAGTTGTAGGCGCAAGATGTCCTCGAACCGCGTGCCCGGCACAAGTATGTCGTCCACATGTGCGAAAATGCTGCGGAACCGGTCATTGAAGAGTATGAGCTCGTTTTCGTTGTCGAACAGCGCAAATCCATCTGGAATTGTTTCAATAGCTGTCAGGATTGTATTGCGCTGCGCTCGCGCTTCTTCTTCTAGTTCGCGCCGTTTGTCCTGGCTGTCGCGAAGCGCTCTTAGCGCTTGGGACATCCGGCCCAGCTCATCAGGGCCTTCGGGCGGCAGAGTAACATCCCGTTCACCCCGGATCAGTCCTGAAATCGCGATGTTGATTGCATGCAGCGGCACAACGATCGACCTCAGAGCGCGCCACGTAAGAAGCGCTCCCAATATCACAATGACGACACACGCAATGATCGCTCGGTTCATCGCAGCCTTGGCGGCAACCGTTGCTTCATTTCTGGTTCGGTCGGCGCTGTCAGATAGGTCATCGACCAATTGCGTCAACGTCTTGTCGACGGCATCACTGGCCACTCGGGCCTGTGCCAGTAGAGTGTTTCCCAGCACCCGGTTACCATCTGTGTAAGCATCGGCTGCTTGCATAGAAGTTTCGTAATAGGAGTTTGCCTGCTCTTGTACACTGGCTGCGGACTCTGGTGCAAAAGCGGCGAGCTGTTCGAGGCTGCTATTGAGCATCGTCCTTGCTTCGTTCGCGCGCCGCTCCGAAAGGGTCAATAAACTGACAGAAAGATCCGTCAGCCAATACCTCATCTCGCCAAAATGACGGTCGGCCTGGCCAGCTATTTCCAGCCGGTGAAACTCAGTATTTGCGTCTTGTATGCGGGCTTGGTTACGCGCCAGATCGTAGACCATCACAATGGTGCTCACGACCAAAGCGATTAACAATAGCGCTGACAGTGACCCAATGCGCACCGGAATAGTGTTTTCGGACACCCACTTCCAATTGTTACTCAAACCAGAATCTTGTTTCATCTAAAAAGGGTTATGCTGATTGCACCTGCCAGATCCCCAAGTTGCCCACCTTCCTTTGGGAAACCGGTCACATCCGTTTCACCCGCTGGCGATCCGTGGCATGAAAGACAGGACTCAGAGTAGTATTCGGGGATCAGCATACGGAAAGCGGGTGTTCCTGAAACGTCAGTTTCTTCGAAAAATGGCTGCCCTTCGGCCCAAGAGGAGTCCTTGAACTTTTCCTCGATGACCGCGTTTTCCCAAGAATCCGGACGGGCCATGCGATTGCGGACAAGTTCCGAGGGTGCCGTTACCTTTACCACAGCAGACGTGCCAATTTCATCTGCGAACTGTTCATTTACCAGCCGCGCAAATACGGCTGGAATAAATCCTTTAAATGCCACTCCCTCGGCATTTATTATCTCTTGGTTTGCGTCGATTACCGTGACCATAGCGTCCAGCTGCGTTTCTGTAAGTTTACGCTCTAGTGGGTCCAGCCCATCATGCAGCGGTGGTTCACCGTTAGCCTCCGAGTAGGCCTCAATAACTTTCTCGTAAAACACTTCACCGGACAGCCCTTTGTCCGTGACATCCGGATTGTTGATTAGGTCCTGACTGTTCGACACGACACTTCTACCGGCTCGCAATACCGCTGCTAGTCGGTTGCCCGTCTCAACTTCTTCTGCGGTTTGCGCCGCTACATCATCTGAACTAAGCGGACAAAATGTACTCAAAATGACCGCTGCCGTAAAAATTGGTTTTTTCAATAGACCAGCGCCCCCACGCAAAGCCAAGTGCAGTGACAATAAGCTAGGTTAGCAAAAAAACTCCAAACTGTCCTAGGAATTCGGCCCGCCAGGATTTGTACAGCCAAAATTGGATTGTAATGGGCGACGGTCGATCTGGTAAACGCGCCGCTGGTAAGCCAAACAACTTTGTCCGCAAATCAGATGGTGAGCGAAGTTTGGTGAAAGTCTGCACCGGGTCCGAACTTACCTTGCTTCAATGTGCAGATTTGAGAATTTTAGGAAAGTAGGGCGTTGTGCTGTTAATCGTGTGATGTTGTGATGTTAATCGTGTGATCAAGTGTATTGATCTGATAGTGTGTCAATTTGCCGGGGAATTCTGGCGTCGCTTTAGTACTTCGTTCCACAAATGTTATGAAGAACGACTTCGAAAAGATTTGAAGCCAATCACCCTCAGAATCTTCATGATCGCAATGTTGAGCAAACATTTCATCGGTCACTGAAAATGCAACGAAATCAAAAAAGCTAAATCGCTCTGCATCGCTTTCAGGCCTGATCTCAAGGGGGTAAAGGCACTCTGCATCCCCACGCTGACGAATAAGCGGTCATAACAAAGCTGTGGGGCGTGTCCGAAGAGGCGGCAAGGTTCAACTGGAGGCTTGGACCCATGCTTTTGTTTCCATGTCGAACGTTGGCCCACGGTGCAGCATCCTGAACTCAAGACACATTCGACGTACTACGATCAATCGTCATGCCCAATAGATGACGGTTGCCGCGAGAGCGATAGCAGAAAAGAAGGTTTTGGTGCACCGGGCATAGCGGGTTGCCATTCGCCTCCAATACATAATCCAAGAACTCAATGCGGCTTTCACACGTACCGAACCAAGAGCCCTGTATTTCCCAGATTATCGCTTTGGTTGGTGAGATCCAGTGTCGCTGCAGGCGTCACGCTGCCAGGGCTTGGCCGATTGGTTTCAAACACCTCCATAGAAGTGTTCCGCCCCGGCACCGAACCCACAGGAGTATTGGGTAAATAGCCCGCAGCCGCCGGTTTCCCCGCTTGCCAGTCCGCCCAGACTTTGTCCACCATGCAGTGATGGAAGAAGAACGCCGGGTCATTTGGCGACAGCGTGATATCGGCCATTTGTCCACCGGTCCACATATGTCCGGCACCATGCGGGCCAAATTCAAGAACATGCCGAAAGCCGCGCCGGTCGCTCGAGTCGAATGGCGTCACGTCGTACACTCTTTCCCGCATCACACGGGTGCGGGTTACGCCTCCGCTTGGTCGTCCGCGATGTTCCCCAAATACCCTTCGCAGAAAAGGTTCATCGACTGATCCAGTCGCAGTGAAGCTTGACCATCCACTCCCAATTGGTCCTGACACGACAGGAAAGCCGATGCGGCGATTCCCCGGTCTGGTCCGATCTCCATCGCCACCCAATATGCGCTCCATCGCGCGGTTCCACATACGCACACCTCCGCGTTGCCCCGGGTCAGTGAACCAGTCCCAGTAAGGCAGCGACACGCGGTCATCATGGCGGCGCAGACGGCTTTCAAAATTCAGGATGAACTGCCTGTGCCAGGGCAGGAACCCTGCGTTTCCATGGATAGCCCTCCTTGCATGGTCAACGACGAACTGCCTGCGTTCATCCGCAGCATTCAGCGCTTGAAGCGCTCCAACAAGTGCGGCCTGCTCCGTCGCGGTCAGCGCGGTGACATCCTTTCGCAACCGCAAGCGATTGATTGCGGCATCAAGGGCCGCAATGGTATTCTCGCCCACGATTCCATCGACAAGGAAGCTGGAATTGTGCGCTCTGACATTTGTCTGGAAAGCTCGGACAGTTCGATCTGTTTCGCGTCCGAAATCACCATCTGCGCCGAACCTAAGTTGGAATCCAAGATCGATCAGCGCTTGTTGCACCTTGCGAACAGACGCGCCTCGTGCCCCGCGCCGCATGGTACGTCGGCCATTCAGGATCTGGGCCAGAAAGCTATCGTTTCTGAATCGCGAATGGGTAAATTGGCGTGGCCCGGATTCTTCAAATCCCCGCACTTCCGCTGGCCTGTCTCGCATAAGATTGGGATCAACCCAAAAGGTCATGGAGTGCCCCCCATGATGAGCATGGCCACCGGCCTCGGCAGTTCGCATTCGTCCGCGCCGATAGGTGCGTCTGCGATGTCCGAATGAACTTCCGTCATATTTCATCGTACCAATCCTCTGTCTCTTATGGGGTGTGAGGAACTGTGCTCAGCAACACGAAGCGCGGTTTGCGGATCGACCAGACCTGCACCCAGACGCAGACGGTCAACCAGCTTGTGCGCCGCTTGCGGGCGGGCGGTACCAATGATCATTCTGCGTAAATCGTGAATGCCTTGCCCCGGGCCAGCAGCCGATAAACAGGCTGCCAAAAGACCCGCGACAAACGGGGCAGCCTGGCTTGCGCCAGACATATGGGTATGACGTGGTCGCGGGTGGGATTCGCCAAGCGGTGTATTTCGGGCGGCCCGCACCGCCACACCAGGTGCCACAACGTCCGGCTTTGTCCGGCCATCGCGGGTGGGACCAGCCGAGGCAAAACGCGCAGGTCGAGCGCCTACCCGGCCTTGCTGCGCTGCGCCGACCACGATTGAGTGGTAGCCCGAAGCGATCGACCCGATGGTGCAGGTCTGATCAGCTTCGCCGGGGGCCAATCGGGACTGACGGCGCGGACCAGAGCCGTCCCGCTCGATCCAGACGTCATAGCGCCCGTCGGTTACGACATCCGCGCTGATTTCCACTGTCCAGCGCCCGCCAGGCGCGTTCGCGTAGACAAAAATATCGCAGTGATGATCACCCGAGTTCGGCTCAAGCGCGCGATGATAAACCCGCGCAATTTCACGCCCAAATACATCGCGAAGGCTGCGTGTATCACCCAAGGGGACCGTAATCGCCTCTTGTCCTGGCGGCCGCAGACTTACACGCATCCGGTCGCGCGCCGAGTAAAAAATCTCCATCTCATTGTCGGTTGGGTCGTGACGGGAAATATCCCACCCGATCCGGCGCATATGACCCGGAGGCAGCACTCCTGCGGCATGACAATTGGCCAGGAAATAATTGCCTGCAGATTGCACAATAACTGCATCGTCCCGCTCAGTGACAAAGGCATCAAGTGCGCGTTCCACCAGGCTGGTGCCGTTCTTTGCTCCTCCCTGTCGACCGAGGCTCATGTTAATGACGCAACCTCTCCCCCGGCTCAAACGACGAATGAAATCCACCGCTTCGATGATCCGCGCAGAATTTCCAAGATCTGAAAGCCCGCCCAGACGCGCCGCCGAGAGATGTACGAACACCAGATCAGCCTCTGGGGCCAATCCGCCTTCACCATCTGAACGCGGCGAACCGCCAGCAATATCCGCAACGTGCGTTCCATGCGCGCCCCGCCCCCGATCCGCGTCACCGGGATGGTAGTCAAGGCGTTCATAGGGCCGAGACGTTGTAAGTGCTCGGTCGATCTCTCGCCGGGTAATGACGCGACCGTATCCGTATGGCTTCGGCTGCACGCCGCGCGACGGTTCACGTTGATCCCACAATGCCAGTACCCGACTTTGACCTGCGGCGTCTCGAAAGGCCGGATGAGCAATATCAAACCCCCAATCGATCACTCCAAGCACAACGCCTTGCCCACGGTGGCGCGGGTGGGCCTGACGGGTAGGTGCGCGTGTACGCGAAAACACCTCTGGCGTTGGAGGTGTCTCTCGACTTTGCCCAAAGACACGCGCTGCTTTTAGTGATTTTACCGATGGGTGCGACCAAACTTGGAAAATATCGCCACGCCTGAGCCGAACCGTCAGAATGTCGCCGAACCGAGTCACTGGTATGACCCATTTCTCAGGCACTTTGGCGCCAGGGTGCAGGCGGAGGATCGCCTCGACGCTGTCGCGCCGCCGCCCGCTGCCCAGAAGTTCACGCAGCGCCGGGTCCATGGCTAGGGTTTCTCGAGGATCTGCTGCGCTTCGTTGCGCCAACTTTTGGCCTGAGTGGGCGCATCGATATCCCGATCCAATGCCTCGACAGCGGCATCGTCCATGCCTGCGAGATGGCGCAAATCTTTGACGCCTTGTTCCTGAAGCCGTTTGGCAATTTTCGGGCCTATCCCTTTAATCGTCGTCAACTGATTCTCTGACGCTCGCAAACTCTTTAATGCGTCATGAAGTGCTGTCTCGTGGGCTTTCAGGCCCGCGCTTAGTTCTTCGATCTGATCGACCGAAACACCAAGAGTCTTTGCAATCTCGTCGCGGCTCATCTCGGGCACCGCCAAAATGGCGCGGGCCACCTGGTCAACATCATCGTTTTCGATCTTGTCCTGACGAAAAAGCTGCATCACCCGCGCGAAGGCCTCTCGCGCACGAAAAGCGGTGGCCACGGCCTCGATTGTCGCGCGCGGCCTGGGCAATTTTCCCGAGCTAAAGAACCGACCTTTTGGAAGCGGTTTGGGCACTGGCGGCGACGATTTCAAAGGCCCGCCGAAGTCACGAGGTTTCAGGGGCTTGTGCCGTGCAACCGGTTTAACATCCTCCAGACGTATCAACTGACACCCGCACATGGCCGGTCCTCCTGCGTAAAAGAAAGACAGGGCGACAGCGCCGCCCTGTCTGAAAGCATTTGATAATCAATCAGGATCGGGATTGGATAAATCTCCGGGGCCACCAGCAGGTGGGTTTTGAGGATCGTCGTCGTCTGGATCTCCAACACCGTCAGGCCGTTTGTCGGGATCCAGCGCCACTGTTTCAGCGAGCCGCTGAACAAGCGCATCTACCTGAGCTGGTGTGACCGCTGTGCCACCGGGCATCTGCTCAAGCAGCCTCACGCCATTCTCCAATGCCTTGTACCATTTGGAAGCCTCTCCAAGGGCGGTGTCGCGCGCCTTGGTCACTTCGGCGTGGCTTTCTGCGATACGCTGGAGCCCCATGACACCGAGCACCCCATCACGGGAGGCCAGAAATGCCTCGGTCGTTAGATCCGGGATCAGATCGCGTGTGGCTACGATATTCAGTAGTGCTTTCTGTCGCATTTGTTCACCCCCTTAGTTCCGGCCCAAGAGAAGGGCGTACATCAGCGTGTCATCCCCGCCGCCTGACTTGCCAAACGCGCCGGAAGCCAGGATCGGCAACAGGATGTCCTGCTTCTTGAACGTGATCTCGGCATCGATCTCCTGACCAGCAAGAGCCCCTGCCGCTGCACCCGAAAGCTTGATCTTTTCGGCCTTTGGTGCACCACCTAACAGCCCCAAGAGGCTGGAAGTCTGGGCTTGCCGCTCAAGCGTCTTGACCGACTTGCGCAGCGACGAAACCTTGCCGTCTAAGTTCTTCGTGGCAGACGCTATTCGCTTGGATAGAGCGTTGTGGTTCGCCTTTCGCTCCTTCATGGCGGCTGCAAACCGTTTGTTGGTAGAAGCGATCAGCTTGTTTACCTCTGCCGATGTGGCAAAGCTCTTGCCAAAGCGCACCCGCATGCGGCGGCCATTTCGCCCACGCATTGTGGTCGAGCGTGACCCCTTGACCTTGCCCATGCGACGCCGGCGGCTGAACCTGCGAAATCGCGGGCGACGGAAGGAGCGACGGCGGCGGCGACGGCGGCGACGGCGTTCAGGAAAGTCCTCGCCGTCGCTTTCGAAGTCATCAGCCATGTCCAGCATGTCGGTGTCTTCATCATCGTCGTCGTCGAACTCGAACATTTCGTCATCGTCGTCGAAATCTTCATCATCGTCGTCGTCGAACTCGAACATTTCGTCATCATCGTCGAAATCTTCATCATCATCGTCGTCGAACTCCGCGACTTGGCTCTGAGCGAGCGCAAATCGCAAAAGATCGTCCTGTTCCATCAATCCTGATGAGCTCATGGGTCAGACCTTTCCTTCTGTTGAATGACCGTGGCGTCTATGGTCAATGGATGCGCCACCTTGTCGGAGACGTGAGGCGAAGGACGCCGCCTCGCACGCCGTCTGGGACGGCGGCGACGGTTTCCTTGGTCCACCATCACTTCGAGAACCGGGACAATCAAAGCCCTGAAACAATCAGGGTCGGGTAGGAATGTGCCGGGGCTTCCGGCACCTTGCCCGCCACAGTCTTCGCAGTCTTCGCTGTCGCCCCAACATGACGGGCACGCGCCTAAGGCACAGGCCAGCATGTCGAGCTGTGCACTCATGCTTTCGATCACCTTCTCGGATCGGGCAGCCTCTTCGCGCCAAGCATCAAGATCAATAGCTGCAGGCGTTTCGTGAGGCTGTTCTGCCTGAGCAGCCCCGGTGAGATGCGCCAGAATCTCTGCCTGGTCGATCTCACCCGAACTCGTCAGCGCCTTTAGCAGTATTTCGTTGAGCGCGGTCATGTGTTGCACCGGCAAATGGCTTCACCGGTCTCGGGGCAGGGGCCGGCACGCTCGCCGGCGTCCTCGTCAATTCCAATCATTTCCACCAAAAGCGCAAATGCATCTGCAGCGCTTTCGAAATCCTCCGCTTCGAAATCTGCGGAAAAATCATCAAGGTCGATTCCAGCGGCTTCTGCTTCGCTTAGCGCCTCGGTCAACCCTTCAATAAGCCCTGCGATTGCAACGGGTCCAGACATCGTCTCGCCCGAACGGCCTACGACTTCGCGCGAGCGCCCGCCAATGAGGCCCGCCAAAATCGACTGAATCTGTGGATTTCGTAGAATGGCTCCTGCCTGCTGACCGATCGATGCCAACCCTGCTCTGCGGCGTCCGCGTCTTCTGGGACGTGCGCGACGGACTCGACCACGCGCAGGTCTGCGCGTCATCACCGAACGCCCACGCCGCGAAGGCCGTCTGCGCCCACGTCTGGACCGCCCACGCGATCCGAGCTGCCCGGCAAGTGCGCCTACGCCCTGACCAAGCAATCCACCAACAGCACCGCCGATCGGGCCGCCGATCGCTGTGCCAACCACCGGGGCGACGGTGCGTACGACTGGTGCCGCAACCTTGAGCGCCTTGCGCCCGAACCGGGCCAGACCCCGCCAAAAGCTCTCCAGTTCTTCGGGGCTCATGCCTTCGGTCATCTGAAAAAGAAACTCGTTGACCTCGGTGTCGTCGGCATCAGCAATCTCGGCAAAAGCCTCGCGCGCGACATCTTCCGGCGAGAAGCCTGCGTCGAAAATCGCGCCCCACTCGGCGTCGCTTTCCATTTCCTCCGGGAACGCGCTATCAGCATCGATAAACTCTGGCGCGAACTCTTCGTCAAAGAAGTCTTCAAAATCGTCTTCAGCCGGTGCATTCCAAAACCGGTTTCGTGCATCGCGGGACATGTTGATCACCCTTGCTCTCTTGCGCAGCGTTTGCCGTTCTGCCCAGACATTGCATGGCGCAATCACAGGCCAATCACGACGCAATCAAGCAAACGATCACAAAAGGAGGTTTGGGAAAAAACCTCAGTGGGAGCGAAGGAGCTGGGCGGAAAAAAGGACACGGCCGCTGGCACAGGCATTCAGAGCAGGCAGATCAGCCTTTTCGGGACTGGCCTGCATCGCCTCAACACTGGCGACTTCGAGACGACGTTGTTTAATTTGTGAGTGGGGGTCGATATCTCGCAGCAAAAGAGGTTTGGAAAGTATGCCAGGGCAGTTTCACTCGTCCAGGCGGTCTAACTCGTCTGTCAACGCTGACAACTCTAGCCGTAACTCGCTCACCAACCCGTGGAGCGCATCAACGCGCCGCAAGGCCGCTCTGATACGCGGATCAGTTGCCGGCTCAAACCTGAAACCTGGCCTGGGCACCGGTAGATCTGCCGATTGAAGCTTTTGCGCCAAAGCCACCGTATCCGGTGACGGGACGACACCAAGCTCATCGCTCAGAACGGTTTTGAGTATGTTGAAATGCTGGATCGCGTTGCCATTCTGGCCAGACATCATGTCAATCTTCATCAGCCAGCGCGTCGCGGCCTCGTCATAGGGATTGTCGCGCTGGAACTTCTCTGCGACCCATCGAGCCTCTGCCAGTCGATTGGTTTCCAACGCGGCCTCGATCGTCTTTTTCAGAAACCTGAATATCCGCGCCTGCGTCTCGTGGCGCAACTCTTCTACCCACTCAGCTTCCACCCCTTCTGCAAAACGCCCGATCTGGATTTCACCTGCAAGAAGACTCTCAAGCGCAGTGTTCCCGCCCTGGGCCAGCATGTCGATATCAACGATATAGCCGGCATCATTGCGCAAAGTCAGTGTTCGAGGTGTTGAATCAATAAGCGCAGAAGGGTCACTACCTGCCGTTTCCACTACTTTCTTCAGGCGCCAGACCTCGGTGTTCAACGCGCGCCGTGCTTTGTCTGGATCCTTGTCAGGCCAGATCCAGGACATTACCTGACGGCGCTCAACCGGATGCCCCGGGCGGTTCCCCAAGGCCGCAATCAGCTCTTTCGAGCGGATACTGGTAATTGGTAGGTTTTCACCACCTTGAGCTTGTATCTCTACGCGGCCGAGAACACGAACCATGCCAGACATGACAATACTCTACTTCTTATTGCCTCCGGACCTATCAACGAGGCGAAAAACCGGTGAGAGCGAAGCCATATCCAAAGGTCAAATGTCCCATTGGTTCCGGCACTCAATCTGATGCTGGTTGGGAACTGGGCTTCAAAAAACCAAGTAAAGCAAAGCTGAACGATGTTTGCGGATCGTCGTCAAAATAAGTGCAACGTTTACGGAAGCCTCAGCCCTCGATAGTCCGGACTGTTGGAAATTTTTTTATGAGACCAGTCGGAGATGGATGGGTTCCCGACACCTGCAGACCTCATTCAATTATTGTAGTCATCCCTACCGTAAAGTTTGTGCGATATCAATTTTGCAATCTGACTTCAGCGATAACTCACTCATTTCAGATACTGATCTTGTTAAGGAAACTCGAAATTCCGCAATTCGGTTTCACCAGCTTTCGTTTTAAAAACTGTTACATTCCAACCGCGCTCTTTTCCTACGGTCGCGACCCAAAGAAATAAGTCTCAGCCGGTTGCAGACAGCCATTACCCATTGTCGTCGATCTTGAGCAGTACAGCGTGACTAACTTTCCAACCATATTGGTCAAAAGGCCGACCTTGGCATTCTCAATGCCATCTCTGTATTTCTGTATAACAAGTAAGCCGCTTTTTGATCCGTATAGCTAAACGATTCAAGGCAGACTTTCGTTGTACCCCGATCAACGTGCGTGTTTGGGCCGATTTCTGCGACGTGTCCCAACTTGCGGAACTTACCTATGTCGGACCGGCATAACGATACGTAGTGCCCAAAACTCACTTGTTTGCGCTTAGCAACTCACTGGCTTTTTCTCCGATCATAATCGCTGGCGCATTGGTATTGCCGCTGACGATTTCCGGCATGATTGAACAGTCGGCAACGCGCAGATTTTCGATTCCTTTGACCTTCAGGTTTGGATCCACAACAGAGCTTTCCGAGGTACCCATCGCGCAGGTTCCTGTCGGGTGATAGATCGAGACGGAATTCGAGCGCGCCCAATCCAAAGTGCCTTTGTAGTCATCGCGGGACAGATCAGAGGTTGGCCGGAACTCTTCTGAAATCTTAGAAGCCAGTGGATTATGCCGGGCGATGTCCCGCGCGATGTTCACGCCGTCGACGATCGTTCTGCAATCAGTTTCCGTCGACAAATAGTTTGGAATGATCTTGACGTAACTGGCCGGATCGGGGCCATCCAGACGCAGTTCTCCGCGGCTTTCCGGCCTGAGCTGACAGACGGACATTGTGAAGGCAGAAAACGGGTGCACGCCCTCTCCGGGGCTGTCGGCAGACCAGGGTTGAACGTGGAATTGAATGTCAGGAGTCTGAACTTCGGGGCGGGTTTTCAGAAATCCTGTGGCAAGGCTGGCCGCCATTGTCATAGGTCCGGCCCGGAATAGCGCGTATTTCAGCGCGATCCGTGCCTGATTGAACAGGCTGCGCACTTCATCATTCAGCGTTGGCTCGTTGCATTTGAAGACCAGGCGTGCCTGCAAGTGATCCTGCAGCCCTTTGCCGACGCCGGGCAGCGAATGAACGGGTTCAATGCCGTTGGCCTTCAAGTGATCCGGGTCTCCGATGCCTGACAACATCAAAATCTGAGGTGAGTTGATGGCACCACCGGACAAGATGATTTCGCGGCGCACTTTGATCGACTTCACTTCACCCGACCGGTCGCGATAAAGAAGTCCGGTTGCTTTTTTTCCGTCCAGTTCGACCTTGGTCACCAATGCTCGGGTAATGATGTTCAGGTTCGGCCTGTTCCTGATCGGTTTGAGGTATGCAACGGCGGCACTGCAACGACGACCATTACGAGTGGTCAGTTGAAAGTAGCCAACGCCTTCCTGATCGGCCCCGTTGTAGTCAGGATTAAACGGGTAACCCGCCTCTTGGGCGGCGGCAACCCAGGCGTCACAGATTGGTCGCTGAATGCGCATGTTGGATACCGACAGCGGGCCGCCCGTACCGTGAAACGCGTCTTCGCCGCGTTCCTGATCCTCGCTGCGTTTGAACAGAGGCAAGACGTCATCCCATCCCCAGCCAACGTTGCCCATCTGACGCCAGCGGTCGTAGTCCTCTTTCTGACCGCGAACATATAAAAGCCCGTTCAACGAGGATGATCCCCCAAGAACCTTTCCGCGCGGCCAATCAATCGAGCGTCCATTCAAACCTGGATCTGGTTCAGTGCGGTAACACCAATCCAATGAGGGGTTATGCATGGTTTTGAAGTATCCAACCGGTATGTGAATCCACGGGTTGGTGTCAGGTCCGCCAGCTTCCAACAATGCCACTGTTGTGCTGGGGTCAGCGCTTAGCCGATTGGCAATGACACAGCCCGAAGAGCCTGCTCCGACGACTGCATAATCCACCTCCATGACGGTCTCCTCCCAAGGTAACTGAAAAAAACACTATGCAAATTGCTGGAACTATACTAGCATTTTTTGATACAAAACGTCTCAATAATTGCGATCAGGGAGGTAAGCAATGGAGATCGGTAAGAAACTAAGCGGTGTCTCACGGCGGGATTTTTTCCGTGTAGCCGGGCGCTATGGCATGAGTTCAACGCTGCTGGCAGCGGGTGGCTTCGGCGGCGCAATGAGTTTGGCCAATTTGGCGCAAGCTGCAGAATCAACTTATGAAAAAAGGTTCTCGAAAGAACCCAAGCACACGCTGAAATTCGGTGCATCAGGTTTCAATACGCGCAACCTGCTGATCGAACGGGCAGGGGCCATCGAATTCGCCCGAGATCTGGAAGAACGCACAGACGGTGAGATTCGGATCGAGTTCATTGGCGACAACCAGATCTGCGGACAGCTGAGTTGTGTTGAGAAGACGCAGCAGGGAATCGTCGACATCTATGCGGCGTCGACACAGAACTCTGCGGGCGGTGCGCCATATC
Source organism: Ruegeria sp. CDSB029 (assembly GCF_059611125.1). Classification (NCBI taxonomy): domain Bacteria; kingdom Pseudomonadati; phylum Pseudomonadota; class Alphaproteobacteria; order Rhodobacterales; family Roseobacteraceae; genus Ruegeria; species Ruegeria sp. CDSB029. The sequence goes on from NZ_JBXWOX010000026.1 coordinate 26,081, forward strand.
TGAACGTGCTGGACTATGCCTATATGTTCCCCAGCAGGGCGGCCCAGTATCATTTCTTCTACAGTCCCGAAAGCCAGCGCATTCTGCGAGACCCCCTCGAAAAGCGCCACGGGCTGAAGTTCCTGTTCACCCATTGTGAACTGCGCGGCCTGCAAATGGGCTCGACCTTCTCTGACAAACCTACAGTCACCAAACTGGAAGAACTGTTTGGGACAAAGAACCGTGTGACGGGGACACAGCTTGGCCGGATCGCCATGCAGCTACTGAACCTGAATCCGGTACCGGTGGCATGGGAAGAAACACTGGACGCACTGAAGACCGGCCTGATCGACGGAGCGGAAACCTGGGCATCAGCCGTTGCCTACGCAAACATGGCTCCGGTCGTCTCGCAATCCGTCAATCTCAAATTCTTCTGCGGCACAGAACATACGTCAATGTCCGCCAAAGTGTTTGACGGTCTTGGCGGTGAACTTCAGGACGCAGTAATGGAATCGTCCTATTTCACGCAGGCCCTTATTCAGGGTGCAAACGAAGCTGCATTGCTGAACACGGTTGGTTTCTCGGAACCACAGCTGCCCAACACCATCTTTGCGGAAAACGGTGTACGTGCAGCATTCTTGCCGGACGATCAAATCAAACTGGCCGAGGAAATGTGTGCGCCGAACTTTAATCCTGAACCCTGGGCGCAGTGGCGCGAGCGGCTGAACAAATGGGCCGGTGGCATCGACACCTATCAGGAAATCTACGACATCGCGCGGCAGATCCCGGCAGACACACTGCCCGAAAACGTTGAGCCCCGCCGTTGGTGGAAAGGCGCGGCCTGATCTAACATTTCGAACCGGCCCCTAGCGGGCCGGTTTCTCTAAGCACCGACTGGGAGGACGGGGTTCATGTCACTATGGGCAGATATCGGGGCAATATTCAGCGCCCTGCTCACTCGCGATTCATTCGAAATCCAATCCGCATTGGAATCTGACGCCGCCTGGGTTGTCGGCACTGTTGCCGCCGCGCTCGGCGGTTTTCTTGTAATGCTGATCTATCGCAAAGTGCCCTTTGTTGAACGCCATTTCGAACGGTCGATCATGGTCTATTCCTACCTTGCCATTGCGCTGATCATCTTTTGGGGTGTGATTGACCGCTTTGTCTTCAACGACCAGGAACCCTGGTCCACCACCATTCCTCCGCTTCTGTTCATGATAATGGCCTGGTTTGGTGCGTCCTATAATGTCCGCCTGCGCACGCATCTTAGCTTCAGCGAGTTTCGCACTGCGATGCCACGCGGCGGTCAACTGGCGTGTTTGTTTTTGGATGCCATTTTGTGGTTCATCTTTGCAGTAATCGTCATCGTGACCACAACACGCCTCGTGGCGCTGTCGGCCTCGAACTTCCAGATCGTGCTTGGGACAGACAACATCATGCAGTGGTGGTTTCTGTTGGCCGCGCCCGTGTCCTTCTTTCTGATGGTTGGCCGAGTGTTTCAAAACCTTGCTGACGACTTGCACAACTGGAAAACCGGAGAGCCGCTGATCAAGCAGGCCGTGATAGGGGCAGACTGATGACAGACGGAACTTTAGTTACACTTATTTCGCTGGGCGTGACGTTTCTGTTCATGTTGGGCGTACCGGTACTGCTTGTCATCGGATACTGGGTGATCGGATGCTCATTCGTTCTGGGCCTGACACTCGACAACATGGGTGCAGAGCTGCTGAACGTGTTCAACAAAGGCTTCGCCCTGTTGGCGATGCCGCTGTTCATCCTGACCGGGGACCTAATCAACAAGTCGGGGATCGCGCGGCGGCTGAGTGATTTTGCCTATTCCTGTTTAGGCTGGATACGCGGCGGGCTGGCTATGGCATCGCTTGGGGCATGTGGATTGTTTGCGGCGATATCCGGGTCGAACTCTGCAACGACCGCAACCATCGGTTCAATGCTGCACCCTGAGATGGTTAAAGGCGGCTACGACGAACGCTTTAGCGCGGCCACGGCGGCGGCGGGCGGTACGGTCGGGATCATCATCCCGCCATCCATCATCTTTATCGTCTACGGGTTCTTGATGAACCTTCCTATTTCCGAGCTGTTTGTCGCCGGTATCCTGCCTGGCGCGCTGATGGTCTTTGGCATGCAGTTTGCATGCTGGATCATTTGCCGGATCAACGGCTGGGGCCACCTGATCCCGCTGCAACTGAACCGGATCCTAAAAACCGCCTTTGGCGCCTGGCTTGGGTTCTTTGCCATCGGGCTTGTGCTTTGGGGCATTTATACTGGCAAATTCTCCCCCACCGAGGCTGCGGGCGTCACAGTTGGCTTCTGTGTGATCGCCGGATTGGTCAGTTATCCGATCAACAGAATAATGGGTGCGCGCGACGATGTTTCACCCACCGAAAAGAGCTTTGCTGAAATGTTCGTCGTAGAAGGATTTACGATCCCTGAGATACCTTCGATCGTGATCCGTTCGGCCCAGATCACCGGCATTCTGGCCCCTCTGATTGCGATCTCGGTTGTCATGCAACAGATCTTGTCGTTGCTTGGCGCACAACAAACGATCGGAGATTTCGTGACTTCGATGGGGGGATATTACGCGGTTCTGTTCACATCGATGGTCATTGTCTTCTTCTCAGGCATGGTGCTGGAAAGCTTGCCCGTGACGATTATCCTTGCGCCGATCCTCGCACCAATAGCTGCGTCGGTGGGTGTGGACCCGATCCACTTTTCGGTGATCTTCCTTGTGGGTGCATCGATTGGGTTTATCACGCCGCCTTATGGTCTGAACCTCTATGTTGCGTCAGGTGTGACAGGCGTGCCGTACTTCCGGTTGCTGCGCTACACCGTTCCGTACCTTGTGGCTCTGCTCTCTGTATGGATTTTGGTTTCTCTGGTGCCTGATCTGGCCTTGATACTTCTGCCAAACAACTAGAGTTTAGCGGAATGGCAAACGCAGATACACGAGAGAAAGAAACCCAAATCCCGACGAACCTGCGTTTGCTATTTCTCCTTGAAGAGGTTGCAAGGCGCGGTGTCGCAGTCAAACCGTCAGACCTGATTGAATCATTGGGTCTGGCAAAACCAACGGTCCATCGGTTGCTGCAAACGGCCGAGGCCGAAGGGTTCCTTCAACGAGACCTCGATGGCCGATCGTATGGACCCGGACCACGGTTGCGAGAGCTTTCGGTAAACACGGTGTCATCGGAGCATCTTCGAACTGCTCGTCTCGCGATCCTTCGGGGCGTCGCCGACGAAATTGGCGAAACCTGCAACCTCGCCATCCCGGATCGGGAAGGAATGATTTATCTGGACCGGGTGGAAACGGAATGGCCCTTGAGGATTCAATTGCCGATTGGCACTCAGGTTCCGTTTCATTGCACTGCCAGCGGAAAGATGTACCTGTCCACGCTTCGTCAAAACACGCTGGATGGGTTTCTTTCCGCCCGTAAGCTGAACCCGAACACCCAAAAAACAATAACTGACCCAGAAGCATTGCGCGCAGAAATCTTGGGTATCGCCCAAAAAGGATACTCAACGGACGACGAGGAATTCATGCCCGGGATGACCGCAATAGCTGTCCCCGTCCTGGATAAACACAATCGGCTTGTGGCAACATTGTCTGTTCACGCGCCAACCCAGCGTCACGAAATGCAAAGTTTAGTGCAGTTTCTGTCGCTCTTGCAGTTTGGAGCAAGCAAATTATCGGGATTGCTTTCGTCATAGAAAAGCGTCGGGATTTAAGCTGCCCTTTGAAGCGACACAAATCTGATCGTTTCTTCTGCCAATTACCCTTTGGGAGATTTCGGCCCTCGGCCAAGCAACGATCTACCGTTATTGCCCCGGATGTTTGAACACGTTGAGGTCCGCTGCGACAGCCAGCAATCAATCTACGAAAAACTGTCTAGCCGCCTGTTTCTTGGCATATATAATGTCATCCTCGGTTGGTGAGTGAAACTCCGGCTATCACCAGCGCACCGCCCACCAGCATGGAAACCTCAACCGGTTCGCGCAAGATAGCCGCCCCAAGGGCTACCCCGAAGACGGGGACGAGATTGGTGAATACTGCCGTACGCTCAGGTCCAAGCGAGTGTACCCCCCGATAGTACCAAACAAATGGCACGACTGTTCCACCAATGGCCAGATAGATGATGGCCAAAGTGCAGGTGAACGTGGGCAAATGCGACAGTTGCACGGGACCGGCAAGCGGCAACCCCAATACCAGAAACACAAACCCAATTAGTGCAGCCCAGGTAGTTGCCGCCAGTGGCGAGAGGCTTCCTAAGGCTTTGCGTCCAAGAAGCGTATAGCCCACCCAACTACCCACCGCTGCCAGCATGAACAGTTCTCCCTGCCCAAAACTCTGCCGGACGTCAGTCATCAGTCCGGCAACGTCCCCTCCGCTAATCACGATCACGGCCCCGGCTAGTGCCACACAAATCCCGGCAACTTGCGCAATCGGTAGGAGCCGTCGCGTAATCAGCCCCCCGGCTAGAGCCACGGCTATCGGATTGAAGGCAACAAACAGTGCCGTTCGCGAAGCTGGCATCTCAGCCAGAGCGGCAAAGAAGAACAGGTTGTAAAGGCAGACGCCGGACAGTCCGAGAAGCCCCATCAACACGCTCTGCCGCCAAGTGAGGCGAGGCAAACCACCTTCCGCTTTCCAGACAAGATAAAGCAATACCAGAGTTGCCAGGCCAAACCGAGCGGTTGCCGCGACCAGAGGGGGCATTTCACCCGAAACGACGCGGCCGGCAACAAATGTGCCGCCCCACAGGAAGGCCACCATTGAGAGCCGGACGTAAAGCAAAGCGTTCTGCGACGCTATGGGATATGACAGGGCTTGGGACATGGAAACACCTAAAACATCGGATTGCCCATGCCGAATTTCAGTTATACTATGTTATAGTCAAATGAGTATTTACTTATGACTTTTGGTCAGCTTGATATTTTTGTCACTCTTGCCGAAACGCGCGGGTTTACGGCTGCTGCATTGCGACTTGGGATAAGTCAGCCCGCAGTGTCTCATGCCCTCAAGAGTCTTGAGGATGAGCTTGGCATCACGCTTTTTAATCGCACCGTATCCCCAATCGAACTAACCCCGTTGGGCGAACGACTTCTATCCCGCGCACGTGAAATTCTTGGGTTGGCCGACGCTATGCATCAGGAGGCCTCGGAGTATCGTGGAGTGCAGACCGGCAGACTGCGCATTGGGTCTTTTGGTGCCACGTCATCATTGCAGATATTGCCGCGCCTTCTCGAAGCATTTCATGCAGCCCATCCTGGTATCGAAGTACTGATTGAAGAAGCCGCTGACGATGAGATTATCCGTTGGATCGAAGACCGGCGCATTGATCTTGGTTTTGTCGTGTTACCAGATGAACGCTTTCGGACCTGGCCTGTGGCACAGGACCAGTTTGTCGCCTTGGTTGCTGCCGATAATACTTTGGCCAGGCAATCTTCAATCCGATTGGAGCAACTGTGCGAAATGCCATTCATCATGCCGGAATCTGGTTCTGCCCGGATCATTCGCCGTTTGTTCACGCAGGCCCGTCTTAGTCCAAATGTGCGGTACCGGACATCGCAGATGCTAAGTACGTTGACTATGGTGGCGCGCAACCAAGGCGTCTCGGTCGTGGCCGAGATGGCCTTGCCGCCAACGAATGGTAAAGAGGGCTGGGTCAGCAAACCGCTGAATTCAGTCAGGACACGAAAAATTGGTCTCGCGATGCATCCGCACGCAACGCCATCCCCTGCGGCGGTCGCTTTTGTTGAGGTCGTAAAAGAAAGTAGAGACGATCTTTGACGACGTGTGCAAGGGAAAGAAGCGACATCTCGATTTGAACTTTTGATTCAATTCGAACATAAGAAAACACCTCGTGAACTAGAGGTTTGCCCAGCACAGCGGACATCGGTGTTCCTCATTGTTGACTATCGAATGTCTGCTGTGAGCCCAGAACTGATCTTTGTCGGAGGCCTCCAGGACTGTATGATCCCCGAACTATATCTGGGAGTGAGTTGATGCCAGCGATGATTTCCTTTCGCTCTGTAGTTGACCCGTCTGACTGTGATTCTCTCGGTCACATGAACGTGTCCCGTTACTTTGCTGCCTGCTCAGACGGTGTTTTTGCCATCCAATCGGAAATGGGACTGACGGCAAATGATATGCGAGACGGTCGACGACTTTCATTTGCCGTCGTCAACGCACAAAGCGACTTTCGTGCCGAACTGTCTGCAGGTGATGCGATAAGGTTGGAGACATCTGTCATCGAGATTGGCTCCAAGTCTATGACATTTAGACATCAGCTTATCAGGTCAGAAGGAGAAACCATCGCTTTCGAGACAGTTTTCAAATGTGTTCTATTGAGCCTAGAGACCCGGAGAGCTGCTGAGATTCCAGACGAGGTCCGTTTAACAGCGGCACATTGGTTGGAACCAGAGACATAAACTTCTGAACCATCGGCACTACCGAACTTTGCATCCTTTGCTGGACTCGCATCACGTACGGTTGGGTTTTCTCAAAGCTCCGGTTCGGAGCCCCAAGCCAACCCATTTGGTCACATATCGAGCCCGTTGGCCCTGCCGAAGTCAGTATAGAATGACGTACTGGTCAACTTTGCGACGGTTTCCCCATCAATCGTTTCAGGGTCCCGAGCAACTTTGCTTATACCTGTCCCCTCAACTAGGCGGTTCACCAAGTTGAACACACCACAAACCTGTACCGCATCAAACAACGCACTCTCCGACCACCCGGCTTCATAGACTGCCCGTGCGTCCGCCTCGGTCATACGGGAAGGCGATAGCGTGAGCTTTTTTACAAAAGCCAGGACGGGCTTGAATCGTTGATCGACGGGCGCTGAATGAAGGTTTTCCATCAGCGCTTCAACCAGTTTTGGATCAATGCCGTAGGCGTGGGCAAATACAGTATGCGCATCGTGACAATAGGAGCAGGCATTCAACCCGGAAACGTATGCAGCAATTAACTCTCGTTCGGAGGCGGAAAGCTCACTCGCTCCTCGCATCACAAGGCTCTCGTACTGGCACCAGAGTGAAAGTTTGTCCGGAAACATTTGAAAGACGCTGCCAAGCGTTGCGTCCTCGGGAAGGGATGGAAATAGCCTCTTCAATTGATGACCTCTAAAAACAATGATGCCTAGGCGTACGTGTTGCCCGGATAGCCGCATGGATTTAAGTCTAACAGTATTCGCTTGATCGACAAATGACTGCTTAGTCCGGAGGCTGTGTGAAAACTCTGACCGTTCGGCGAAACATGCCGAAAACTCCTTTTATGTGCATTCTCTCGCGCTTATGAGAGACCATTCGCACAGGCGCTGAAAACGAGCGCGACGAGAGAGTTCGTGGGCCCGAGTTTTCACACAGCCTCTCCGCATAGCGGACATCGGCCCTCCTTATTGTTGACTACTTGACGACATTGCTCAGATCCATGCCGGCGCCTTTGATTACGGCTTCCAGATTGTCCAGGGCCAAGGCGATCTGCGCGCGCATATCGTTTGGGTGCTGGGGTGCGCCGTTCTCGTCCACAGCTGTCTGCCCGGCGCAAATGACCTGATGTGTCATGCCCTTGGTCACCTCAGCCTGATTGTAGCCCAGCTTGAGCGACCACTCCCATGGGTTCACGGCTGTCCGCTCCATGTCGCATTCTCCTTTTTGTTGCGTTGCTGGACCAGGTGTAGATCAAAACGGTGACAAAACTTGTCACCATTTGTGCTATCCTGTCAGAATGAATGTTCGACTCAGACATGAAGCGATTGTGCGGACCCTCCGCCGAACCGGTACATCCACTATTGATGCCCTTGCTGATGAGGTGGGCGCGTCCCGCCGCACCGTGCTGCGCGATATCAGCGCGCTTCGGGATGAAGGCTATGTGATCCATTCCGATGTGGGGCGCGGTGGCGGCTTGCAGCTTGATCCGCAATCCATGCAGACAACAGCCAAGCTATCGGTGCCAGAGGTCTTTGCACTGCTCATCAGCGTGGCAGCCATGCGGGCGGCGGGAAACCTTCCTTTCTCGGAACTGGCAGATGCCGGACTAGCCAAGATCGAAAAGGCCCTGCCCGCAGACAAAGTGCGCGACCTGCGCGCTTTCTTGGACTGCTTACACATTGGTCAATTGTCCCCGCAGCAAGACCTTTCGGGCATGGGCAAAATGGATGCTGAGTTGCTACCCGCTTTTGAAACGGCATTCCTTGGGCGCCAGCTCATCTCCTTTGCGTATCGCGATGCAAAAGGACGGCAGACCCACCGTAAAGTGGAGCCACAGGCAATGCTGATTCTGCCCCCTTTGTGGTACCTCGTTGGCTGGGACCCACAGCGGGAGGACTTTCGGCATTTCCGGATGGATAGGATTAGCCGTCCGGAAGCCGTAGAAGGTAGCAATTTTTCCCGCCGCTACGTTCCGTTTGAAGAAGATGTCTGCCCCTACAGCGAATTGCAGTAGGATCGGCAAAGCGGTTGTCCGTCGAACGCGTAGCATTGACTAACATGGGCGCAGCTGACCTTATCAGTATTTTGAACTAAGGTCCGGTTCGGCCACAAAGGATATTTCTTCTGCGAAAAAGGAAGAACTACGGGTAGCGGATTATCCGTCAGGATTTGGTGGAGCCTAGAGGAATCACCGTCGAGCGACTGATGCACTGATAGTGAACATGATTGTAGTGTGGCGGTTTATAGTGTGTCACACTTGCATATGAGCAACTAGTACATTTGGGCTGAGGTCTAGGGCCACGTTTCCACTCTATTGTTTCCGTGGCTCAAGTGCGCATCTGATTAATTGGTCGATGTCATGTCGACGATTGGGGGTTCGCGATTGCCACTTATAGGCAAGACTATCATCGCGTCACCCACCGCTTAGAAGTCAATTTGTTTGAGATCAACCATGTGCACAGTGCGGTCGTACATCGTGTGATAGTAGTAGGTCAGGTCTAGTGATTTGTTAGCAGTCATTACCTGTGTCGCGCTGCATAGGAAGTCTTCAGACTGTGCATCGTCCTGAGCACCCTCGGCTGCGTTGGCTGGTGTTTCGAAGTTGTCGAGCATTAGGAACACCTCGCGGCAGTGTCGTAGCCTTCTAGATTAACTTCATGGCATGAAGCACAGTGCACTGCGTAGAGTTCCAGCCCATTCGTTAGGTCTCTGTCTGTCAACTCATGATCTGTAGCGACGTTGGTGCCAATGCTGTATACAGCCAGCGCGCACAGGTGTTTGTTCATCTCTCCCTACCTTAACTCGGAAGCGTTAGCACGCTCGTGAGTGTCGTCGTTGTCGCCAGCACAACTAATACGATTATTGCCTCGACTTCGATGGATCGGGCTAGGCGTTGCGCTGCCTTTGCCTCTCCACCCTGCATAGCCGGAACAAATCGGAGCTTGTTTGCAGCGGCGAGGATCATCAGCAGCGCCACAAGGAACACCTTGAACAACAATGCCTGCCCGTAGCCGGTGAGCAAGAGCCCTTGGAGATTGCCAACAAGCAACCAAGCCATCCAGAGACCTGCCACGATTAATACCGGTACAACCAATGTAGCAGCTTGCCCAAACCTATGCCCTAATTCAGCAGCATTGGTCAGGTGTTCAGGCATTAGGGCCATATTCCTTAGCGGGCTAAAGATGCCCACCCAGAAGGCCACACAAAGCAGGTGCAATAGGAGCAAGAGTTGAACACCGACACTCTTTAGTTCCGGCACGTGTCCTATCTGCGCAAAGGACCACAAAGCCAATGTACCACCCACGAGTACGATCCAGTGGCCAAATCGAGGAATAGACAATCCCACAAGGATCAATGCTGCACCGACAAGCCGGTAAACTAGTACGTCGCCCACGGGGGTCTGCCAAAGTAATCCAAGCATTTCCGGGTCGACCATGCCGTCAACTCCGCCCGTTAAGGCGGCCCCACGAAGCATGAAGACAACTACAGTTGCGGCGAGAGCAAGGCAAGCTAAGGCCCTTGCTTGGCGTTTCATCACAAGGTTTATCGGTGCGACAAAGCCGGAATAGAGGCAGCTAACTATCATAAGCCCGGTGGAGCCCGCAAAGCCGATGTAGAGCCCTAGCTTTGCGAGGATTGCCGCAATGCCCCAAATGTCTGGCATGCTCATTCCACGGTAAAGGAGAACTCGCCCTGCATCGCATGACCGTCTTCACCAAGACCGCGCCATTCAATGACATAGGTGCCCGTTCCATTGCTCGGCAGTGGGATCTTGAACTCCTGACCAAAACTTTTCTGGTCGCCCAATTCTAGGCTTGCCGCGGAATGTTCTTGATGTGCCAATTCTATCCGTGTCAGCCGGATGTCCTTAGAGAAGTTGAGGCCAATTTCAGCGGGCACAGCGGTTATTGTGGCTCCGTCGGCAGGGGTTGTTTCTTCGACCTTGGAATGCGCCAGTACGCCGCTGGGAAGAGCAGCGACAAGTGCGAACGTTATGATCTTTTTCATGGTGCTGTCCTCAATATATTCCGTTGGAACGTTGTCTTTCTCATCGTCCAATTCTCAGCGGTTACCCTATTCCGCACGTGCAACATGGTGCTGTATTTCACTGCCGCAAACAGCGCTATCTTCGAGAGATGTTTCGTGTTGTCAGTGGTTTGATGGTCACACGGTCTTCTGGGCACATCAAGATCATATGACAACTTGTTGAGATCAGGTTTGTCGCTGATCGAACTAAAACAAAGAGTTGGTGCAGCGGAGGCGCAGCGCGGCATGCACCGCGGCAGGGCTATGGGGGCAATTGTCCCTCTGTTATCCTTAGATACTGGCTCCAAAAAGTGTGTTGCAAATTCTTGTCGGCTTGCACTTGTTATGTAGTGAAAAAGCAGCCCAAGTATTTGCAACGTAACTATACACCGAGGCGGAACTTGGTCGGTGTCATTCCGGTCTGACCTCGGAAAAAGCGAGTGAAATGGGACTTGTCGGAATAGCCGAGCATCAGACCAATCTCCGCAATTGTCATCTGGCCTTCTTTGAGGTGCTCTTTGGCGACATCGACACGCAACCGTTTGATTTCGCGGGGTAACGTTGTGCCTTGTTGCTGAAGCGCCTTCAGAAACCGTTCCGGTTGTAGCCCCAGCATTCCAGCCACCATCTCTGGTCCCAAATCGGTTTCATCCAGTTTGTCGTGTAAGACAGATCGCAAAGCTGCCACCACGGTTACTTCTTCATCTTGTCGAAGTGATGCTATGGGCTTGGCAGAACCCTCAGAGACGTGGTGCAAAAACAACCATTCCACAGGAAAACTAATTTGCATTCCGGGATCAGTCCCAAGGCCAACCTCGATCCCTTTGTAGTCGATAGGCAGCCCATTGATGTATCTGCTTTCCCATCGCACACGGGAAGAGTCCCAGGACTCTCCGACGACGGTCTGCAATAGGCGTACATAGATTGCGGCACCAAAACCGGTCACCTGAATGGGTGGGACAGTTGGCTCCTGTTGCCTCTCGATACGATAAGTCGCTTTGTCTGCTTCGATGACAAGGCTGTGCCGCACAGAATTGGACTCCTGCGGCACGAGCTCAACAAAGCGGGTAAAAAACTCGAACAGCGTTTTTGTAGATTGCAAGGCTTGAGCGAAGGGCGGCCATCCTTGTAGGTCAAACGCTTCCCCTACATTCAGTCCTAGGTATCGATCCCCTGATACTTCTGAGAAAGCATTTACCAAGCCGTAAACCAACTCGGAGTGAACGAACACGGATGGGTTAGTCATCAGTTCAGCTTTCAAGCCGACCTGATCCAATGCTGGTTGCGGATTGATCTTACGTTCGGTGAGATATTGCAGAAAGGGAGCGGCTAAAGAGAGGCGAACAAAGCCCTCGCTATGCTCTCGGGAGGTGGAGTTGAAAGGCAAGCTCATAACCCTTGTTGGATTAGCTTTAAGAAGTGGCCATTTTTGCAGTCACATTCGTACATCCTAATTCAAAAGGGGCAACCGAGCCAATGAATTCCAGACTATAGTTGGCAAAACATGAATATGAAGGGAGTACTTATGTCCGGCTTACGAATGTCTCTTTGCTCGACGGCAATTGTCGCGGCAGGACTTGCTTTTTCAGCGTCCGCGCAGGCTCAGGATCAAGAAGAACCCCAAACGCTGTTTACCAACGTGCATGTCTTCGACGGTGTGAATGAGCAACGCATTGAAAATGCCAGTGTTCTGGTCGAGGGCAATCTGATCAAGTCCGTCTCAACCGATGCCATTGATGCGCCGAGCGCGACGGTTATCGACGGCGGTGGGCGCACTCTGACACCGGGCTTTATAGAGAATCACGCGCACCTGATGCTCATGGGGCCATCGATTGCCGAGATGGAAACCAACTCGACCTGGGAGGATTTCGCCATCCACGGGACCCGGATGGCCGAAATGTACCTGATGCAGGGCTTCACGACCGTTCGCGATGCCGGGGGCGCTGGCGGCGGGCTGCGGCGCGCAATTGACGCCGGCCAGATCGTCGGCCCCCGCTTTTATCCTTCCGGGGCATTTCTCGGAACACGTGGTGGTCACGCCGATTTCGCATCCTTCACATCTCCGCCGGGTGGGGTGACCAACTTTGGGACTCTGAATATGGCCCAACAGGTCAACGGTGTTGACGAAATTTACATGTATGGCCGCAACAACCTGCGCATGGGTGCCACGCAATTGAAGTTCATGCAATCAGGTGGGGTGATTTCGGCATTCGATCCATGGCAGTTGCTCGCCGGTTCGAAAGAAGAGATCGAGGCCGCTGTTCAGGTTGCCAACGAGTACGGCACCTATGTCATGGCACATTCCTACCGCAAAGAAGCGATCATCAATGCCCTGAATGCAGGGGTCAGAACCATTGAACACGGATTTCACTTTGACTGCGAGATTTCTGCTTTGATGAAAGAAAAAGGAGCGTACATCACGACGAACATCACAGCATTTGATCCAGGCCTACTTGATGTTCCTTCCGTGAAAAACAACCCCAACAGTTTGAGGAAGGCCAAATCGGCCTCGGCGACCTTCGAAGCCTACATTCCAAGTATGAAGGAATGCCCGGCGCCGCGCGGTTTCCAAACCGATTGCGTCGGCTCGGTCGAAGCGTGCAACATCCAGATCGCCTACGAGAAACATCTGAATAACCATTTCTTCGGCCCCTATGCGTCGATGGTAACCCTAACTTCGGTAGGTGGCGAGATCGCGGCACTTAGCGGTGATTTCATGAACCCCTATCCGGAAGGCAAACTGGGTGTGATCGAAGAAGGCGCCTATGCCGACATCCTGCTGATAGACGGCAACCCCCTCGAAGACTTCTCTGTCGTTGGAACAGGCGATCAGTGGTTCGGTGCGGACCCGAGGCCGGACAGCCCGGAAACAATCCGCCTGATCATGAAGGACGGTGTGATCTACAAAAACACACTGGATTGACCAGATAAAGCAGCCGGAGAGCATTCATGCGAAATTGGTTTTGCTCCGCAGTATTCGCAGGGTTGGTTTTGTGCGGTTATGATGCTGCGGCGACGCCTGGAACCGCGTTGGACTGGGCAGATCTGCCAGATCCGTCTGCGCAGGTCTTTGATGACCCCTATCGTGAACTCAGCCCCGAACAGTTCGACGATGTTCTTTTCGTTGTGCGTATACGCGGCAGGTTGCAGCAGGAGGTTGGCAGCGCCGAAGAACGGCAGAAATGGCAATTGCTTTTAGCAGAGACCGAAGACGCCTTGGTGTCAGACGGAATTGACGTCGACTGGTTACTCGATCAGCGCGAGGTTGTGACTGAACGTCGAAGAAAGGCTGGAACGAGCGGAAACCCGCAATTCGACGGCAGAACAATCACACTCGCGGGCTTTGCCATTCCTGCTCCAAGCGATCCGGACGGCCGGCCTGTGGCGTATTTGGTGCCAGAAAGAGGGATGTGCAGCCACATGCCTCCACCTCCGCCTAACCAGATGATCCGTGTGCGGTTGAACGGGGACTGGGCGCCTAGCTATTTCCACGAACCCGTTCGGCTGACAGGCACGCTGACTATCGATCCTTCCGTTCATAATATGATGGTTGTGGATGGCCTCATGCCTATGAATGCGACTTTCCAGCTAGAGGCGGAACGTGTCGAAACTCTGGAAACCGAGGCAGACAGGTTGGAATGGAAGCAGCGTGCTGCTGATCGCATCCGCGCGGCAGGAAATCGCAAGACCGGTGGGGCACAGGCGTCTGAATGATAAGACTTCTGGTTGCCGTATTGAGTATTTCCATTGCTGGCGCAGCGTCGGCTCAGGGACTATCTGGGCCATCTTCGGTCGAAGCTGACCTCGACCCCGGAGATGGGCTGACCGATCCGCAGTATCGTTCGGATTTTCCACGCAACATCGCACCGGGTTGGTTTCAGTGGAAAGACCGGCTGGCTGAAGGTGGGTTTCGTTTCAACATTGATTACTTGGCATTGGGCCAAACTACGAATGCTGATCTGGGTGCCAGCGAAGCGGCCAGCGGAATTGCGCGCCTCTACGGTAGTTGGCAGGCAACTGAACGCGGTTCCCTGACATTCAAGATCGAAGACCGGCACGGCTATACTGATGTTGCCCCGCAATTTCTCGGGCTGGATGGTGGAGCCCTTTCGATCACAGGGACAGCCTTCAACGATAATGGTTTGCTGCTGACCAACCTGTTTTGGACCCAAAGGGCCGCGAACGGCTCGTGGACGCTGCAAGTCGGGCAGATTGATGTAACGGACTTTGTGGATATCTATGGGTTGGTAAGCCCCTACAGCGGTTTCCAAAACCTGTCTTTCAATACCAATCCGACAATTAACACGCCCAATCAAGGCCTTGGCATTGCTGGTGGCGTAAAACTTAGCGAAAATATTTATGCTGTTGCGAGCGTCTCGGACGCAAACGCCGACCCGTCTGATCCAAACTTTGATGTGTTCAGCGATGGCAATCTCTTCAAATCACTTGAACTTGGTTACACCTCCGGCTTTGATCGCATCTACTTCGACAATATCCATCTGACCCTTTGGCATGCGGATGCGGCTGACGATGGTAGCCGTCCAGAAGACTACGGCGCTGCGTTTTCGGCGGCATGGTTTGTTGGCAATAAATGGATGCCGTTCTTCCGGGCAGGGGCCTCAAAAGGGACAGCAGCACTCTATGATCGGTCCGTTTCTACCGGTCTCGGTTACTACGGTCGCAATACCGATTTGGCCGGGCTGGGCCTGAACTGGGCCGAGGCAAGAGGCATAGATGGCGATCAGTTCACTCTGGAAGCGTTCTACCGTTTTTCAATCTCACCCGGATTGCAAATAACGCCGTCACTGCAGTTTGTTTCTGATCCGCTGCAAAACCCCACTCAGGACAGCATTACGCTGTTCGGCCTAAGAACTCGGATCGTTTTCTAATTTGGGTCGAAAGCAGACGCCAATAACAATGATACATTCTGTTTTGTCGATAAAAGGGAGGATCTATCCATGCGTACCTTGTTTCTGGCTGGTACGTTGTCTGTGTGTTCGACATTGTGCGTCGCGCAAACTTACGACGTTGTCATTCTCAACGGACGGGTAATGGACCCGGAAACCGGGTTCGATCAGATCGCTAACGTGGGAATAAGCAACGGCTGGATCACTGAAATTACTGACGAAGAAATTAATGGTAGCGAGTCCATCGACGCGACAGGGCACGTTGTTGCCCCCGGGTTTATCGATCTCGAGCAGCATGGGCTGGACCCTTGGGGTATCAAGGTAAACCTTCGTGATGGCGTTACGACTCAAATGGATTTTGAGGTTGGGGCAGCGAACATCGACGAATGGTATAGTGCGCGCGAAGGCGCAACACAGGCAAACTATGGTACGGTCGTTGGGCAAGAATTCGCACGGATGCGGGTTCATGACGGCCTCGTGCTTGAAGGTGGGGATATAGACTTCCGGAACTTCTTCGCACTCAGGGCACAATCCGTGGAAGATGGCGTCGAGGGGTGGTCTTCTGTTCCAAGCAACCGTGAGCAGATCAACGAAATCACTGCCCAGCTGGATGAGGGACTACGTCTAGGGGCCCTCGGAGTGGGGTCGACCATCGGCTACGCCCGCGAAGGTATTACAACCTATGAGATGTTCGAAGCGCAGCGGGCTGCGGCGCGTTACGGTAGATTGACCTCCGTCCATCACCGATTTCATCCGAGTGCTTCGACGCCGACAGAAACACAGACGGGTGTAAATGAAATCTTGGTCAACGCGATGGTGCTTGGCGCACCGCTCCACATGCACCATGACAATGACTATGGCTGGTGGGAAAATCAGGAAAAGCTCCAGATGGCCCGCGACCAAGGCTACAACGTCTGGTCTAGTTACTATCCTTGGACAGCCGGGTCGGGAAACTACGGAGCCTCGATTATCGCCCCCGAAAACTGGGAAGGCTCGATGGGGTACAAATACGAAGACACCATCTTTGACCCCCAACTTGATCGCTTTGTGACAAAAGACGAATTCTTGAGTTTCGCTGAGAATGAGCCGGGACGGACGGCCATTGTTTTTAGCCCTCCAAGAGAGCAATGGCTAAACGATTGGATCACTATCGCGGGCTATGGCATCTCGGGCGACGGTATGGCCGGGCTAGATATCGATGGCAATCTGATGAGTTGGGATGCCCCCTACGAAGACTATGCTGGGCATCCTCGGTCAGCAGGCAGCCACGCGCTTGTTTTGAGACTGGCACGTGAAGCGAATGTGCCGCTAATGCTCACACTCACTCAGTTAAGTTACATCCATGCGAAACGATTGGGTGACACAGGGTTGCGCGCAATGCAGGTGCGTGGGCGTATGCAGGAAGGCATGGTCGCGGACATCACGATTTTCGATCCGGTATCAGTGACCGAAAAGGCGAATTATACGCTCGGTCAGCAAGGTCTTCCGTCAGAGGGTATTCCTTACGTGCTTGTTAACGGCACAATTGTTGTTAGGAACAGCGAAGTGCAACGAGATGTTTATGCCGGACAGCCGATCCGGTTTCCAGTCGAGGAGAGCGGGCGTTTCGTTCCGGCTGGTCGCGAACAGATCATGGGTATTCTCACACCGGATACCGGCACTGCACGTCCAACATTGCTCGAAGATATCACGAACAGTGAAGCCAATTTAACACCTGTCGCGCCACCGACTAATCAGTTTGCGTCGGTAGAGCCGACCAACCCCTTTGATTGGTTTACACCTCGCAACGGTCTAGATGACAGCAACTTATTCTTTTGCGTCGTGCATGCTCGCTTCGAGGACCGCGCAACAGCAAAACGTGATTATGCGAAGGCTATGTTGTCTAAAGCTGGGGGGCAATAAACTCGAGCTAATAGAGAAACACAGAGCAAACTACCTACCAGAATGCAGAGACGATGCGCAGCGAACACAGTTCTACGGGCGGCACAGCAATAAGCGCTAGTCGCATAAGTCCTTGATGCATTGCACGGATGAATTGGTGGGTGATGAGAGACTCGAACTCCCGACATCTTCGGTGTAAACGAAGCGCTCTACCAACTGAGCTAATCACCCGTGACGGTGCATGTAGCCAAGCCTGCGCCCGGGTGCAAGAGGGTCCGGCAGTTTTTCTTTCCCAGAATCTGATTTGTTCGCCTTTGGTAATTCAATCCGTCGGGAAATTCGCCGTGCCTTGTGTTGTGGGGTCGTTTCGATTGTGTGGGGCCTGTCGTTTTACGTTCTGCCTCGTAGGTGATTGCAAAGGCGCTTGCGTGTCACCTACCGCCTCAGCTATCCCCAAAGGAACTGCAACTTTCCAGGCGGGAGAAAACCGATCCTGTCCCACGCGCGCCGAGTTCTGATCGCGGCCCTGGTTCTGGGCGCTTTGACGCTGGCCCCGCTCCGCGCAGGGGCCGAGGGGATTTTGGTGTTTGCAGCGGCCAGCCTCAAAACTGCGCTTGATGAGGTGGCATCTGATTTTGAGCACGAAACCGGGCAGGGCGTAACCGTCTCTTACGCGGCGTCGTCCGTTCTTGCGCGCCAAATTCAATTGGGTGCCCCGGCAGATCTGTTCATTTCCGCTAATGTGGACTGGATGAATGTGCTGCAAGAACAGGGCCTGATTGACCCCACTACGCGTGTAGATCTGCTGGGCAATGGCCTGGTTCTGGTCGCTGGGGACGAAGGGGCTGACATTGGCGAAATGCGGCCCGGAGTCGCTTTGGCCTCCGCACTGGATGGTGGATACCTGGCCATGGCGCTGGTTGATGCCGTGCCGGCAGGGATCTACGGAAAGGCGGCGTTGGAGAGCTTGGGGCTGTGGCAGGGTGTTCAGGCTCAGGTCGCGCAAACGGATAATGTGCGTGCAGCCCTTGCACTGGTTGCCACTGGTGCGGCCCCTATGGGGATCGTCTACCGATCCGATGCGCAGGTCGAGGGACGAGTTCGGGTCATCGCCGAGTTTTCGCCTGGCCTGCATCCGCCCATCATCTACCCTGCAGCAGTGACGACAGCAGGTGCAGACGGCGCGCAGGTGTTTCTGAAGTACCTGCAATCTCAGGCCGCGCGGGCCGTGTTTGAAAAGCAGGGTTTCTCCCTGCCGAACGGATAGCGGCATGGGGTGGTTGGGACCTGCAGAGCTTGAGGCACTGAAACTGTCGCTGCGCGTTTCGTTTTGGGCAACGTTGGTGACATTGCCGTTGGGCATATTCGTTGCCTACGCGCTGGCCCGTTGGCGGTTTCCGGGTCGGCAGGTCTTGAATGGGCTGGTGCATCTACCCTTGATCTTGCCACCGGTGGTGACCGGCTATCTGCTTCTTCTGACCTTTGGAATTCAGGGGCCGCTGGGCAAGTTGCTGGCAGAGATCGGAATTGTCGTGGCGTTTCGTTGGACCGGGGCTGCCCTTGCCGCGGGTATTATGGCATTTCCGCTGATGGTGCGGGCCATACGCCTGTCGATCGAAGCCGTGGACCCCAAACTGGAACAGGCCGGGGCGACACTGGGTGCATCGCGCCTGTTTGTATTTGCAACGGTGACCCTTCCGATGATCTTGCCCGGCGTGATCGCCGGCGCGATTCTGGCCTTTGCCAAAGCGATGGGAGAGTTCGGAGCCACGATTACCTTTGTGTCGAACATCCCCGGTCAGACGCAAACCCTGCCGTCAGCGGTCTATGCTTTCCTGCAAGTCCCGGGCGGCGAAGCAGCGGCCACCCGTTTGGTGGTCATTTCGATCGTGGTTGCCATGAGCGCGCTGTTGTTGTCCGAGTTCATTGGGCGGCGTGTCGCTGCACGGGTGGCCGGATCATGAGCCTGTCCGTTCGCCTGCAGCACGATCTACCCGACCTCAAGCTGGATCTGAGTTTTGATGCGCCACCCGGTGTGACGGTTCTGTTTGGGCGGTCCGGGTCTGGAAAGACAACCATTGTAAATGCAGTCGCCGGTTTGGTGAAACCCATGGCCGGTCGGGTTGCTGTAGACGAGTGGGAGCTGTTCGACACCGCGCAAGGCCTCTGGTTACCGCCGCACAAAAGACGGCTGGGGTACATTTTTCAGGAAGGCCGTCTTTTTCCACATCTCACCGTGCGCCAGAATCTATTCTATGGGAAATGGTTTGCACCCAAGAGCGCGCGCCGCGAAAGCCCGGACAAAGTGATCGAAATGCTGGGGATCGGGCACCTGTTGAACCGGCGCCCTTCGAGGTTGTCCGGTGGGGAAAAACAGCGTGTTGCCATTGGGCGCGCCCTTCTGGCCAGTCCGCGCCTGATCCTGGCAGATGAACCTCTAGCGGCTCTCGACGACGCACGAAAGGCCGAGATCCTGCCTTACTTCGAACGGCTGCGGGATGAGGTTTCGGTGCCGATTCTGTACGTCACACACTCGGCTGCAGAAGTTGCGCGCTTGGCGACATCGGTTGTCGCTCTGCAAGAGGGTAAGGTCTTACGGCATGGCCCTGCCTCCGAAGTATTGGCCGATCCGTCAGTCGCACCGGCTGGCGTGCGGGCCGTCGGTGCAGTGTTGCAGGTTCGGGTCGTCAAACATCATTCGGACGGGCTGACCGAGTTGGACGCAGGCGGGTCGCCCTTGTTTCTGCCCCGGATACCCCTGCAAATTGCGGAAGAACTGCGCATCCGCATTCCCGCGCAAGAGGTTATTCTGTCCAGCAAACGCCCCGAGGGTCTTTCGGCCTTAAATGTTCTGGAAGGAGCAGTCGACACGATCCGCGCGGGCGAGGGGCCGGGTGCGATTGTGTCCGTAAAAACGCCCGCGGGTTCTGTATTGGCCCGCGTCACCCGCCGCTCAGTCGAAGCGTTGGGGCTGGAACCGGACAAACCCTGTTTTGCGGTCATCAAAACGGTCGCACTGGCACCGCAGGACGTGGGCGGGCACTTGCGCGGGGTCTAAGCCAGCGCGCGGGCTTCGAATTCTCGCAGGATCAGGCGGGCTGCCCGGCCGAAGCCCATCCTATTCGGCGTGGCTGTGTCGGGGAAAATGGCAGCGAGCTCCTGCAATGCGTCCGAGGACAGTGTGTACAGGGATTCCTCGCCGAGATAGAGGCTTTCAGCCAGTGCGCCCTCGGCTGTCAGTATTTCGTGGTTATCCAGCAGGATGTGAAAATATTCGACCGGGTCATCCGAGGTGTCAATCGCGATACCTGGCCAGGAACAAAGGTGCTTGGCCGCAACCAGCGCGTCGGGCGTGCCAAACAAAAGCTCGACCTTTGGTCCGCTGACCAGAATGCGGTGCTGCTGTGATACCAGCAGATCGCGTTCGGGCCGTCCTGCGCCAAGGCTGCCAGCTTTGATCCGAACCGGGCGCATGGCCGGATTGTCTCGCAATCGGTCCGGCGATAAGGCGCTGCTTTCCACCCACCGGATCGGTTGCAGCCCGCGATCTACGGTCATCACATTGTCGCCAACGCTCAGGGTTTCTATCTTTTGATTGCCTTTTTCAGCCAGGATCAAGGTGCCTGCAGTAAAGCACACGCCTTCAAGGGTGATGGTGATCTCTTGGGTCAGGTCATATGGTTGGAATAAAAAGTCCAATCCGGTGACCTGTACCGTGAAGGTATCAGTGACCGTAGTCCCGAACGGGATATCGTCAAAATCGCTTTGATTGACCGTGTAGGTCCATTCGCCGGTATTTGGGTTAATGGAGGCCACGCCCAGTGATGGCTGATCAGAGATCGACCAGGATTGCGTCCGAGGAAAGCCGGTTAAGCCAAGATCGCCACTGGCCTGATTAGGGGGATCTCCGGTTACAAAGCCAGTTGTTGTCCCTACGATCGATACCATTTCATGACCCCTCCATTTTCAGGACCTCACGAAATTCTTTCTTCCGGTAAAGCTTCATGTGTACGTCCCCCGCGTCGTCGCGGGTCCACTCCACGATGCGATTTCGGGTCAGGTCGCTGTCCATCCGATTGGTTCGAACCCGAGGGTGGGGGATTTCTTTTTTCAGTATTTCGACGATCTGGTTGGTCTGTCCAAACGGGGCCACAAGGTCGACGATCCAGAAGGACGTGCCGCTGGCAAAGTCCGTATCTTTCAGCGGTTTTTCCTGAATGGCGTACCGACGCTCGGCTTCGGGGCTGAGGCCGGCGAAGGTCACAAACCCGCGTGGGAAACCGTTCTGCCGGAAAATGTGGTACTGGTTCAGCCGAAAAGGCGTTTCAAAGGCATAGAGCACCTGCCCGAGGGTGCGTGGCCTGTGTGTATTGGTCAGCGATGCAAGATAGAACATGGCGCCGAAATCTGCGTATTTTTCGGACGGGATATCAAACCAGTCATTTGGAAACGCTTTGCTCAAAACAAACCCCAGCCAATATATGCCTTGATCCTAATTGCTTATAATCAAAAATGATACTGATTTGCCTGTATGTGCTGTGTCGGGGTCCTGTCGGCCGAATTCCCGAAAATGGTGCCGCTTTACTCGGACCACGTGTCCGGTATGATCTTGAAAAAGTGTTTCGAAACAGGAATTGCCATTATGCGAGTTTTGAAAATAGCGGCCCTGGCAACATTTGCGGTGTCGCCTTTATTTGCACAGGGAATTGGGATCGGAATCGGCGCTTACCCGGGTTTTAAAACCACAGTCACTCCTATGAACAACGGTGTTTACGAGGTCGCCGTCAGTGGGTCTTCGGCCCCGGTCGCGTATTGGTGCGGGATAGGCGACTTTGCTATTCGCAGCCTGAGAACAAAAGCAACCCAGCGTATCTATATAGTTCGGGCCTACGAAAAAGGCGTGCGCACGGTGCAGTTTTCACTCACCCCACCCGATGGTGTCGATACCACGCCGGGATATTCGATTACCGTAAAACGTGTGGGTGAGAACATGTCGGCGGGGTCCGCGCAGGGCTATTGCTTTGACAACTTCCTGGATTTTGGGTTCCGCTAATCTATCAGGCCCATTTTGCCATTGGAGGAAGGCTCATCAACACCGCATCCGGGTCATGGCCGGTTTCCAGCCCGAATTTTGTGCCCCGGTCGTAGACGAGGTTGTATTCGGCATAAAGGCCCCGATGCACCAGTTGCGTGTCTTTGGCCGCTTCGTCAAAACCCTGGATGCGGCGCTTTTCCACCAATGGCAGGAAAGCCGGCAGGAACGCGCGACCGATATCCTGGGTCAGCGCGAAATCTGCGGCCCAGTCTCCGGTACAATAATCATCCATGAATATCCCGCCTACGCCTCGCGCGCGCTTGCGGTGGGGGAGATAGAAATACTCATCAGCCCAGTCTTTCAGGCGGGGGTAATGGCTGGGACCATGCGGATCCAGATGCGCCTTTTGGGTGGCATGAAAATGCGCTGTGTCCTGATCATATTCGATGCAAGGATTCAGGTCTGAACCACCGCCGAACCACCATGCGTGCGGGGTCCAGAACATGCGGGTGTTCATATGAACGGCCGGTACATGCGGGTTTTGCATATGCGCGACCAGAGAAATTCCCGACGCCCAGAAACGCGGATCTTCGGTCATCCCCGGAATCCCCTTACGCGCCGCCATGGCCTGTTGCGCTCGCGCACCCAAAGTGCCGTATACGGTCGAAACATTGACGCCGACCTTTTCAAAGACCCGCCCGCCACGCATCACGGACATCAACCCGCCGCCCGCATCGCTGCCGTCTTCGGATTGGCGTTTGGTTTCCTTGACCTCGAACCGGCCAGGTGCTGCGTCTGCAAAAGGGCCAGAGCTGTGGGTGTCTTCAAGTGCCTCAAACGCGGCGACAATCTCATCGCGCAATTGGCGGAACCACGCGGCGGCGGTTGATTTTTCGGTATCGAACATAGGGATTAATGAGCCGGAGCTGCGACGGGGTCCAGCAAGGTGCGGCCGCCATCAATTGTCAGAATTTGTCCGGTGATAAAGCCGGCTGCATCCGAGGCCAGGAACTGTGCCGTTTCGGTCAGTTCGTTCGGGGCTGCGATCCGGGCCAAGGGCGTATGTCTCTCGATATCGTTGCGAAAGTCCCGGTTTTCCTTGAGCGTGGACTGCAGCGAGGCGCTCATGACCGATCCCAGCGCGATGGAATTGACGCGGATTCGTTTCGGGGCCAGTGCAACGGCCAGCGAACGTGTCATCTGATCCAGTGCGGCGGTGGATACGGAATAGGCCATCAGATCAGGGTGCGTGCGCCGCGCCGCGATTGAAGACAGGTTGATGATCGACCCGGCGGGGCCTTCGTCAGTGTCACCTGCTTGTTTTATCATGCGTTTGGCGACCGCCTGGCTTAGGCGCAGCGAGGGCATCAGGTTCTGATTGAGCAGCATGCGCACGGAATCGTCGTCCGCGTCCAGTGGATCGGACGGGATCACCTGGCGCGCGCCATTGATCAGGATGTCCACCTGATCAAACGCATCAAGCGTGGCAGACAGCAGGTTCGCGATGGTCAGCTTTTCCCGCAGGTCGCCAGCAAAAAACCGGATGTTGCTGTCATCGGCCTGTTCGCCAAGCTCGTCGGACAGCCGTTTTTCGTCCATGTCGGCGAACATGACATTGGCCCCGGCATCCGCAAAGTGGCGCCCGATGGCCAGTCCGACACCATTGGCGCTGCCTGTGACAATGGCGGTCTTGCCGGCTATGGAAAAGGACATGCGTTGTCTCCTGATTTGCGGCAGAGGTTAACCGGGATCACCGTCGAGGGCGAGAGGCGTGAAACACCTTGAACCGATTGTCGCCGGACACCTCTTGAACCTGTACGAAATTCTCGGCCAGCGTGACCTCGTAGGGCAGGTGGCGATTTGCGACCATCCACAGATTGCCGCTCCGGGTCAGGTTTCGAGCTGCGGATTTGATAAAGCCCTGACCCAGCTCAGGGTCGGCGGCGCGCGATGTGTGAAACGGAGGGTTCATGATCACCGTGTCCAACGGTTCCGGCGCGTTCCAAGTGACGGCGTCGGCCCAGTGGAACTGAGCGCTGGTCTCGGCCAAATTGACGCGTGCGCAGGTAAGGGCAATCTGATCGGCCTCGACCAGATGTAACGCGCGCGGATTGGCGGCCTTTAGCACACCGGCCGACAGATACCCCCAGCCAGCGCCCAAATCAGCGATCCTTGCGCCTAGCTTTTCGGGCAATGCATTCAGCAGCAGGGCCGAGGCAGGATCTATCCCATCAGCAGAGAACACGCCGGGCGCGGTCTGAAAGCCATCGACTGTCTGGTTGTCCGGGGCGGCCCAGTCGGCAAAAGCCTCGGGCGCGGATTGGAACCAGAATATCTTGCCATGTGCCTTGGCGATGGGCCCCTCGACGTCGACGCGTTTGCGGATGTCCTTCAGCAGGCTGTCGACACCGCCGGTTTTGACACCGTCTATGACAATCAGTCCGCTAGCACGCTGACAGGCCTGATGCACCATGCTGCGCGCCAGCGCCTTGGCGCGGGGCAGGATCACGATGGCATCCTGACAAGGGTCGTAGGTTTCCGGCACGGCGGCAAAGCCTTGGCCGGCAAAGTGGTCGTGAAACGGTTTGAATGGCTGCACCACCTGCGTTTCACGCGGCAAGGCCGACAGATCGCTGTCGGATGTCGGTCCAAGCACACTGAGTGGTTGCGACAGCTCAAGGCCGCTTTGCAGGGCAAGATCAAGACGAGGGGACATCGGTAAATATGAGAGAGAAGGCTAAGGCGGCCTTACTCTTCCCGTTCCATTGTGCATTGCAGGGGGTGCTGGTGCCTGCGGGCAAAGTCCATGACCTGGCCCACTTTGGTTTCGGCGATCTCATGGCTGAACACGCCAACCACGGCGACGCCTTTCTTGTGGACGATCAACATGATTTCGAACGCCTCGGCATGGGTCATGCCAAAGAAACGCTCCAGCACATGCACCACGAATTCCATCGGGGTGTAGTCGTCGTTCAGCAGCAGTACCTTGTACAACGGCGGGCGCTTGGTCTTTGGGCGCGTCTGCACCAACAGCGACGGATCATCGTCGTTGTCCGGTTGGTCAGACATCATCCATTTGTGTTCAGTCATTGCGCCTTTGTCCGATTCAGGCTTCGGTTTGTCTGATCGGTTATATAACGTGCATGGGGCCAGAGAAAAGAGCCAGCAGGACGTAATCGAAATGGAAAAAGCGCTGACCACAATCGGGTTCGACGCCGATGACACGCTTTGGCACAACGAGCGGTTTTTTAAACTGACACAGACGCATTTCACAGAATTGCTGGCCGATCACGCCGATCGCGATCACCTGTTGGATCGGCTGCTTGCTGCGGAAAAACGCAATATCCGGCAGTACGGCTACGGAATCAAAGGCTTCACCCTGTCGATGATCGAAACCGCTATTGAGGTGACCGAGGACCGTGTTCCTGCCTCGGTGATCCGCCAGTTGGTCGAAGCAGGGCAGGACATGCTGGCCCACCCGATCGAGCTGTTACCTCACGCGCGGGAGGCCATCGAAGCGGTGTCTGATACGCATCGGGTGATTCTGATCACCAAGGGCGACCTGATCGATCAAGAGAGAAAGCTGGCGCAATCGGGGTTGGGTGAGCTGTTCGACGAGGTCGAGATCGTGTCCGAAAAATTGGCTCAAACCTACCGTGAAATCTTTGCGCGACATGGTGAAGGTTGTGATTCTGCAATGATGGTGGGCAATTCGATGCGATCCGATGTTGTCGCCCCAATTCAGGCCGGGTGTTGGGGCGTCTATGTGCCCCATGGGTTGGTCTGGGAGATTGAGAAGGCCGAAACCCCTGCGGACAATCCGCGCTATAGCGAACTGCGGGACTTGGGCGAACTTGCTGATCTGGTTCAGCGCCTAAGTTGATGTTGCCAATTGGCCTCAGTTTTCAAAAAACGAGACAGGATTTACGTTAAGGGGTTCAATTTGCGTGGATGTGGTAGGTCACGGACTGTGCGTGTCTACATGTAGTGCCGTTTCGGACTCTTAACAAAACAGCGAATTTGCACGCTTTCGGTTTATTTCATGGGGTCTCTGTGTTAGCCTTGTCAGTAATAAAATATAATGAGCGCTGACCGGGAAAACCCGGCGGCCTGAGGTAGACAGAGGCAAAGATCGTGCAGGTTCGGCGGACAGTTCCGGCCCGAATGGGCTTATTTCTTTTAGCATTATTGTGGCTGCTCTCCTTCGCGCCGTTGCAGGGATTTGCGGCACCATATGCGGCGATGGTCATCGACGCGCGGACAGGCGAGGTTCTGCATTCGCGCAATGCCGACACCCGATTGCATCCGGCATCTCTGACCAAGATGATGACCCTCTACATCGCGTTTGAGGCGGTGCGGAACGGTGAGATCACCTTGGACACGCCGGTTCGAATCACAAAAAAGGCCTCTTCCGAGCCCCCCTCTAAGTTAGGCCTGCGTACCGGGCAAACGATTGCGTTCCGATATCTGATCCGGGCAGCTGCGGTGAAGTCGGCCAATGATGCCGCCACGGCCATTGGTATCGCGATCAGCGGTTCCGAGGCGGCATTCGCCCGTCGCATGACGCGCACGGCCAAGTCGATGGGTATGAGCCGCACAACGTTCAAGAACGCGCATGGCCTGACGGAATCAGGTCACTTGTCGACCGCGCGGGATATGACCACGTTGGGTCGCCATCTGCTTTATGATTACCCGCAGTACTACAACCTGTTTTCGCGCCAATCCACACATGCCGGGATCAAGACGGTTCCAAACACGAACCGTCGTCTGTTGGCAGCTTACAAGGGCGCGGACGGGATCAAGACCGGATACACGCGGGCTGCTGGCTTTAACCTGGTTGCATCGGCCAAACGCAAGGACGAACGCATTATCGCAACTGTCTTTGGTGGCAAGTCCGGTGCATCGCGTAACGCCCGAGTGGCCGAATTGCTGGATATGGGGTTCCGCCGAGCCCCCTCGCGTGCCCCGATCCGCAAGCCGGCCCGCCCCACCTATGCCGGGAATGCGGGATTGGGCGCAACCGTCGCGGCCCTGACCAATGCGCCAAAATCCAGCCTGCGCCCCGTTCTGCGCCCCGGACCGGGTGCTGCAGTTCAGGTTGCTGGCGCCGTGGCTGAGACGGCTGCCAAAAATGGCACGCGTATCAAGGATGGTATCGCCGCGGCGATTGCGGCGGCCGACATCCAACCGTCTGGTGACGGGGACTCAACCCGTCCCGCGGCACGGCCGGCTGATTTGGTTCTGGCCTCGACTGATCCGGCAGCCCAGCCTGAACCCGAGCAAGAGATCGTCACCCGCCTGTCCACATCGGGCGGGCGACTATGGGGTGTGAACGTAGGCCGCTATACCACCCGATATGAGGCGGAAAAGATCTTACTGAAAACCGCTCTGTCGGAAATGACCACTCTGGAAGGCACGCTGCGCAAGGTAAACCAAAGCTCGCGCGGCTTCGACGCGACATTCCAGGGCATGACCCGCGAACAGGCCGATCTGGCTTGTCGCCGGTTGCAGGCCCGGAATGTCACTTGTTTCATGATCGGGCCGTCATAAGGCTCGGCATACTCTCCTGAATGGATCTGGGCTGCGAGGAAACTCGCAGCCTTTTTTTGTCAGTCGAAGACGTGGCCGTGTTCGTATTGTTCATCCTGACCTGCCGCCGCGGTCAGGGCGGCAACGTTATCCTTGGTAAAGAACCCGTCATAGTGGTGGCAGCGCTCGATATACTCAGTGATCAACAGCGTGTACTTCGAATGCTTTGAGAAGATCTGCTTGAGGTTCGGATCATCCTTACACTCGCCCACCACATGGGCCAGGAACGGCACACCTTCATCTTTGAGTGTGTTGACTACAAAATCGACGTTCTTTTCACCCGCGCCGTGGTCGCCGTCCTGAATTTCGATCGCCATGTGGTGCAGGCGACGGCCAAAGTTCCGCACGAAATCCTCGGTCGGCATCGGCAACTGTTCAAAGGAATTGACGAAAGAGGGCGTGTTGTTCGCGGTGAAGACCTTGGCGGGGGATTTCTTATCATCGTCGACATTCGCGTTCCGGTTCACATTGGTCGACGAGTTCATGTCAAAGATGTTGTACGCGCCCCAAAAGTAATAGGGCACCATGGTCAAAAACTCGAGGATCGCGTCCTCACGCTCACCAGCCAGAATGCGTGTTGCAAGGTGGTCGACCCCCAGCATCAAAGGCGCGATTTTGCTGTCTGCCCCGAATGCCGCCGCCTGATCCAGTCGCGCCTGTTCGTCATTGCTCAGCAATATCCGGTCACCCAAACCAAGGCTGTCGGTGTCGTTGAAATCCAAGGATGAGTAGCCAACCCTGTTACAGGTGAAATCGGACGGAGACGTAAATCTGAACCCGTCCGATGTGTAGAACGGGTTTTCGGTGTCTCCCTTGTACTCAAACCTGATGTTCTGATCTTCAAGCGTTTTGGTCAGGGTCTTGAGGTCCGTGGCGCCATAAACCTCTCCGACATAGCGGGTCTGGGGGGTGTTGCGGGCCAGCGGGTACATACGGTTGATGCGCGGGATAAAGTCTTCGAAGGTCGCGCTGAGCGGAGCCATGACGATCATCGTGGGATAATCGGAGTGCGAATGCAGCACCGCAAATTTGTGCGTCTGGCCCAGATAGCTGGCCGTATGCCGGTAGGGTGTCATGACATAAAGCTCGATCAGCGTGTCGAACAACGCGTCCGGTTCAACCTGAATGACGATCGCCTGCATCGCCCCAACCTGGTCGGCCACGCCCGAGCTTTGGCGGCGTTCGTAGATCATCGGCAGATATTGGTGGAAAAACTCAGAGTTCTTTTTGTCGCCGCGCGGTTCGTAATTCATCAGATCGAAAGACATTGGCCAACCTCCTTGCCTATACCGGTTCGGCATGGCGTTGCTTGGAATTGTGGTATTCAGAACATGCACTTGCTGGTCATGCTAGGGTCTGAATTCCGTGCAGGCAACAGTCATAGGATAGATCGTCAGGTTTAAGGCCTTCTTTCTACCGCATGAATTTTGTTACCTCGACCCCGCCCTCGATCAGACATGCCCGAACCGAACGTGCAATCTGCACCGCAGTGGGGCCATCACCATGTAGGCATATCGTATCGATCGACGTTTCCAGTCGCGATCCGCTTTCGGTGATGATGGCACCTTCGCGCACCATGTTCAGGATGCGTAGTCCGGCAATTTCGGGGTCATGAATAACCGCGCCGGGCAGGCTGCGATCGACAAGGGTTCCGTCGTCGTTATAGGCCCGGTCCGCAAAGATCTCGCCGACCCACTTGCACCCCAATTCACGCACGGCTTCTTCTTGTTTGGTAACAGCCAGAACCATGATGATGATGTCCGGATCGACATCCAGTGCGCCCTGATAGCAGGCCCGGGCCATGTCGATATCGATCGAGCACATGTTGGCCAGCGCCCCGTGCAGTTTCAGGTGCCGCACTTTGGTGCCAACGGCCTTGGCCATGCCGATCGCAGCGCCCAGTTGGTAACGAACCAGATTGCGCAAGGAATCATGGGGAACTTTCATATTCCGCCGGCCAAATCCCTGCAGGTCAGGAAAGCCCGGGTGCGCGCCGATCCCGACGCCGTTTTCCGCAGCCAGTGTCATCGTTTTGGCCATCACATCCGGGTCGCCGGCGTGAAAGCCACAAGCGATATTGGCAGAGGTGATAATCTTAAGCAGATATTCATCATCGCCCATATTCCAGGGGCCAAAGCTTTCGCCCATATCGGCATTCAGATCGACGCTTGGCATACGTGGTACTCCCTAGTCGGTGGCGGAGATCATTCCGCCGATCAATTGGTAGGACAAGAGGTTCGGGATGTCATGCGGATCGCGGACCAGCGGTTCGACTCGCATAGGTAGCCGGGCAAGTTCGGCATTGTGGGCGGTTTGCAGGGCTGTGGCCTCGTCCAGTGACACGAATTCGAACTTGATCCGCCCGCCCGCCGGGGTTTGTGCCGCGCGCGGAAGGTCACAAGGCAGAACCGTCGCGATACGGGGATAACCTCCAGTGGTCTGACATTCAGGCAACAGGATAAAGGGGCTGCCTGTTCCGGTCATCTGTATGTCACCGGGGGTAATGACCTCGGACAGAATGTTCAGCTGACCCTGAGCCGCGAAACCTTCGCCCTCGCTATCCAACTGCATCCCCATTCGGTTGGCCCGACTGCCACGCCGAAACTCGGTTTGCACAAAGCGGTCCAACGTTTCCTGATCGAACAGGGGGGTCTGAAAGCTGGCGATCACGCGTAGAACGCCACCCGAGAAGCGATCATCCGGGTTAAGCTTCATGCCCGTCACGCCTGATCCGTCGGCGACAGGCAATGTATCTCCGGTCTGAATGGTGCTTCCGATCTTGGCGGTCAAATGCGCTGAGCGTGATCCCAGAAAGGCTTCGGACGCGATCCCACCGCTGACATGCAGGTAGCCATAGGTCCCGCGCGTCGCAGCACCAATCACCAGCCGCTGCCCGGCTACCATCTGGTGCGACGCATTCCAGACCACAAGTGCGCCATCAATGCTGGCCTGCATCGGAGCACCTGTCAGAGCGATGCCGAGAGATTGCGTTGCCTCGAACTCGCCACCCATTCCCGCCATTTCCAAAGCGGCAAGTCCCGGGCTTTGACGCAGCAACGCTGCGCCCTCGTGCAGGGCCAGTTGGTCGGCGGCGCCGGATCGGGACAGCCCCTGATCCAGATACCCGACACGGCCCTGGTCTTGTATGGTGCAGGCCGGGCCAATGCGATGAACAATCAGACCCATCCCGCGATCTCCTCGCAGGTGGCCCCGCCTGAGCCGTCCGAGTTGTTGGCGCGGATGGTTTCCAGTTCGTCGCGCGAAACGGACAGGAACTGCATTTCATCCCCTGGCTTCAACGCAAAGCTCTGCGGTGCGTCAGGGCGAAAGCAGCGAAATGCGGTTTGGCCCACATGCCGCCAGCCAGTCGGAGTGGGGCCCGAGAACAGTACGAATTGGGAAATTGCCAATACCAAGGCCCCCTCTGGGACCATGGGCGTCAGTTCCTTCAGGCGCGGAATATTGAATTCAGGACCAAGCGGACCAAGGTACGGTTGCCCCGGTGCAAAGCCGATGGTCAATACGCGTACCTTTGTGTCGCTCAGCCGTCGAACGGCTTCCATGGAATCCAGCCCCGCCGCCGCCGCTGCCTCGTCCAGTTGCGGAGCAAGCTCGCCCCCATAAACTGTCGGGACCCGCCACAATTTTCGACCGGCAGGCAGTGGTGCCTCAAACCAATTTTGCTGTGCAAGTAGGTGTCGCACTCTATCTTGGACTTCAGCGCGAGGTAATTTGTCGGGATCGAACCTCAGGTAGGCCGATGCAAGCGATGCAGAGGTTTCGACAACACCGTTCCAGGATGCGGCGTCTATTGCGCCCCTAAAGGCCAGCGCCGCCCGGTTCGAGGGTTCGGCCATGGCATCGGCAAAGGAAACAAGAAGGCCGTCATAGCCTACGGTATTTATGCGTGGAAACATGTCGGCTGTATTGGTGGTCATTTCACGGCTAACCCGGGCATCTTACAGAGGCGACCACACAGCATCCCGGGCCAATGCGCAAGCCCGGCGTGGGTGGAGACGCGCGGAATCTATACCTGAATTTAGTGCTGGCACGGTTTTTTGGGCCGATTCCGACTCATTGAATCGCTTCCGACTCGTTTGAGGCTTGTGGTGTGGTTGGGTGCCCTGTCTATATATAGGGGTGCGCTTACTGGCGACGCGGACAGGTGTGGGTCCGACTTGCATTTCAACTGGCGAGATTGCCGTTCGAGGGAGCGGGTTGTGCGCCTTAAGATATTGATAAATAAAGGTTAAGCGGAAAGATGGAAAAAAATCGCCCAGGACGTCATTTTCTGCTTGCGGACTTATGCGGTTATACTTAGAACCCCCTTCACCGGCGCTGCTGAGGCGGTGCTGACGGGTCG
>NZ_JBXWOX010000027.1:0-55591 GCF_059611125.1 Ruegeria sp. CDSB029
GCGTCCGGCTGTCTCTCCAACCCGTCCGGCCGTCTCTCCGACCCGTCAGCACCGCCTCAGCAGCGCCGGTGAAGGGGTATTTACGGATTAGGTCTGGGACCTGCAACCCCCATTTTGAAAAAACTTCATATTTCTCTGCAGAAACTCGCCCATGTTAATGAAAACAATAAGTTAGCTTAATAATTTGGGTAAGAAACAGGGCTGGGCGATGCGTGACGCGCGGGTTAGTCAAGGCTTTGGACGGAATCGTACCCAATGCTTGGTATGCCCGCGGGACTCGACCCAAAGAAAACGCCGCCCGAGTCCCCTCGGGCGGCGCTACCTCTGCGATGATCGTCGGTTTACTTCAGATCAAATCGATCCGCGTTCATCACCTTGTTCCAGGCCGAGACAAAGTCACAGACGAATTTACCCTCGGCACCCGTCTGACCGTAGACCTCAGCAAGCGCCCGCAGTTGCGAGTTGGAACCGAAGACCAGATCGACGCGTGTACCGGTCCATTTGATCTCACCGCTGGCGCGGTCACGACCTTCATAAACGCCCTTGCCGGCAGGTTTCCATTCGGTGCCCATGTCCAGAATGTTGGTGAAGAAGTCATTGCTGAGTACACCCACACGATCCGTGAACACCCCATGCTTGGCGTCACCGAAGTTGGCGCCCAAAACACGCAGGCCACCGACAAGTGCCGTCATCTCTGGTGCGGACAAGGTCAACAATTGTGCGCGATCGACCAGTAACTCTTCGGGCGAGACGGTGTAGTCGGCCTTTTGGTAGTTGCGGAAACCGTCTGCTGCGGGCTCCAGGACTGCGACGCTGTCCACATCGGTCTGCTCTTGCGATGCATCGGTGCGGCCCGGGGTGAACGGAACCTCGACATCCTGACCACCAGCTTTGGCAGCCTGCTCGATGCCGACGGCACCGGCCAGAACGATCAGGTCGGCCAGCGACACTTTCTTGTTGCCTGACTGCGCGCCGTTGAACGCCTCTTGAACGCCTGTCAGCGCGTCCAGCACCTTGGACAGTTTCATTGGCTCGTTGACATCCCAATCCTTCTGAGGCGCAAGACGGATACGGGCGCCGTTGGCACCGCCCCGCTTGTCCGACCCGCGGAAGGTCGAGGCCGAGGCCCATGCGGTTGAGATCAGCTCGGACACCGACAGACCGGATGCAGCGATCTTGGTTTTCAAATCCGCTACATCGGCAGCATCGACCAGATCGTGATCCACCGCAGGCACGTTGTCCTGCCAGATCAGCTCTTCGGTCGGGGCTTCCGACCCGATATAGTTCGACCGCGGCCCCATATCGCGGTGGGTCAGCTTGAACCAGGCGCGCGCGAAGGCATCTGCGAACTCTTCCGGGTTCTCGTGGAAGCGTTTCGAGATCGGGCCATAGATCGGATCCATGCGCATCGCCATGTCGGCGGTGGTCATCATGGTTTTGACCTTCTTGGTCGGATCACCGGCCGCCGGGGCCATGTCTTCTTCCTTGACCCCGATCGGCTCCCAGATCCACGCGCCTGCGGGGCTTTTGGTCAGGTTCCACTCATATCCAAACAGAAGGTCAAAGTATCCGTTGTCCCATTTGATCGGGTTTGCGGTCCACGCGCCCTCGATGCCCGAGGTCGTGGTATCGTCACCGACGCCCGAACCGAACTTATTGATCCAGCCAAGGCCCATCTCTTCGATCGGTGCCGCTTCGGGTTCGGGGCCGACCAGATCAGGATCGCCCGCGCCGTGCGCCTTACCAAAGGTGTGGCCACCAGCAACCAACGCGACGGTTTCCTCGTCATTCATCGCCATCCGGCCAAAGGTGTCGCGGATATCACGGCCCGAGGCCAACACGTTTGGTTCACCATCCGGGCCCTCGGGGTTCACGTAGATCAGACCCATTTGAACGGCGGCGAGTGGGTTTTCCATGTCGCGCTCACCAGTGTACCGGCTGTGCGGGTTGTCGGTGGGGGCAAGCCACTCAGTTTCGGAACCCCAATAGATGTCTTCTTCAGGCGCCCAGATATCCGCGCGACCACCAGCAAAGCCAAATGTCTTGCCGCCCATGGATTCAATGGCGCAATTGCCGGCAAGGATCATCAGGTCGGCCCAGGAAATCTGGTTGCCGTATTTCTGCTTGATCGGCCACAGCAGACGGCGCGCCTTATCAAGGTTGCCGTTATCCGGCCAGCTGTTCAGTGGCGCAAAGCGCTGGTTCCCGGTCGAGGCACCGCCACGGCCATCCGCCGTGCGATATGTACCGGCGCTGTGCCAGGCCATCCGGATGAACAGACCGCCGTAATGACCGTAGTCGGCAGGCCACCAATCCTGAGAATCGGTCATCAGCGCGTACAGGTCTTCTTTCAGCGCCTTCATGTCCAGCTTCTTGAATTCTTCAGCGTAGTCGAAATCAGGCCCCAGCGGGTTCGACGCAGGCGAATTCTGGTGCAGGATCGACAGGTTCAGCTGGTTCGGCCACCAATCCCGGTTTGACCGGGTTCCTGCGCCGTGCATTACAGGGCATCCGCCTGTTTTAGGGTTATCACTTCCGTCCATGTCGATCTCCAATCCTGGCTAAAATCCGGCTCGTTCGCGCGGTGAAAAACGCGGGCGATCAAGAACATATATAGATGACACTTTTACCTCTTTTAGATGCACGGCTTGGATTGCGCACATTCTGTCAAAGGTATCGGCGACTCTTGTCTTGTCGCCGTCAGACCTAGCAAATTCGCACCATGCAAATAAGTTTTCTTTATGGATGGTTTTGATAACCAAAAACTATCACTAAGCACCCGGTGCGCATCGCCGGAAATCAGGCCGGTAGCTCAGTCACCGGTCATCAGCGACCTCAATCCGACCCTATAGTTCGGATACATCAGGTTTACACCCAGCTCATCCTTGATCCGATCGTTTCTGACCCGCTTGTTCTCATTGTAAAAGCTGCGCGCCATGGGGGTCATGTCGGCCTCGTCGAAGGGTACTTCGGGCGGCAATGACAATCCCTGCAATTCGGCCGCATAGGCGATGACATCCTGCGGTGGAACGGGTTCATCATCACATACGTTGTAAATCGCCCCCGGATTGGGCGCGGACATGGACGCGGCAAGAACCTGGGCAATGTCGGCGACATGAATTCGGGAAAAGACCTGCCCCGGCTTGATGATACGTCGCATACCCACACGCTTGAGCTTGGAAAACGGCCCACGACCGGGACCATAGATGCCTGCAAGGCGAAAAATGTGTGTCGGCAAGCCGGGGATGTTCCGCCACTGCTCTTCCGCCTGCACCCGCCATTTGCCGCGCTGCGCCGTTGGCGTCGCGGGGGTGGCTTCGTCGACCCAGTTGCCCTGATGATCGCCATACACGGCCGTGGTCGACAGATAGCCAACCCATTTGAATTGCGCCGCCCTTTCCGCAATCTCATCCGCCAATGCAGCCAGAACCGGATCTCCGTCCGCGTTTGGCGCGGCCGAGATCAAAAGATGCGTCACCCCATCCAGCTGTGGCACTTGCCCCGGCCAAATCACCGGCTCTGCGCCGGATGCCTTGACCACCGGCGATTGGGCCGGATCACGCGTCGTGCCGAAGATACGCCAACCATGGGGTTGCAACTGACGGGACAAGGCCTGTGCCGAGTACCCGTGACCGAAGGAAAATAGTGTGCCTGTCATACGCTCTTAGATGATCCGCAATTTCGCCAGATGCAAGAACTCCGCCAAGGATACTTGATTCGAATCCCCCAATGCGCCTTTCTTTTGGGTATGAGTGACAAAACGCCAGACCTGCATGCCGCCTACGCGCTGGATTCCCCGGAAGACCACAAGCGTCTCTATGCTGAATGGGCCGGGGATTACGACGAAGGCTTTGCCACGCGCGAGGACTATCAGCTGCACATCCATACCGCCCGCGCCTTTGTCGGCGCCGGCGGTCAAGGGCCTGTTCTTGATGTCGGTGCAGGCACCGGCCTGTGCGGCGCGGTTCTGGCCCGGCTGGGTGTGGGACCGATAGATGCCACCGATATCAGCGCCGAGATGCTGGATCAGGCCATGCGCAAGGATATCTACCGCGACGCCATTGAGGCCGATCTGAACGAAGGCATCCCGGTGCCGCGCGAAAGCTACTCCGGAATCGTTTCATCCGGTTCGTTCACCCATGGCCACCTTGGGCCAGAAGCTTTGACTGCGCTGCTGCGTGTGGCCCGCCCCGGTGCTCAATTCGCGCTGTCGATCAATGCCCAACATTATGAAAAGCTGGGATTTGCCGAAGCCCTGCACCGTCTGGCGCAAGACCAGATACGCAATCTGGCCCTGCCCGAAGTTCGCATCTATGGCGATCTTGCATCCGGCCCCAATAAGGATGACACAGCGCTGATAGCCCTGTTTGAACGCGCTTAGGCCGACTATCGACCTTTCCACATGGGATCACGCTTTTCAGCAAAAGCGCGGGCGCCTTCTAGATTGTCTTCAGAGCCATAGAGGGTATCAACCGTCGGCAATTGCCGCCCGGTAATCCGATTCATGGCATCCTGAAACTTGGAGTCTTCGGCATCCCGTACAATCTCTTTGATTGCGGCATAAACCAAAGGCGGACCGCTGGCCAAAAGACGCGCCAGTTCCCATGCCCGATCCATCAGTTGATCGCCCGGCACGATTTCGTTCACCAATCCCCAGTTCTTAGCCTCTTGGGGGTCAAACCAGCGTCCG
Source organism: Ruegeria sp. CDSB029 (assembly GCF_059611125.1). NCBI lineage: Bacteria > Pseudomonadati > Pseudomonadota > Alphaproteobacteria > Rhodobacterales > Roseobacteraceae > Ruegeria > Ruegeria sp. CDSB029. Next base: position 4,691 of record NZ_JBXWOX010000027.1, read on the forward strand.
GTCAAAAGCAGTTCCATTGCCACGTGATAAGGGATGCGCTTGGGCAGTTTGACGCTGGCGGCATCTGCCACTGTGCCGGACAGGATCTCCGGCAATGCAAAACTGGCGTGATCCGCCGCGATGATCATGTCTGCGCTCAGAGCCAGTTCCAGCCCGCCGCCGCAGGCAATCCCGTTGACCGCCGCAATCACCGGCTTGTTCATGTCCCGCAGTTCCTGCAGCCCGCCAAAGCCACCAACGCCATAGTCTCCGTCGACTGCGTCTCCGTCAGCGGCTGCTTTTAAATCCCAGCCGGGGCAAAAGAACTTCTCTCCACCCCCGGTCAGGATTGCGACGCGCAGATCAGGATCATCACGGAAGTCACGAAACACCTCGCCCATGACGCGGCTGGTCGCCAAATCAATCGCGTTCGCTTTGGGACGGTCCAAAGTGACTTCCAGAATAGCGCCATCGCGCTTGGTTTTGACCGGGTTCATTTACTTGCCTTTCGGATCAGAGCATCCACCGCTATGGCACGGTCCGGTGTGCAGATCAGTGGGTTTATTTCAACTTCGCTGACATGGGTTGCGTTGGCAATAACGTAGGCCTGCACCGCATCGACAGTGTCCAGGATGGCCTCAATCTCTGCCGCTGGTTTGCCGCGATACCCCGCCAGCAAAGGCGCGCAGTTCAATTTGCCCAGCGCCTCTTTCACAGCGTCGCGAGAGGAGGGGATCAAAAGGGAAACCGTGTCACGCAGGATTTCAGTCAACACACCTCCGGCACCCAGCGTCAGAACGAACCCGTGGGCCGGGTCTCGGGTGACGCCGACCAACAATTCTGCCACGCCGCCGACAGCCATTTCCTCAACAAGGACGTCATCAGTTCCGATATCCGCCGCGACTTCACCCACAGCGTCGGCGAGAACCTCAAGGCGCACGGCCGCATGTTCCGATTTATGCGCCAGCCCGACGCCCTTGATCGCAAATGGACCAGTCAGCGCGGTAGAGGCTTGTTTCGCCAGGTTCGCCGGTACCACAACGTTGAGCGGTACACGCACACCGAATTCCGCCAGCGCCTTTTTGGCTTCTGCTTCGGTCAGAACATGATCCGCAACGGTATCCGAGGGCAGCAGGACCGGTTCGGCCTCTGTTGCTTGCGACCGCGCGGCCGCCTCAATTGCCGCAAGCGCTTCATGCAATCCGGCAAAAGGGATAACACCGCCATCGAGTAATCGCTGTGCAACGTCTTCGGGCAAAAGCTCCGGCAGAGTCGCCGTTACCGCAAAGGGGCGCCCCGTCTGAGCAACACTATTCAAAGCGGCCTGCGTGGCGCATTCCCAATCCGTCGCATCCGTGTGCGGATAGTCGAGAATAGCCATAGTCAGGGCCTGTTCCGGCCCCATCATAGCAGTCCAAGCGCGGGTCATGGCTGGCGTGTCACGCCATATATAGGTGTGATAATCCAGCGGGTTCGCCAAGGCCACCATCGGCCCCAAGGCATCGCGCAGGTCAGCTTTTTGTACTTGCGACAACGGCGGGAAGTGCAGATTGCGCCCCTCGGCCATGTCCGCAGCCAGACTTGCTTCACCACCTGAGCAACTGATCGACCCCAAACCGTTGCTGTCCAAGCGCCCGGTCACGTGCAGCAGCTTGAGGCATTCCAGGAAACTGGGAATGTCATCCAAACGCGCGATCCCAAGGCGATCCAGAAATGCCTGCGCGCCCGCGTCGCCTCCGGCCAATGATGCAGTGTGAGAAATCGTCGCCGCCTGTGCATGGGCGGACCGGCCCACTTTCAGCGCAACAATCGGCACGTTACGATCCCGCGCCTTTTTGGCCAGCGCCTCCCATTTACGCAGGTCACCGAAGCCTTCAATGTGGACACCTACCGCGGTGATCCGGTCATCATCCAAAAGGGCCGAGGCGATGTCGGCCTGATGGGTTTGCGCCTGGTTCCCACTGGTCAGCATAAAGGCCAGCGGCAAGGCCCGGCGCTGCATCGTCATATTGATCGCTATGTTCGAACTTTGCGTCAGGATCGCCACACCGCGATCTACCGGTCGCATGCCGTGCTGATCGGGCCAAACAGCGGCGCGGTCCAACCCGTTGACGAAGCCATAACAGTTTGGCCCCAGGATCGGCATCTCGCCTGCGGCCTGCACCAAACGGACCTGCAAATCTGCACCCTGATCGTCCTCGGCATGCGCTTCGGTAAATCCCGAGGCAAAACACACTGCACCCCCGGCCCCCATGGCCGAAAGGACCGCGATCGTCTCGATCGTTGCATGACGGTTGATGCCAACAAAGGCTACGTCGGGGGCCGCTGGAAGGTCCTCAAGGCGTGCAAAAGCACTCAGACCCGCGATTTGACCGGCTTTTGGGTGGACCGGCCAGATGTCGCCCTGAAACCCGAATTTCCGGGCCTGTTCGATCACTGAGACGCACCAGGCGCCGCCGCCAATCACAGCGATGGATGTGGGGTGCAAAACGCGTGACAGGGAAGACATCAGGCGGCCCCCTCCATCACGCACCGAGTGCCCTCAGAAGATCGCGACTGATAATGTGGCGCTGAATTTCGCTGGTCCCGTCCCAGATACGCTCGACCCGCGCGTCGCGCCAGAACCGCTCAAGCGGGTAATCGTCCATCAGACCCATGCCGCCGTGAATTTGGATGGCGGCATCGGTGACCCGCGCGAGCATTTCCGAGGCATAGAGCTTAGCCGAAGCAATTTCGCGGTTGGCAGGCAGGCCTTTGTCCAGGCGGTCGGCTGCGGCCAGCGTCAACAAGTCCGCCGCGTCAATCTCGGTGATCATATCCGCGATTTGGAAGGACACGCCCTGAAACTTGCCGATCTTCTGGCCGAACTGTTCGCGCGTGGCGGAATAGTCCAGCGCATAGTCGAAAGCGCGGCGTGCGCGGCCTACGGACATGGCAGCAACCGTGATACGAGTCGCATAAAGCCAGGTGTTCATCACTTCAAAGCCGCCATCAACCTCACCCAGAACCTGAGCGTCCGGCAGACGGCAATCATCGAAATCAAGAACCATGTTCTTGTAACCGCGATGGCTAACCGACTTGTACCCGTCCCGGATGGTGAAACCGGGCGTTCCGCGATCCACCAGAAACGCCGTAATCCGCTTTTTGGGGCCTTTCGGCGTCTGATCCTCGCCGGTCGCGATAAAAACGATGATGAAATCCGCGTGCTCCGCGCCCGAGATGAAGTGCTTGGTGCCATTGACCACCCAGTCTCCGCCATCCCGCACCGCGGCGCACTTCATTCCACGAACATCTGACCCGGCACCGGGTTCGGTCATTGCCAGCGCGTCCATCCTTTCGCCACGCACGGCGGGCATCAAGTATCGTTCGACCTGCTCGCCCTCACACGCCATCAGGATGTTCTGAGGACGCCCGAAGAAGTGATTCAGCGCCATGGACCCGCGGCCCAGCTCACGTTCGACCAGCGCGAACTCCAGATGGTTCAACCCTGCACAACCGACGCTTTCGGGAAAATTACAGGCATAAAAACCCAGCTCAATCGTCTTGCGCTTGATCTCATCCGCGATCTCCTCCGGGACTTCGCCGGTGCGCTCGACCAGCGCCTCATGCGGGTAGATTTCGTTTTCCACAAAGCTGCGAACCGTAGAGACGATCATCTCTTGTTCGTCGGACAATCCATATTGCATCGGGCGTCTCCACATCTGGCGTTGCGGCATATTCTGACGCGGCTTGCCATTTGAAACGTGCAGAAATAGAAGTTTACCATGCAAGAATGGACTAAATCACCCTCTGCACCGCAGCAAATCGGGGTTCTTCTGTTCGACGGATTCTCGAACCATTGTCTGGCCAATACGGTCGAGCCGCTGCGGGCTGCAAACACTCTGGCTGGTCGCAAATTGTATGATTGGCAGTTCCTTGCGTTGGGGGGTGATCCGGTGACATCCTCGTCCGGGCTGCAGGTCGCGCCGCATCGCCCACTCCAGACCGCCAGTGGGGACATGCTGATGGTCATGCCATCTTATGGATTCCGCGCGCATGGCGGGTGGCGGACCCTTTCGGGTCTGCGTTCTGCGGATCAGCGGTTCAAAGTGCTGGTAGGCCTCGACACTGGCAGCTGGCTTTTGGCGCAGGCAGGGCTGCTGGACGGCCATCGCGCCACGATTCACTGGGAAGAGCTGACCGGATTCACCGAGAGGTTTCCCGATATCGATGCGCGGCGCGAGCGCTATGTCGTCGACCGCAATCGCATCACTTGTTCCGGGGCAATGGCGGCCTTTGATCTGGTCTTGCACCTGATTGGGCGGGATCAGGGGCAGGCCTTGGCGCTCGAAGTTTCGCAGCTGTTTATGACCCGCGATTCCGCGCGTTCGCACAAGGGAGGCGCAGGTGCGACCAGCGGTTACGTGAACAAAGCGTTAGCCCTGATGCAGGAACATCTTGAAAACCCCCTGCCCGTATCTGAAATCGCAAACCGGGTGGGCCGGTCGCAGAAAGCCTTGTCTGTACGCATGCAAGGCGAACTGGGTGCAGGCCCTGCTCAGGTCTATCGCCGCCTGCGCCTGAATCTTGCGCGCAAACTCGTGGCGGAAACCGACCTGAGCATCGGTGAAGTTGCCCTGCGCGCGGGCTATGAAGACCCAAGCGCCCTGACCCGCGCCTTCAAAGCCGAGTTTGGGATCACGCCGCGCGCGCTGCGGTCCGATTAGGTATACATCTGTTTCTTGTACGCTCTTGTCCGGGTCGTCGCCTCGGCCGATCCGTCATGAAATGTGCCAAACCACTTGTCGAACGGGATTTCAGAGGTGCCGTAGTTGCATTCAAAATACCGGTGGTGAAGCTGGTGAAAAAAATCACCGGCACGAGCGGCATCCGTATCCCCTGCCTTTAGTTTTTCAAACCCGGAATGAGACAACACGGGGCTGATCTGCTGGAAGGAGGCGTGGAACAGTACATGCAACGGGTGCGACGGCACGATCAGGTGGATGAAATATGTCGTGAAATACAGCAAGTTCTCGTACCAGTGGTTCGAGATTCCCGACCAAGGCCCAATGTTCACGTTACGATGATGCACAGCATGCACGTATTTGTAGAGCTTCGGGTGATGTTCCAGCCGGTGCACCCAATAAAAGTGCAGACCTGACCACATCGGGATAAACACCATCCACACAACGAACCAGACCGGCGCGCCGGACCATGTGACGGATGGCACATAGCCGTTGGCCATCGCCCAGTAGATGATCCACTGATAAACGGTCGCGACGGTCATCGCGCTGCCCAGCGTCCACCAGATATTGTCCAGAACCTGATTGCGGAATGTAAACGTACCATTGTTGCGGGTCAGGTCGCGGCGGTCGAACTTTTTGTACATGCCCTGCCCTTTTCGCATGTACAGCCACCAGTGCAGTCCACCAGCGATCATGATCTGGGGCACCATGTTCAGCAGCCAAATGCGAAACATCCAACCCGGAGCAAAACTTTGCATGCTTTCAAAAGACGGGAAAAAGAAAGCATAGGCGGTAACCGCCAGCGCAAGGCACAAGGTTAATGCCGTGATCTGCAGCCACGCCCCGCTGTACCATTTCAGCACAGCTGACGGACGTGGTGGCCAATTGAACAAGGGGTTTAGCCCCACCGGACCTTCAGGATGATAGTGCCAGCGAGCGGATTCCGGATTCTGTGGAGTGTCAGACATGGTCGTTACCCTGATGAGGTTGTCATGTGGCGTAGTCAGAGCCGCCATCGTCCAGTAAGGCCTTGATCTCTCGCAGATGAGCCTGGGCCTGATCGGGATAGTGTTCCAATTCTTGCGCAGTCTTTTCGGCAATCTCATCTGGCAGGACGCGCAATGGCTGGCCGGTCTGCAGCGCTCGGATGTAGGTTTCCGCTGCGCGTTCAAAATAATAAAGCCTGTTAAAAGCATCCGCCGGGTCACTGCCGATCACAAGAACACCGTGATTGCCCATGATCATGACCTTTTTCTTGGGGTCCGACAGCATCGACGCACAGCGTTCACCTTCGCTTTCAAAGGCGAGGCCTCCGAACTCTTCATCCACGACGTATCGGTCGTAGAACGTGGCCGTATTCTGATCGATCGGCGGCAATGTGCTATCCGCCAACGATGCAAGGACCGTCGCAAAGATCGAATGCACGTGCATGACGCAACGTGCGTGCGGGCAGTGACGATGAATTGATCCATGCAGACCCCAAGCCGTCGGATCCGGGGCACCGGGTTGGTTCATCACCTCGGCGTCATTGGCATCCAACAGCAGCAGATTTGATGCTTTGACTCGCGCAAAATGCATCTGGTTCGGGTTCATCAGGAACTGGGTGCCTTCCGGGTTCACCGCCAGACTAAAATGGTTGGCGACACCTTCGTGCATGTTCAGCCGCTCGACCCAGCGAAAGGTTGCAGCCAGATCAACACGTTCGGCCCAGTGGTCGATATTGGCGCGCAGGTTTGTAACAGTCATTCCGGGCTCCTTTGCGGATAGCTGAGAACTTTCGGAAATCGTGCCTGTAGCGTCAAAAATTGACCAACGAAAAAAACGCAACTATTCCATTAGCTGAACTAATGGCAAGGTTATACGCATGCAGAAACCACTTCCTCCGCTGGGTTGGCTCCGCACGTTTGAGGCGGCGGCGCGGCACTTGTCCTTTACCGGCGCAGCCCGGGATCTGAACATGACGCAAAGCGCGGTCAGCCAGCAGATCAAGTCCTTGGAAGGGTACCTTGGCCAGCCTTTGTTTTTGCGTCGACCACGTGCGTTGGAACTGACCGAAGCGGGCATCACGTATCTTCCGGTGGTGCGCGAGGCATTTCGGACACTGGTACGTGGAACTCAGGCCGTGACCGGCGCCCAGCAGAACGCGGTTCAAGTTCAAAGCAACATCACCTTTGCCGTGAATTGGTTGGCGCCCAGACTGCCGAGTTTCCGGGCGTTACATCCCGATGCTCAGCTGAATATCTTCACCGAGCTTTGGGAGCCGCGCGAAATGGCCGAAGGGGCCGCCGTGGAAATCCGTTATTCTCTTCGACCGTCAGATACGGTTCGAACCGAATTACTGAGAACTGATCACTACTATCCAGTCTGTGCGCCGGGCTATCACGTGACGTTGGAAGACCTGCAACAACACCCGCTTTTTGACTGCTCGAACCTGCTGTCGAATTGGCTAGGTTGGGCGGAAGAACAGGGTCTAAATTGGGCAAATCCTGCAATCACTTATTCGACGACCTACTTGGTCAGCTTGTCCGTAGCCATGGCTGGCGGAGGGCTGTGTCTGGCGCATGACACCATTGCCAGTGACCTGATTGCGCAAGGTCGTTTGATAGCCCCGTTCGCCCATCGCGCACCCATGCCCGAAGCCTATTATCTGCTTCTGTCGCCGCGCGCCGAAGAAAGTCCCGGCGCCATAGCGTTTGCCAATTGGGTTCGCCGCGAGCTGGAGATTGATCCACAGAAATAACCGGGTGCTGCTCCCACCCATCATCGATGCCCTGCCGGGCGTCTCCTCTGGTTGGGCCGGGCAGCGCTGACGCGCTGCGTGACGGTTTGATGATACCTGTTCACAAGGGGTTGAACCTTCCTGCGCATTCGGGAAAGTTGGGCCATGGAACACACACCCTTCCCTAGTTGGCCCGATGTCGCCCCCCGTCTGATTGCCGTAGCCGCAGGTCGTGAAGCTGCAGATTCGGTCATTCGCGGCGGAATCTGGGTAAATGTGCACAGTCGCGAAACCCTTCCGAACCATGACATTGCGATCGCTGATGGACGCATCGCTTATGTCGGACCCGATGCATCACATTGCACTGGCCCAGAGACTCAGGTCATCGAGGCCACCGGGCGCTATATGATCCCCGGCCTGTGTGATGCCCATATGCATATCGAATCGGGCATGCTGACACCGGCTGAATTTGCCCGCGCTGTCATTCCGCATGGAACGACCAGCATGTTCACCGACCCGCATGAGATCGCAAACGTCCTTGGCCTGGACGGTGTACGCATGATGCATGACGAGGCGATGATGCAGCCGGTGAACATCTTCACCCAGATGCCGTCCTGCGCCCCATCTGCACCGGGGTTGGAAACCACAGGGTACGAGATCACCGCCGAAGACGTGGCCGAGGCGATGAACTGGCCGGGCATCATCGGTTTGGGCGAGATGATGAACTTTCCGGGTGTCATCAACGGCGACCCAAAGATGCTGGCGGAAATCGCCGCCACGCAACGCGCGGGCAAAACTGTGGGCGGGCACTACGCTTCTCCTGATTTAGGGCCTAATTTTGCGGCTTATGTGGCCGGGGGACCGGCGGATGATCACGAAGGTACCTGCGAGGCAGACGCGATTGCTCGGGTCCGGCAAGGCATGCGGTCGATGATGCGGCTGGGCTCGGCCTGGTATGACGTGGAAAGTCAGATCACGGCTGTCACACAAAAAGGTTTGGACCCGCGCAACTTTATCCTGTGCACCGACGATTGCCACTCAGGCACGCTGGTCAATGACGGCCATATGAATCGTGTGGTTCGGCACGCCATCGCTTGCGGATGTGATCCGCTGATTGCCCTGCAAATGGCAACGATCAACACGGCGACCCACTTCGGGCTGGAGCGTGAGATCGGCTCAATCACACCGGGGCGGCGCGCGGATGTCATCCTCAGCTCGGACCTGAAAGAACTGCCCATCGAGACCGTGATTGCGCGCGGTCAGATCGTGGCCGAAAACGGTAAAATCACCGTCGACTGCCCGCACCTCAACTGGCCTGATACCGCCCGGAACACCGTGCATCTGGGGCATACCCTGACCGCTGCCGATTTCGAAATCCAAGCACCTGCAGGGGCAAACCGCGTGCAGGCCAACGTGATCGGCGTGGTGGAAAACCAGGCTCCGACCAAAGCTCTGAAGGCTGAACTGCCGATCATCGAAGGATTAGTCGAGGGCGACGGCGATGTCTGCCAGATTGCACTGGTTGAACGCCACCGGGCGACGGGCGGCGTGACGAACGCTTTTGTTTCCGGATTCGGATATCAAGGCAAAATGGCCATGGCCTCGACCGTGGCGCATGACAGCCATCACATGATCGTTGTCGGCACGGATCGCGAACAGATGGCACTGGCCGCAAACAGGCTGGCCGAAGTGGGTGGCGGCATCACCATCTTCCGCGATGGGGAAGAATTGGCGCTGGTCGAACTGCCCATCGCAGGCCTGATGTCAGACAGCCCCGCCGCAACTGTGGCCGCCAAAGCTGAAGACATGGTCGCCGCGATGGTGGCCTGCGGCTGTACACTCAACAACGCATATATGCAGCACTCACTTTTGGCACTGGTCGTGATTCCGGAATTGCGGATATCGGATCTGGGCCTGGTGGATGTGCGCACCTTTGAAAAAATCGATCTTCTGGAACCACTTGCATGACAATAATAAAAACACCCGACGCACCCAAACCGGAACAATTCACCGACCCCAAAGCGGCGGTCGCTCGGTTGGAAGCGCTCTATGAACAAGCAACCCGCTTTCTGTGCGACAGTTTCTCGGCAGCCATTGAGCATGGCGCACCAACGGCGCGGTTTAGAGCCTATTACCCGGAAATTCGCATCAGAACGTCGTCCTATGCGCATGTCGACAGCCGTCTGAGTTTTGGCCACGTCTCAGAACCCGGTATTCATGCCACAACGGTTACGCGGCCGGATTTGTTTCGGTCCTATTTGACTCAACAGATCGCGTTGTTGATCAAGAACCACGACCAGCCGGTTACGATTGGGCCGTCCGACACACCGATCCCTGTGCATTTCGCGGTTGCCAACAATCCCGATCTGCACGTCCCGCAACAGGGCGCGGCCGGGTTCACGTTGCGCGATGTCTTTGACGTTCCCGACCTGACCACGACCAACGATGATATCGTCAACGGGGTGTACGACCACGAGGATGAAGCCGGCCCGCTGGCCTTGTTTACTGCCCAACGCGTCGACTATTCGCTGGCCCGGCTTGCGCATTATACCGCGACGGATCCCAGCCATTTCCAGAACCATGTCCTGTTCACGAACTACCAGTTCTACGTCTCCGAGTTCGAGAATTACGCGCGCGCGCAATTGGCCGATCCGAACAGCGGTTATACAAGCTTCGTCTCGACCGGGAATGTCGAGATCACTGACTCCGAGGAAGAATTAGCTCAACCGCTGAAGCTTCCGCAAATGCCGACCTATCACCTGAAGCGCGAGGATGGGTCCGGGATAACACTGGTCAATATCGGGGTTGGGCCGTCGAACGCGAAAACGGCAACAGATCACATCGCCGTTCTGAGGCCCCACGCCTGGCTGATGGTCGGTCACTGTGCCGGTCTGCGCAACACGCAGGCGCTAGGCGACTTTGTTCTGGCCCATGCCTATCTGCGCGAGGACAAGGTGCTGGACGATGACCTGCCAGTCTGGGTTCCGATCCCGCCACTGGCCGAGGTTCAGGTCGCGCTTGAGAGCGCGGTGGCCGAGGTCACCGAGTTGGAAGGGTACGAGCTTAAGCGGATCATGCGGACCGGCACCGTCGCCTCGGTCGACAACCGCAATTGGGAACTGCGCGACCAGTCCGGCCCGGTGCAGAGGCTCAGCCAATCCCGCGCTATCGCGCTGGATATGGAAAGCGCAACCATCGCCGCAAACGGCTATCGGTTCCGCGTTCCATACGGCACGCTCTTGTGTGTGTCAGACAAACCACTGCACGGCGAATTAAAGCTTCCGGGTATGGCTTCTGCCTTTTATACCACTCAGGTAAGTCGCCATCTGGCCATCGGAATTCGGGCGATGGAGCACTTGCGTGGCATGCCGCTAGAGCGTCTGCACAGCCGGAAATTGCGTTCATTCGACGAAACAGCCTTTCTCTGACGCAAAAAAGCAACGATTTCCCCATATTTTTAGGGTTTTCAGCGCTACTATTCGTTGTGTTCGACCACAATATCCCGTTACAGTTACGCGGTGAGGCCCTATGTATCGGGCACGTTAAGGAGACCAAGAAATGGCAAAGCCTATGACAAAGACTCAGCTGGTGGCTGCTCTCGCTGAGGAAATGGGAACCGACAAGAAAGCTGCAAACGCAGCGTTGGAGGCCATGACTGGCCTGATCACCCGCGAAGTTTCCGCCGGCGGCGCAGTGACCCTGCCAGGCGTTGGCAAAATCTACTGCCGCGAGCGCCCCGAGCGCATGGTGCGCAACCCCGCCACCGGCGAGCAGTTCAAGAAAGAAGCCGACAAAGTGGTCAAGATGACCATCGCGAAAGCTCTGAAGGACAGCGTGAACGGCTAATCTCAGCTTTCACTGCAAACGATAGAGGGTCGCCTTCGGGGGGCCCTTTTTCTTTGTTCGCCTGTTGGGACGAATTTTGGCACACCCGATAGATTTCGATGTACTTTGCGGGTTACCCGTCTAGTTGTTGAATAACAACATTTGAATTCATCGATCGGTTTGAAAAACGTGACGCACTTCTTCTCCAAAATCTCGTCTCTCGCGATTGCTTTTTCTCTAACCTGGACAACTCAGTTGGCTGCGCAACCTGTGGGTTGGGGCTTTCAGGTTGATGGGCTTGCGGCGTATCAAGGCAACGCATCCTTAAGCGGAGGTGGCAATTTCTCTGCAAGTCGTGCCTTTATTCGTGGCGGTTCGCTGTATAATACCGGCGATGGTACGTCATTCGGCCTGTCCATAAGCCTTGGGCAATTTGACTACGACTTCAATCAGACTGACAATCAACCATGGACCGACATACGCGATATCCGGGTCTCGTTTCCGGTACGCGCGCGCGTCGGTGAAACGGCGCAACTGTTAATATCTCCACAAATCAGATGGGATTACCAAAGTGGTATAGACGCGTCTGATGGGCGGACTTACGGGGTTTTTGCCGGTCTGGCTTGGGAAGTCAGTAGCCGCTTGACGATTGGACCTGCATTCGGCGTATTTTCCCAACTTGAGGAAGAAGGCGTGGACTTTTTTCCGGCTCTTCTGGTGGATTGGGACATCAATGACCGTTGGAATCTGAATACGGGATCAGGGATTGGCGCAACCAGAGGACCGGGGCTGACACTGAGTTATGCCATGACTGACACAATAAACCTGTCTTTGGCTGCGCGCTCTGAACGCATCCGCTTTCGCCTGGATGACCAAGGTCTTGCGCCGGATGGCGTTGGGGAAGACAAGAGCATCCCGGTTGTATTGGCCTTGGATTACAGCCCAAATCCCGGAGTTTCTCTAAACGTTTTTGCCGGAGCTGAATTCGATGGTCGGCTTACTCTGGATGACGAAAATGGAAGTGAGATTAGCCGGCAATCTTACGACACTGCACCGCTTGTCGGTTTTGCGTTCCGTTTTCGGTTCTGACTTTTCCAAAATAGAACTTCAAGACCACGGAAAACGGGCGCCGGATTAGGCGCCCGTCTGTTCTTTAACTCCGTTCGGCAATCAGTGAACCGTCTCAACCTTGTGGAAGTCCAGATCACGATCTTCGGGCATTGAATCGATGCTCAACACCTCTTTGCGCTTGGTGATCAGGATGTAGACCACGCAGGCCAAATAGAGGCCAACGACCACCGCTCCGATCCATTGGATCTGCAGCCACTGGCTCTGGAACAACAGGGTCAGGACAAACAGCAGGGCGACGTTGCCTGCAACGTAGATCGCCTTGCCGAACCGCTCGACTGTCAGGTTCAGGTTGTCTGTATAGAGCCTAATCAGCGAGTCCAGCGAGTTGATCACAAAGGTCACGCCCACGATCACCATCGCGATGTTGGTGATGCCCGCAGTGCTGATGCCGTTCAGGTGATAGTAGTAGAGAACGGTGAACCAGATTCCCAACGGGATCGACGGGAAAATAAGCAGCGCCGCCAGCAATTGCCAGGTTTTCAGACCACCGACAAAGCGAGAGGTGAACTGGCCAATCATGATCGACCACGCGAACCACCAGAACAAATAGAAGGCGTGATAGTCGGTCAGCGGCAGGACAAACTTGTGCAGGTTGGCAAAGTAAGCGCTGATGTTGCTGCCGGTTTCAACAAATCCGGTCATGCCCATGCCAGCCGCGACCCACATTCCGATGATCAGCGCAAGGAACAGGAAGGTCGAACCCACGGACAGGATACGCACGTATTTCAGGTCGGTCGAAGAATAGGCCGCTGCCAGAATGACCACAAATACAATGATGTAGAAGGTTGAAACCACGGATTCGCCGTCTCCGACTTCAGGCAGATAGCCAGGCAGGTAGATCAGAAACAGGCTGGCGGTGAAGGCGCAGGTGCCAATAATCACCACGTTGTTGATCAACTTGACCAGCGGGATCTCAAAGAACTTCACGCGGGGTTCGATGACGCAGAAATAGAACGCCGTCAGGAAGTAGAAGGCCCAGATCAGGAAGCCCCAGAACCCGAACTCGATGGCCAGCGGGTTCGCAAAGGCATAGGCCGGTTCCTCGGCATATCCGCCAAACTCGGTCAGCGGGAACATGATCAGGCCGACATCCAGACCGGACGTGAACAGGATCGCGATGAAGGTGAACAGATGCACTGGCGTGACGCCCACGCAACGCAGGTTCCACCATTTCACGACGAAGAAAGCGACGAGGCCCAATGCCAGCAGGACGCCGAAAGACAGAATATACTCCAAAAGCACCAACATACCTCCCTTGGTTAGTCAGAGTGCGGTTCGCATACCTTTAATTGACTGATCAATCAACAAACACCGCAATGCCGAATGTAACTGATGAGGCCTGTGGTTTTTTTGACGCGCGGCGCTTGCGCGTTTGAGATAATTCCGAAACAGTCGCGGCGTTTGGGAGAGCGTCATCATGGATCTGCGCGCCATAGCCATGGGGCTGGCATTTGCCTTCATCTGGTCGTCAGCCTTTACCTCGGCGCGGATCATCGTCGCCGATGCCTCGCCCCTTTTCTCACTGGCGCTGCGATTTTTGATCTCGGGGTTGTTGGGGGTCGCAATTGCACGGGTGATGGGCCAAAGCTGGAGGCTGACGCGCGCGCAATGGTACGCGACTATTCTGTTTGGAATATGCCAAAATGCCCTTTATTTGGGTCTGAATTTCTACGCAATGCAAACCGTACAAGCATCTGTTGCGGCGATTATTGCATCAACAATGCCCCTGATCGTGGCATTAGCCAGCTGGACACTGTTTCACGAAAAACTTCGACCACTGGGCGTGTTCGGATTGCTGGCGGGTTTCGCTGGCGTCGCATTGATCATGAGCAGCCGGATTAGCGCGGGCGCCGACCTGTTTGGCGTCATGCTGTGCGGGCTGGGCGCGCTGGCGCTCAGCTTTGCGACACTGGCAGTGCGCGGGGCAACATCCGGCGGCAATTTCATGATGGTGGTCGGGCTACAGATGCTGGTGGGCGCGGCAATTCTGTTCTTCGCGGCCCCCATATTCGAGACGATCTACATTCACCCGAACGTACCGTGGATGCTGGCCTTTGCTTATACGACACTGTTCCCTGGCTTGTTGGCGACACTGATCTGGTTCCATTTGTTGAACAGGATCGGCGCGATCCGAGCCGCAACTTTTCACTTTTTGAACCCGGTCTTTGGCGTCGCGGTCGCTGCTGCTCTGCTGGGTGAAAAGCTTGGTCCGATGGATGCGGTTGGCGTGGGCATCACAACGCTGGGAATTCTGGCAGTGCAGCTGTCTCGGCAGACCGATCAGCGCAGCAATGCCTCGACCTGACGCAAGAGCTTCGGTGAATCCGGTTTGACGTTCGAGCCATACGTCGCGACAACCTCGCCCGCTGGGTCAATCAGGATCTTGTTGAAATTCCACTTGGGGACAAAGCCCGTTTGCTGGGCAACAGCCCTATAAAACGGATGGGCACCGACGCCTTTGACTGGGGTGATGTCGGTCATGGGCAAGGTCAGACCAAAATTCATCTCGCAGAATTGTTTCACGTCTTTCGCTGACCCCAGTTCCTGATTGAAAGAATCCGAAGGGACGGCCAAAACCACGAGACCTCGATCAGCATAGGTGTCATGGATTTTTTGTAAGCCAGCGTATTGCCCCGTGAACCCGCAATGGGATGCCGTGTTCACAATCAGCACCGGCTGACCTCTCCACCCCTCAAGAGAAAGGGTTCCGCCGTCAATCGAGTCAAACTCACCGGTCAAAGGTGCAGCTTGAACAGCGCGGGCAACCAGCAATAGGACGGATAACAGAAGCAGTCTCAACATGGTGTTACCTCCTTTATTGTGAATTACGCGTGCGTTTGGCATTCGGATCACCCGCACGAGAACGCGAGCAGGCTGAAATATGATTTTGATTTTTGCCCCAGTATGCCCAAATAAAGGTCCAAGTCATATCAACACCGGAGAAGCCATGACCCGCTACACCAAAGACCCCGAGGCCATTGCCGCTCTTTCCCCTGAAGAATTTCACGTCACCCAACGCAGCGGGACCGAACGCCCCGGCACTGGAAAGCTGTTGGGAAACAAGGAACCGGGCATATACGTCGATATCGTCTCGGGCGAACCGCTATTTGCCTCGACCCACAAATACGAATCCGGATGTGGCTGGCCAAGCTTTACCAAGCCCATCGTGCACGAGCATGTTGAAGAGATTGAAGATCGCACGCTTGGCATGATCCGGACCGAGGTCCGCTCGAAACATGGCGACAGTCATCTTGGGCACGTATTCCCCGACGGTCCACGCGAACACGGCGGGCTACGCTATTGTATCAACTCCGCCTCCTTGCGGTTCATTCATCGCGATGAGATGGAGGCCGAAGGGTACAGTGAATACCTGATCCATGTGGAGGATATCCAATGACCAATGAACGCGCTGTTCTGGCCGGGGGCTGCTTTTGGGGCATGCAGGACCTGATCCGTAAATTGCCCGGCGTTTCCAGCACCCGCGTCGGCTATACTGGCGGCGACGTGCCCAACGCCACCTATCGCAACCACGGCACCCATGCCGAAGGGATCGAGATCATTTTCGACCCAGCGCAAATTACCTATCGCGACCTGCTCGAGTTCTTCTTTCAGATTCACGACCCGACAACCGTTAACCGTCAGGGCAATGATCGCGGGATGAGCTATCGCTCGGCCATCTACTATGTGGACGACGCCCAGAAACAGTTGGCTGAGGACACGATTGCCGATGTGAACGCCAGCGGGATCTGGCCCGGCAAGGTTGTGACCGAGGTCGAACCCGTCAGCGATTTCTGGGAGGCTGAGCCCGAGCATCAGGACTACCTTGAACGTATTCCCAACGGCTATACCTGCCACTTCCCGCGCCCCGATTGGGTTCTGCCCAAGCGCAGCGCGGCTGAATAACCGAATTGGCCCTCCTTCCCGCGAGGGGGGCTAACCTGAGGCCACCCTTGGGCGTCCGCTGGCTTCGACCGTGATCATCGCTTCGACAAACACGTCCTGCGCTTCGATGCGCGCGGTGCGGATGTCGCGGTCGACGACCACCCGGATATCTGCGGCGCCGGCCTGCCGCACGGCGACCTCGGCCTGATCCCGCAGAACCGTCTCCAGCAGTTCCAAAGCCTTGTCGGATTCTGTGAAATCCTGCGGCCCTTCCTCCAAATGAACCCGGTAACGCCCTTCAGACGGTGACGTCACGGTTCCTGTTCGACGCAGCGTAAGCCGACCAACAACTGCTCCGATCGCGTTGGCGACACCGGCGTGTTCCGGCAGGATCATGGTGCAATGCAGGCGATCCCCTACAGCCGGATAATAGCTGGGGGCGGATGCGCCGAGACCCACGACATCCACGTTTAGCGATGCGTCCAGCGCGATTAAGCCGCGATGCCTTGCCAGCCCTTTTTGCGTCAACACGTGCCGGGCCAAGTCAGCAGGTGCAAGACCAAAACCGTCAGCTTCTTCGGCAAAAGCAGTCTCTAATAAGGTCAAAGACGTCTGTTCGGTCAACTGATCCACGATCATCTGTGCCAGTTGTTCGGGGCTGCCGGCTAGCCTGTCACCCGTCCCCACACGTTTGCGCGCCACCAGTTCCAATGCCTTGTGGGCGGCTTCCGCGTCCCAGACATCCAATCGACCCAGAACATGGCTGGCATCCGATGGTGTCACACCCGACACCTGAACGATTCCGCGATCTACCAGACGCGACAGGGCACCGTTCTCCATTCGGGTGCGCAACAGATCACTCAGGGGCAGGACATTTTCACCGAGCCTGTCCAACAAGGCCTCTTCGCGCGCACCCAACCCGTCGGCATTGATACCGGGAACACGGCGGGCAAACCGCGTGTCATGCTCTCCCACGGTTGTTGCCCGCAACTGTGTGTCCATAACGGCGTGAACAACCTCGGGTGCTTCTGACGCGATCAGAGATACCGGCAGCACCCGTCGTGGCCCCAGAAATACGCCGCCGCCCAGCCCTTCGGTCACCACATGCACCTGGCTATCTCCACCCAGTCCGTGGGTGCGCATGGCAACCGCCTCAACCATCGTACGAAATCCGCCGACCTGCGCGCCCGCTGGGTCAATCGCGGGTTTGCCATCCCGAATCAGCGCAACATCCGTCGTGGTGCCGCCAATATCGGACACCAGTGCATTCTCGGCCCCCGTCAACCAGCTTGCCCCAACAATCGAAGCCGCCGGCCCGCTGAGGATCGTCTCAATCGGGCGTTCCCGCGCTTGTTCGGCGCTCATCAGCGCGCCGTCACCACGCACAACCATCATCGGCGCTGTAATACCCAGATCAATCAACTGATCCTGCGCCCGCCCGATCAAACGGTCGATCATACCAATCAAACGTGCGTTCAAAACCGCCGTGACCGCGCGTTTCGGACCGTTCAGCTTGGCCGACAACTGATGAGAGCACGTTACCGGAGCCCCGTTTTTCTCGGCAATGACACGCGCGGCATGCAATTCATGCGCCGGGTTCCGCGTTGCGAACTGCGCGGCAACCGCAAACCCAGAAACGTCTTTGTGCGACGCCAAAAATGCTTCCAACGCATCGACATCCAATGGAGCAGCCTCACCCCCGGCGTGGCTATGCCCACCGCCAATCACCAGCGCTGGATCACCCTTCAGCGCATCCCGCAGCCCATGTTTCTCAAGGTCTGCTTCCTTGAACCCGATGTAAATCAGAGCGACTCGACCACCCTGCCCTTCGACCAAGGCATTCGTCGCCAATGTCGTCGACAAAGACGCCATTGAGATCTGCTCCGGCGACACCTGTGCTTGATCCAACACTGCCGAGATCGCCTGTCCAACCCCAATGGCCAGATCAGCGCGCGTTGTCAGGGATTTGGCCGAGGCGATCACCTCTTTTTCATCCCGGATCAGCACTGCGTCCGTATAGGTTCCACCTGTATCCACCCCCAAAGCCAACGCCATCGGGATCTCCTTCCTGTTCGCTGTCGATGGGTGTAGCGGTTTGGACCGACACGTCCAGCCTGTTTGCGTCACTTATGACAATCGTTTCACCGCCCAGCGCGCGGCGTCCGCCACCGTTGGATCAGGATCATTGGCAAGCGACTGCGCGACGGGCATCAGATCTGACCGTTCCGAGTTGCCAATCGCGTACAGAACGTTGCGCACAAACCGATCCCGCCCGATCCGCTTTATGGGCGAGCCCGAGAATTTCGCGCGAAACGCCGCATCATCCAACACAGCAAGCTCGGCCAACGGCGGCGCTTTCAGATCATCACGTGCGGCATACCGCACATCGCTCGCTGCAATGGCGAATTTGTTCCACGGGCACGCGGCCAAACAATCGTCGCATCCATAAATTCGGTTTCCCAGCTTTTGGCGCAGCTCTTCGTCGACCGGCCCTTTATGTTCGATCGTCAGATATGAAATGCAACGCCGCGCATCCAACTGATACGGGGCGGGAAACGCATCCGTCGGACAGGCGCTCAAACACGCTCGACAATTGCCGCAATGGTCTGTTTCAGCCATGTCCGCAGGCAGGTCCAACGTTGTAAAAACAGAGCCTATAAAGGACCAATTTCCCCAATCACGGCTTACGAGATTGGTGTGTTTTCCCTGCCAACCCAAACCTGCCGCATGGCCCAAAGCCTTCTCTGGCACAGGCGCGGTATCAACAAAGACCTTTACCTCTCCACCAGCTTCCGCAATCAGCCAGCGCGCCAACCGTTTCAGCCGCTTCTTAACCAGATCGTGGTAATCCTTGTTCTGCGCATAAACAGAAATCGCCGCCTTGTCCGGGTGGTTCAGGATATCGGTCGGATCATGGTCAGGCGTATAGCTCTCAGCCAGCATGATGACCGACCGCGCCTCGGGCCACAATGCGGCCGGATCGCCGCGCCAATGGGTCCGCTCGGCCATCCACCCCATCTGCCCGTGATACCCGGCATCCAAAAACGCCTGCAAGCGCGACGGCACTTCGGGCACGTCCCAAGGTCGGCAAACACGGCAAGAGACAAATCCCTCGCTCAACGCCTGCGCCACCAGCTTTTCTTTTAAACCTGATCCGCTCTTCATCTGGCTATAAGTACCCTCGGGGTGAATTGGCCCACACCCCGGCCAAGAGGGGGCAGTCAGCCCGCTACACCCTTACCCTATCAGAAATCCAGATCAGCGTAATGCGGTGGCGGTCGGAACCCAGGAACCTGATCTGCCAATATGGACCGGAACGCAGGCCGCGACTTGATCTTGGCATACCAATCCTTGACCGCCTGAGAACGGTTCCAATCTACATCTGAGATATAATCCAGAGCAGACAAGTGCGCAGCAGCTGCAAAATCGGCCAGAGTCATCTGATCACCTGCCAGCCAGCGCCGGTGATCCAGCAGCCAAGCCATGTAGTCCAAATGATACTTGATAGCCTTTGCACCCGCCTTGACGTTTTTACTGTCGGGATAACCCTCGCCCGTCACCTTCTTGTTCACCCGCTCATACAGCAGTCTCGATGTCACTTCGTGATGGAACTTGTCATCGAACCAGCCAACCAAACGCCGCACCTCGTACCGTGCTTCTGGTTTTTTCGGCATCAGCGGAGGTTCAGGGCGGGTTTCTTCGATATATTCACAAATAGCGGCACTTTCCGCCATGACCTGTCCATCCAGTCGCAACACCGGGACTTTGCCGGCTGGGTTGCGGCGCAGAAAATCCGGGTCTTGTTCCCAGTATCGTTCCTCGACCAGTTCGACTTCGATTTTCTTTTCCGCAAGCGACAGGCGCACCTTGCGGCAATACGGGGACAGGGGAACATGAAACAGACGCGCCATGGGCTTCCAATCGAACCAGTGAATACCCCCCAGCTTTAGCCTTGAGGGGCATAGGGTTTCAATCCTCGAAACAATCCGCGCGACCATCTGCGCGGATGGTGGCCGCCCCATCCCGGATGGATGCCGCACGTCTGCGGGTTCGAACCGACGGATCTGTGACGGATCTGTTGCGCGGGGACGGCAGGATCGCCGCCAATCGGGCCGCCTGAACTGACGACAACTTGGACGCACTCGTTCCATAGTATCGCTGTGCTGCCGCTTCGACCCCGAAGACCCCCTGACCGGTTTCGGCAACGTTCAGATATACTTCTAGGATTCGCTGCTTGCTCCAGAAGATTTCGACGACGGGTGTAATCGACGTTTCAAGCGCTTTGCGCACCCAACTGCGCCCTTGCCACAGGAACACGTTCTTCACGACCTGCTGGGTAATGGTCGAGGCCCCCCGGCTGCCGCCGTCTTCCAGCGCTTCGCGGATTGCTTCAACGTCAAAGCCCCAATGCAGGCAGAAATTCGCGTCCTCGGCGGCCACGGCAGATCTGCCCATAACCGGGGCAATTTCTTCGATCGACACCCACTCGCGCTCGACCTTCCCCAATCTTCGCCATTCCGACCAGATTGTATGAGTCACCGGCGGATTAACCACCGAGTAAAGCAGGACCAAACCCACGACAAAAGCCACAACGCCCAAGGCGATGCGTGTTACCCAACGACGAATCCGCGGAACCAGTGGCCTTTTTGATTTCGACGCCTTGCTTTTCTTTTTGCTCGACTTGCGCGCTGCTGTTCTTGCCATTTTGTTGCTATACGACGCTGTGGCCGGGTTTGGAACGGTTTATCTTGCCTGATCTGAGCGTTGCGCGGGTATGCAATCTTAAGCAAGGCCGGGACGTAAATTGAAAACCCCGCGTGTCCTTGGTGACACGCGGGGTTCTGATTTGGTCTAACAACTTTCGCTTACTCGGCGGGAACAGCAGTTGCCTCGGTCGTCAGAGGATGGCTGAGCTTGTTCAGCATCTCTTTCGGGCAAACCTGCAGGAAGTTGGCCTTTTCGACCTCCCAATGCTGCAGAATGTCGGCGGCCTTACGGCTGTTGGTTTCAGCCTGATGGGTTTCGATCAGCGATTTCAGCTGATTTTCCCAATGGTCGACAGTCACCGGGCAGGTCACCAGCGTTTCCATGTTCATCAGCTGCTCGGCCTTGCCTTCGGGGTCGTACAGATAGGCCATACCGCCCGTCATACCTGCGCCAAAGTTGGCACCAATGCCACCCAAGATCACCGCAATACCACCGGTCATGTATTCACAGCCGTTCGAGCCACAGCCCTCGATCACCACAGTGGCGCCCGAATTCCGAACCGCGAACCGCTCACCTGCGCGGCCAGCCGCAAACAGGTGGCCATCAGTTGCGCCGTAAAGAACGGTGTTGCCGATAATGGTGTTTTCGTCTGCTTTCAGCGGGCTGACCTGCGGCGGACGTACAACGATTGTGCCCCCGGACAGGCCCTTGCCGACATAGTCGTTGGCATCACCAGATACCTCAAGCTTCAGACCTGGGGCCGCAAAAGCCCCCAACGACTGACCGGCCGAGCCTTGCAGTTTCACATGCAGGTGGTCGGGCTGGAACGTGTTCCGCATCCCGAAATTCTGCACGATATGGCTGGAGACCCGTGTGCCCACGGTTCGGTGCGTGTTTTGAACAGCATAGGACAGCTGCATTTTCTCACCGTCTTTCAGGAACCGTGCAGCATCGCGCACAATTTCCGCATCAAGCGTATCGGGCACTGCATTGCGATCTCTGTCGCGGTTGTAGACGATGTTATGGGCACCATCGACGGTGATCAGCAGCGGGTTGAGGTCCAGATCATCCAGATGCGCTGAACCGCGACTGACCTGCGCCAGCAGATCTGCCCGCCCGATGATGTCGTCAATCGACCGCGCACCGAGGCTGGCCAGCAGCTCGCGCACTTCCTGTGCATAGAAGGTGATCAGGTTGACGACCTTATCGGCATTACCGGTGAACTTTGCCCGCAGGGATTCGTCCTGCGTACACACACCGACCGGGCAGGTGTTCGACTGGCACTGACGCACCATGATACAGCCCATCGCGATCAGAGCAGCGGTGCCGATACCGTATTCCTCGGCCCCCATCATCGCAGCCATGACGATATCACGACCGGTGCGCAAGCCACCATCGGTTCGCAGGGTCACGCGGTCGCGCAGGTTGTTCATCGCCAAAACCTGATGTGCCTCGGTCAGGCCCATCTCCCACGGCAGACCGGCATATTTGATCGAGGTCGCCGGAGATGCCCCGGTGCCACCATTGTGGCCCGAAATCAGGATCACGTCCGCTTTGGCCTTGGCCACACCGGCGGCAATCGTGCCAACACCCGAAGACGCCACCAGTTTCACGGTAACCTTGCAGCGCGGGTTGATCTGTTTCAGGTCGTAGATCAGCTGCGCCAGATCCTCGATTGAGTAGATATCGTGGTGCGGCGGTGGAGAGATCAGGGTCACACCCTTGGTCGAATGGCGCAGTCGCGCAATCAGGTCGGTAACTTTCATGCCCGGCAGCTGACCGCCTTCACCGGGTTTGGCACCCTGAGCGACCTTAATCTCCAGTTCTTCACACTGATTCAGGTATTCGGCGGTCACACCGAACCTGCCCGAAGCGACCTGTTTGATCTTGGCCGACGGGTTGTCGCCATTGGGCTCCGGCACAAAATGTGCCGGGTCTTCGCCACCCTCGCCGGAGTCGGATTTCGCACCGATCCGGTTCATCGCCACGTTCAGCGTCTTGTGCGCCTCGGGCGATAACGCACCCAGCGACATGCCCGGCGTGACGAACCGCTTGCGGATCGAAGTGATCGACTCGACCTCTTCAATCGGGATTGGCTTGCCCAGCGGTTTAAAGTCCATCAGGTCACGCAGATGGATCGGCGGGTTCGACTGCATTTTGGCCGAGTACTGCTTCCACAGCTCATAGGACGCCCGGTTACAGGCCATCTGCATCATATGCATCGAGGTCGCTTCCCAAGCGTGGGTCTCACCCGATTTCCGTGCTTTGTAGAATCCACCGATGGGCAGCACGTCCAGACCATTGACCCATGCCTTGGCGTGGATCTCCTCGGCCTTGGTCTGAATACCGGTGACGCCGATGCCGGAAATCCGGCTGGTCATTCCAGGGAAGTATTCGGCGACCATCGCACGGCTCAGGCCAACGGCCTCAAAATTCAGGCCGCCGCGATAGGACGAGATTACCGAGATTCCCATCTTGGCCATGATCTTCAACAAGCCCTGATCGATCGCTTCGCGGAAGCGGGCGACATTTTCGGTCAGGGTCCCGTCCAAAAGGCCGCGATCAATACGGTCGGCCAGCGAATCCTCGGCCAGATAGGCGTTCACAACGGTCGCACCACAACCGATCAGAACGGCAAAATAGTGCGGGTCGACACATTCCGCCGAGCGTACGTTCAACGAACAGAACGTCCGCAGGCCCTGACGGGTCAGGTGCGAGTGCACCGCGCTTGTGGCCAGGATCATGGGCATCGCCACACGACCTTCGCCCGAGTTCATGTCGGACAGAACCAGATGCCCAGCGCCGGACCGTACGGCCTCTTCTGCTTCGGCTCTAACACGGGCCAATGCGTCGCTTAGTGCGCCTTGGCCGGGCTCAAAGCTACACTCGATCTCGGCCAGCGGGGCATCAAAGCTTTCAACCAGCTTGTCCCATTGCGCGTTGCCGACAAAGGGGCTCTCCAGAACCACAATCTCGGTCTGGCTGCTGTCTTCATCCAGCACGTTCTTGAGGTTCGCAAACCGCGTTTTCAACGACATCACGCGGTATTCGCGCAAAGAATCGATCGGCGGGTTGGTCACCTGGCTGAAGTTCTGCCTAAAGAAATGGCTGAGCGGGCGGTATTGTTTGGACAGAACCGCCGAGGGCGTAT
Source organism: Ruegeria sp. CDSB029 (assembly GCF_059611125.1). NCBI lineage: Bacteria > Pseudomonadati > Pseudomonadota > Alphaproteobacteria > Rhodobacterales > Roseobacteraceae > Ruegeria > Ruegeria sp. CDSB029. The sequence continues at coordinate 28,809 of NZ_JBXWOX010000027.1, forward strand.
CGTCGCCCATCGAGGCCAGCGCCTCTTTGCCATCTTCCGCCATCGGGGCGAGGATCTGCTCCAGCTCCTCAACCGAATAACCAGCCGCGATCTGACGCTTGCGCAGTTCCTCTCCTGAAAAAATCGGGGTTTCGGTCACGCCTGCCAGCGTGGCATCCAGATCGTGAATCTTGCCGACCCATTCGCCAAATGGCAGCGCACGGGCCAGTTTGTTCTTGATCTGCGTGTCGCGGAACAACTTGCCCTTCTTCATGTCGACGGCCAGCATTTGACCCGGGCCAAGGGCGCCTTTTTCGGTCACGGTGGCCTCGTCAATCGGCACCATCCCGGCCTCGGACCCTGCGATTACAAGACCATCGCCAGTTACGACATAGCGCATCGGGCGCAGCCCGTTCCGGTCCAGTCCCGCACAGACCCAACGACCATCCGTCATCGCCAGTGCGGCAGGGCCGTCCCACGGCTCCATCACCGAGTTGCAGTAGGAATACATATCGCGCCATGCCTGCGGCAGCTCGACCGCCTGCTTGGACCAGCTTTCCGGCACCAGCATGGTTTTCGCCATTGGGGCCGAACGACCCGCACGCACCAGAACCTCGAATACCGAGTCCAGAGCCGCCGAATCCGACGAACCACCTGCGATGATGGGCTTGATGTCCTCGGCATAGTCACCAAAGGTGCCGCTCGCCATACGGATCTCATGGCTTTTCATCCAGTTGATGTTGCCCTTCAGCGTGTTGATCTCGCCGTTATGGGCCAGCATGCGGAAAGGCTGGGCCAGCCACCACTGCGGGAACGTATTGGTCGAATATCGCTGGTGGTAGATGGCAAAGGCACTTTCAAAGCGCTCGTCCATCAAATCGGGGTAGAACACCGCGACCTGCTCGGCCAACATCATGCCCTTATAGATGATCGACCGGCAGCTGAGCGAGGCCAGATACAGATCAGAAATACCGGCAGCCAGTGCCGCCTTTTCGATACGGCGACGGATCACATAAAGCTCACGCTCAAACGTGTCTTCATCCACACCTTTTGAGTTCGAGATCAGGATCTGCTCAATCTCAGGGCGGGTGGCGTTGGCTTTTTCACCCAAGCAGGTCACATCGACCGGCACATGGCGCCAGCCATAGATGTAATAGCCCATTCGTAGAACTTCGGTTTCAACGATGGTCCGGCACTGTTCCTGTGCGCCAAAGTCGGTGCGTGGCAAAAAGACCTGACCAACCGCAATCAGTTGATCCAGTCGTGGTTCATGTCCGGTGCGGCGGATCTGGTCATAGAAGAACGGAACCGGGATCTGCACGTGAATACCCGCGCCATCACCCGTCTTGCCGTCTGCGTCCACCGCGCCCCGGTGCCAGATTGCCTTAAGTGCGTCGATCCCGGCATCCACCACCTTACGTGACGCTTTGCCGTCAATCGAAACCACAAGACCTACGCCGCATGAAGAATGCTCTTCGTCCTCGGAATAGAGACCATTTTCGGCCATCCATTTGCGCTTGGCTTCTTCGGCCCGCACCCAGTCGGCATCATATTTGGTCATTGGCTGTCTCCTTCTTCCGGCAGGGCATACATGGCTTCGACCTCGGCTTTGGTCATCTGCCGGCGTTCTCCTGCGAACGCGTAGCCCTCGGGCTTTTTATCTATGTAAAGTTCAAGTTTCAGCGGGTTGCCGGTGTCGTCAAAAAGACCGGCAGCCATTTGGGTTTGTCCGTGCATCTCGCCCGGCAAAGTGATCCGGTACCACAGTGCCGAACCACAGTCCGAGCAAAATGCCCGTTCGGCCCAATCCGACGAGGTGTAGGTCTTGACCGGTCCCAAGGCGGCATAGCCGGGCTCTGCCGCGAAGGTTACCAGCATCGAACTGGTCCAGCGACGGCATTGATCACAATGGCAGGCTCCCAGCGATTCCCGCGCCGGGGTTGCAGTCACCGTGACCGCGCCGCACATGCATTGACCTTGCAATTCGGGCATCAGACCCTCCTGTCGCTGGGCTAGGGTTATTCGGCTGCGATGGCAGCCTTGGCGTTGAAGCGATCAATAATCGCATCGGCGCAGTCACGACCGTCACGAATGGCCCAGACCACCAGAGACGCACCGCGCACGATGTCACCAATAGCATAGACGCCGTCCATCTCGGTTGCGCCGGTCTCGAACGCTGCCTTGACGGTGCCCCAACGGGTGACGGGCAGGTCGGGCTGGCCGAACAGGGTGGGCAGGTCTTCAGGCTCAAAGCCCAGCGCCTTAATCACCAAATCGGCGTCTTCGACATAATCCGCGCCTTCGATCACTTCAGGTGCCTGACGGCCGGTCGCGTCGGGCTGACCCAGACGCATCTTCTGCACCATCACGCCTGCGACGGTGTCGTCGCCGGTAAAGCCCTTGGGCGCGCTCAGCCATTCGAACACCACGCCTTCTTCTTCGGCGTTTTGGGTTTCGCGCTGCGAACCCGGCATGTTCGCCCGGTCACGACGATAGAGGCATTTGACCGACGTGGCACCTTGCCGGATCGAGGTCCGCACACAATCCATCGCGGTATCACCGCCACCAATAACGACCACCTTCTTGCCTTCGGCATTCAAGCGGCCATTGTCGAAATCTTCGACGTCATCGCCAAAACTTTTGCGGTTCGAGGCGGTCAGGAAATCGATGGCTTTTTCGATTCCAGCCAGACCGCTGCCGGGCATAGACAGATCGCGCGATTTGTACACGCCTGTCGCAATGATTACTGCATCATGCTTGGAGCGTATTTCCTCGAACTTGGCGGCGTCTACATCGCAATTCAGCACGAACTCGACTCCACCATCTGCCAGCAGGTCATTTCGACGCTGAACAATGTCTTTTTCCAGCTTGAACCCCGGAATGCCGTACATCAGCAGACCGCCTGCGCGATCATAACGATCATAGACGGTGACCTGAATGCCCGCCCGACGCAGCATGTCAGCCGCAGCCAGACCGCCGGGGCCGCCACCGATGATGCCGACGCTTTCGCTGCGCTCGGAACCCGGAGCGGTGGGTTTCACCCAGCCTTTGTCCCAGGCGGTGTCGGTGATGTATTTCTCAATCGTGCCAATGGTGACCGTGCCGTGGCCCGATTGCTCGATCACGCAGTTGCCTTCGCACAGGCGGTCCTGCGGGCAGATTCGGCCACAGATCTCGGGGAATGTGTTGGTGGCCTGACTGGTTTGGTAGGCTTCTTCCAGACGACCCGTCGCGGTCAAATGCAGCCAGTCAGGGATGTTGTTGTGCAGTGGGCAATGCGACTGGCAGTATGGAACACCACATTGACTGCATCGGCTGGCTTGCTCCTTGGCCTTCTCTGCTGCGAATTCGGCGTAGATTTCATCAAAATCTTCTCTGCGGTCATCGGCGGCACGCTTTTCGGGCATGACGCGGTCGATCTGCACAAATTTCAGCATCGGTTGCTTGGCCACGGGTCAAACTCCATGAATTGGCTTGGTCACGTCTCTTTAAGAGATGAAAGATTGGATGAAAAGTCAACTGTACTGACCTAAATTCGAAAATCGAGGGGAAATTTAGTGGAGGTTTGAAATTAAATGCGATTTTTAGTTCCGATTCGGACCTATATGCACGCTTTCCTTTTCCACAGAGCACTTATACCCATTGGGCAAACAAAGACGTGACCACAACACGGCGGGGCAGATGGGTCTTTTTCAATTGATTCTCGCGGCGATTATTCAGGGTATCACTGAGTTTTTGCCGATCTCTTCATCTGGTCATTTGATACTGCTACCCAGCCTGACCGGACTGGACGATCAAGGCCTGGCCATCGACGTGGCCGTGCATGTGGGCACTTTGGGCGCTGTGATTCTGTATTTCTGGTCCGATGTGAAACAGGCGGTCTCCGGGCTGCCGCAGGCGTTGACCGGACGGGCCGACACACCACAGGCGCAGCTGGCAATGGGTCTGATTATCGCCACGATTCCCACCGTGATTGTCGGGGCTATCCTGTTCAAAACCGGCCTGATCGAGGCGTTTCGGTCAATGGCGGTCATTGGCTGGACCATGCTGGTTTTTGGCCTCGTTCTGTATTGGGCCGATCAAAAAGGGCCGCAGACCAAAGAAGCAAGCGAATGGGGTCTGCGCGATGCGTTGATCATGGGGCTGTGGCAGGTTCTCGCCCTGATACCCGGAACATCCCGGTCCGGCATTACCATCACCGGCGCGCGCCAATTGGGCTATACGCGAGAGGATGGCGCGCGGATCGCGATGTTGATGTCGATCCCGACCATTCTGGCCTCAGGTGTTCTGCTGTCAGTCGATGTGATCCGCGAAGCTGACGCCCAATTGGCCCGAGACGGGGCAATCGCGGCCTTCTTTGCGTTTATCTCAGCTCTGCTGGCTCTGACCCTGATGATGCGCCTGCTGCGCAGTGTCAGCTTTACACCTTATGTCATCTACCGCGTGATGCTGGGCGCAATCCTGCTTTTGATCGCCTACAGCTGATCAGGTCCGCAAATTGTTGGCCGAGTTCTGGATGTCGTCGTACTGACCCGAAGGGCGGAACTTCCACAGGTAATCCGGCAGCACGGATTCCAGCGTCGCTGGCTCGATCCCAAGATCCGCGAACCCTTTGGCCTCGTCGGACACGACATTGTCGCGGCGGAGGTTCTTCAGCTGATCGCGCGTCAGGATGTGGTTCGGGAACAGTTGGAAGCTGACGAACTTTAAGATGTCCAACACGCCCGCCATGATCCGGGCCACAAAGAAGGGCATTCCGATGATCACTCGGCGTCGGTAGATCACATCAAGCATCTGCTGCATCAACGCGCGGAAGGTTTTCACCTCGGGTCCGCCCAGCTCATACGCACCGGCTTCAGCTTGGCCCAGGACGCCCTGAACAGCGGCCTTGGCCACATCATCCACATAGACCGGCTGGAATTTGGTTTCGGCTCCGACTAGCGGCAGGAAAGGTCCCATCCGGGTCATCCCGGCAAAACGATTAAAGAACTGATCTTCGGTTCCGAAAATCACAGACGGCCGCAGAATAATTGCATCTGGCATATGGGTCAGCACACCGGCCTCACCATGCGCCTTGGTTCGCGAATATTCGCTGTCGGACTCAGCGTCCGCTCCGATGGCCGAGATATGAACCATTTGGGAAATGCCCTGATCGGCCGCCAAACGCGCGATCCGCTCGGCCCCATCGGCCTGCACGGCGTCAAAGGCGTTCTTGCCCAGCTCGTTCAGAACGCCGACGCAATTCACCACCGCGTCTGCCCCGTGCATTGCAGCAGCGACCGAGGCATCATCACGGATGTTGCACAAAATGGGTTCGACCTGGCCGACCACACCGTAGGGCCTGACGAACATCGCCTCATTCGGACGCCGAACCGCCACACGGACACGCCACCCTTCATTCGCCATGCGCCGCGTAATATACCGGCCTACAAATCCCGATCCGCCATAAATCGTGACCATTTTAGACATGAGAGGGCTCCTGCTTGTGGGTCCTCTATCGATCTAGCGCTCTGAGGCTTGTCAAACAAGGCGCAATAACGCCGCGCGTCAGTGAAAAGACCAACCAATTCAAACTGAATTTAGATGTGCGAAAAAAACTTTCAAAAATCTTCCCGAATCTGGTTGACCCTCCCTGCCAGTGGGCTTAAACGCCCCTCCACGACACCTGCCCAGGTGGCGGAATTGGTAGACGCGCTAGCTTCAGGTGCTAGTGTCCGTATGGACGTGGAGGTTCGAGTCCTCTCCTGGGCACCAAATCCCCTACATTCAGTAGAAAAGCAGGCCACGGCATGCTGTTTTATTTACTCGAGTTTACTTGCGCTTGGTCGTTGTTAGCGCATTCCTTGAACCTTTGAGAATCCTCTGCGAAACTGCGGCAAGTCGCGGTATATCATTGCCACACTGGTACATAGGTTTTCTTGCGGTTTTCCGCCTAACTGCAAACGAAATGTAGCAGAGACCCGCTGTTTTTCTCCTACATCTATATCCAGATTATTAGTGCCACAGTTCTGCCGCTATCCCAACCGACAATACAAAAAACGCGAAACACTTTAGGTAAGTCGATGTCACAGGCAGACTCTCTAGAACGAGATATGTTGGATCTGATTAACGCGGAGAGAGCTAAAGTTGGCGCGCCGCCGCTTGTTCTGGAACTTAATCTCAACGAAGCGTCCGAAGATCACAGTAGGTGGATGATTGCGACGGACATTTTTTCTCATACCGGTGTGAACAACTCGAATCCGGGAGCACGCATGGATGACGCCGGGTTCAATTTTAGCGGAAGTTACAGCTGGGCAGAAAACATAGCAGGAAGGTCCGTCCGAGCTCCTGACGGTTTCGATGACGAGGTTATCGGGCTTCACAATCAACTGATGAACAGCGATGGACACAGGGCCAACCTGCTGAACCCCGATTTTGACTACGTTGGAATCGGTATCGAGATTGGAGAGTATCAAGGGCGCACTTGGGCATTTGTAACCCAGAATTTTGCCCGAACCGGAGGATCAGTCGATTTGGACACCGGTGTCGGTGCCCCAGCGTCCGGAGGCAGCGGCGAGACACCCTCTCCTTCAAACCAACCATCTGCCGCACCACATGGCCTCCCACGCAATCTCGCCGATGGCACTGAAGCACTAGAATATATCGCGTCTTACTCCGACTTAATAGCGGCATTCGGAACTAACGCCGACGCGGGTTTGCGGCACTACGCGGATCATGGGTATTTTGAACAACGCAAAGTCACTTTTGACGGGTTGGAATACATTGCGTCGTATTCTGATCTCATCCAAGCATTCGGAGCAAATGCCGAAGCAGGTGCAAATCACTTTATTTTCCACGGTCGCGCAGAGGGTCGCGAAACCGCATTCGATGGTTTGGAGTATATTGCTTCGCACGTCGATTTGATCAATGCCTTTGGGGCTGATTCAGATGCGGGATCGACACATTTTATTGCACATGGTGTTCAGGAGGGGCGAAGCAAAGACACCTTTGACGCTGAAACTTACCTGGCAAACTATGCGGACCTACAGGCTGCATTCGGAAATGACCATCAAGCAGCGACCGAGCATTTCATAAACCATGGCTACCTTGAAGGCCGATCGGACGATTTTCTATTCTAGCACGCGACCAAAAACTGACGCAAATAAGTACCGGAACTAAGACAACAGAGCCAATTGAGAATTGCGAAACAAATTACTTTATTGAAATCAGTTTAACCTTGTAAGCCAGCCTTAGTTTACGCCCGAAAGAAAAGCGCGACAGGGGTTTATCCCTGTCGCGGCAGCTTCGCATATCTTGTCTGTTTATTCCAAAAAGAGCGTCAGCGTAGGACTTGGCTTCAAGTAACGGATTGTTCAGAAACAACCTCGCCAAAACGGGTAAAGAACTTGCCCGACAGCTTTTTTGCCGTGCCAGCGATCAGGCGGCTGCCCAATTGGGCGATTTTTCCACCAACATCGACTTTGGCAGTATAAGCCAAAACAGTTTCGTCCCCGTCTTCGGTCAGCGTCACGTCGGCACCGCCCTTGGCAAATCCGGCGGCGCCGCCTTTACCCTCACCCGTCAGTGAAAACCCGTCAGGTGCATTGCTGTTGTCCAGCGTCACAGCGCCCGCAAACCGGGCTTTGACAGGGCCGATCTTCAGAACCACCTTGGCTTCCAGATCTTCGGGTGAATTCTGGATCAGCTCTTCGCATCCCGGGATGCATTCCTGCAGGATTTCGGGGTTATTCAGAGCCTTGTAAACCACATCCCGCGGTGCAGAGATGCGGACTTCGTCACTCAGTTCCATTCAATTTTCCTTTGTTCAACAGCATCTTGGATAAACCAGAAGTGCGGTCTCTGTCGCCTCTTCCGGAGTTTGTTCGGGACGCGCGGGCCACAGGGACCTCAGGCGCTTAAGCACGTTTCTCATCATGGGACTCCGTTTTGGATTTGTCACTGTTTCGCCAAAGTACAATTTCAGCCAGGATCGACACGGCGATCTCATGCGGGTCGATCGCGTGGATGTTCAAACCTGCCGGTGACTTCAGCCGCGCAGCTCGTATCGGGTCCAAACCTTGCGATATCAGCTTGGCCACCAGCGTTTCGGCCTTGCGATGGCTGGCCACCATCGAAACCCGCTTGGCGTCCGTTTGCAGAGCGGCGGCTAGGGCCGCGGCATCCCCCTGTCCTTGCGAAGCCACGACAACGAAATCCCGCGGCTCGACCCCCAGGTTTTGGACGGAATCCAGAGTGAACCGTTGAAAGTCACCTTCTGTCTCTGACGCGTCACTGAGACACACGCGAAACCCAGCCAGTGCCCCATGGACCGCCAGAGCCACTGCAATCACCGACTCGCCAAAAATCACCAATCGCGGTGCGTGCTGATACGGCTCGACAAGCAGATCGACAGTGCCGCCGGACGGGCAACCGCTTTTGAACGTCTGAATGCCATCAGGATCGGCCATGTTCACCACCTTTTCCGAAGGTTTGACCCGGATCATTTGCGGCGAACCACTGGCCAACGCCTGCTGGGCCGAGGATCGAACCGCACGTTGAACGCAGCCCCCGCCCAAATGGCCCAGGATCCGTCCATCTTTTGTAATCGCAGCCTTGCCCCCGGCTTTCGCCGAAGTTGCATCCGCAGTCCGCAACACCGTGGCCACGCAAAAGGCTTCATCAGTTTTGCGCAGCTGCTCAATCGTGTCGAATATGTCGAAGCTTGCCATGTGGGCTCCTTTCACAGCTTACGGAATTGCGGTTCCAGCGCCGCCAGCGCCTCAAGCGTATTTGCGGGCAGGTGCGCGTCCAGATACGGCTCAGCTGCCTGCATTGCGGCGGCAATGGGCTGGTAGTCGCGCCAACCCTTCAGCGGGTTCAGCCAGACGATCCGTCGCGCCTTGCGTCGAATCCGGGCCAATACATCGCCCAACGCTTGCGGGTCCGAGCTGCAATACCCGTCAGACAGGATCAGTACGATGGTCCGACCGTTCAGTGCGCGCGCGCCATAACCATTTAGAAAATGCTCAAGACTGCCTGAGATATCCGTGCCTCCGCCAAACCCTTCGGCCATCAGCGACAACCGCCCTGCTGCGCGCAGCGAATCGTGGTCGCGCAACGCATCCGTGACGCGCATCAAGCGCGTATGGAACAGATATGCGTCCGCCTCTGTTCCACTGCCGATCAGACCCTTGAGGAAGGCCAGAAAAACCCGCGAATATACCGTCATCGAGCCGCTTACATCGCACAGTGCAACGATCCGCATCGGACGCGGTGGGCGGGCGCGACGATACAGGTCCATCGGCTCGCCGCCTCTTGCAAGGCTGGCGCGCTGTATGCGACGCATGTCCAGAGCAGGCCCCCGCAACGCTTTTTTCCGCCTGCGCGAGCGGCGATCGCGGATGGCACGCGCCAGAGCAGTTGCGGCCTGTTCGGCCTGCTTCAGCACGTCTTCATCCATCAGCTCACGCAAATCCCGACGCGAAAGGTTGGCCGTACGGGTCGCAATCAGCTTACCGTCTCTCCCCACGGCCTCCCCGTCGCCCGGATCAGGGGTTACGTCCTGATCCGAATCGGAACTGGTTTCCGGAATGTCTTGGCTTTCTTGCTGCCAGATCATCGGCTGGGCGGATTGCACCCGAACATGCGCGGTGTGCGCCATTCCGGTCCGTTGTTTCCCGGCATTTAGCCAATATGCATCGAAAAGATCGTCAAACCGTCGCCAGTCTTCCGCGTCACCGGCCAGCAATACACACAGGGCCTGTCTGGCCTGCGGCAGATCCGTCGCCTCTACTTCCGCCAGCACCGCCAAGGCATCCCCGGTCTCTGCCGGTCCGACGCGCATCCCGTTCATGCGCAAATGTGCAATGAAACCAGACATGCGGTCCGCCAGACCAGAGGCACGAGAAGGGAACCGGGTGACCTGCATCACGCCACCTTTCCAATCAGGCGATCCATCACTTCAGGCGGGGCCGCGTCATAATCGGCTGCTGTTTTCAGAAGACAGACAAGAGTCGCCTGAACCTCTTCGCGGGACTGCGCCATGTCGTTAACACCCAATCCTGAAAGGGCTGCCGCCCAGTCCAGCATCTCGGCAATGCCGGGAGTCTTCTCCAAGTCTTCTTTGCGCAAAGCCTGCACGACGCCAACAATCTGGCGTGCCAACTGCCCTTCAACCTGGGGCATGCGGGCTGTCAAGATTGCTATTTCGGTTTCACGCGACGGGTAGTCAAGGAAACTGTACAGGCACCGGCGGCGCAGTGCATCGGACAAGTCCCGCGTGCCATTCGCCGTCAGAATAACGGTCGGCTTTGTACGCGCCGGGATCGTGCCCAGTTCGGGAATTGTGATTTGGAAGTCCGAGAGGATTTCCAACAAATACGCCTCGAACTCTTCGTCGGCCCGGTCAATTTCATCAATTAGCAAAACCGGAGGGGCATCTTGCGAGATGGCCTCTAACAAGGGACGTTTCAGCAGATATTCATCTGAGAAAAGCTGTGCTTCGCTCGTTCCACCCTGCGCCTCGCTCGCTCGGATCGCCAGAAGCTGACGCTGATAGTTCCATTCATAAATGGCATGACTGGCATCGAGCCCCTCATAACATTGCAGCCGGATCAGCCGGGCGTCCTGCCACGCAGCGAGGGCCTTGGCCACTTCGGTCTTTCCAACGCCAGCAGGACCTTCCAACAACAATGGCCGCCCAAGTTGCTGTGCCAAATGCAGCGCCATCGCCAACCGGTCATCGGAAACATAGCCCTGCGCGGCCAATCCATTCTGAACATCACTCAAAGTCAAAACCAGGATCCAATCTTCATCTGGCCAAAAATATCCCGGGGGAGGTTCGGAGGGGGTAAAACCCCCTCCGTTCGGTCGGACCGGCAACAGCCGGTTCGAAACCGTTTACCCGTGCATCCCCAACCCATTGGCGATCTTCCAGATCCGCCAATGATCATGCGGCATATGGCTTTGCACCAACCCAAAGGGCCGGAACGCATCATGCACCGCGTTCGAGAACGCAGGTACACCGCCGACGTTCGGGCTCTCACCCACGCCCTTGGCACCGATCGGATGATGCGGGGACGGCGTCACCGTGTGATCAGTGGTGTAGTTGGGCGTCTCCCATGCCGTGGGCAGGAAGAAGTCCATCAGGGTTCCGGTCTTCACGTTGCCCATCTCATCATAGGCAATCTCCTGACCCATCGCGATGGCCAGCGCCTCGGTCACGCCACCATGGACCTGCCCTTCGATGATCATCGGGTTGATCCGGGTTCCACAGTCGTCCAGTGCGTAGAACTGCCGAACGTCCCATTCGCCGGTATCCACGTCGATCTCCATAACGCAGACATAGGCGCCGAACGGGTAGGTCATGTTTGGCGGGTCATAGTAGCTGACGGCCTCCAAACCGGGTTCCAGCCCTGGGATCGCCTGATTGTAAGCGGCGAAAGCGATTTCCTTCATCGTCTTGAATCGCTCTGGCGCACCTTTGACCGAGAACCGGTCTACGTCCCACTCGACATCGTCGTCATGGACCTCAAGCAGGTAAGCCGCGATCATCTGCGCCTTGGCGCGGATTTTACGCGCTGCCATCGCTGTTGCAGCACCCGCCACAGGCGTGGAACGAGAGCCGTACGTCCCAAGGCCGTAAGGCGCGGTGTCCGTGTCACCTTCCTCCAGCGTGATGTCGTCGGCAGGCAAGCCGATCTCACTAGCGATGATCTGGGCAAAAGTCGTGGCGTGACCCTGACCCTGGCTGATGGTCCCCAACCTTGCAATGGCGGAACCGGTTGGGTGAATCCGGATTTCGCATGAGTCGAACATACCCAACCCAAGGATATCGCAGTTCTTAACCGGTCCGGCCCCGACGATTTCGGTGAAATGCGTCAGGCCGATGCCCAGCAGTTTGCGGGTCTTTCCGGCTTTGAAGTCCTCAATCCGTTGAGCCTGTTCTGCGCGCAAGCCGTCATAATCGACGGCCTTCAGTGCCTTGTCCCAAGCGGTGTGATAGTCGCCCGAGTCATATTCCCAACCCAGCGCCGATTGATACGGGAACTGATCTTTGCGGATAAAGTTGATCCGGCGCAGCTCGGCCGCGTCCATGTTCAGCTTGATGGCCAGAACCTCGATCATCCGTTCGATGAAATAGGCCGCCTCGGTCACGCGGAAGGAACAACGATAGGCAACACCGCCCGGTGCCTTGTTGGTGTAAACCCCATCCACAGCCAGATAGGCAGTTGGGATGTCATATGACCCAGTGCAGATGTTCATGAAACCAGCCGGGAATTTGGTCGGGTCGGCACAGGCGTCAAATCCACCATGATCCGCCGTGGTATGACACCAAAGGCCAGTGATTTTGCCATCCTTGGTCGCAGCGATCTTGCCCTGCATCCAGTAATCGCGGGCAAAGGCGGTGGACATCAGGTTTTCCATCCGGTTCTCAACCCATTTCACTGGTTGGCCGGTGACAATCGAGGCGACGACCGAGCAGACATAGCCGGCATAGGCACCAACCTTGTTACCAAAGCCACCACCGATATCAGGGCTGATGACTCGGATATTGTGCTCGGCCAGACCCGAGATCAGCGACACAACAGTCCGGATCGCATGGGGGGCTTGGAAGGTGCCATAGAGCGTCAGCTTGCCGGTGACTTTATCCATTGAAGCGACGCAGCCGCAGGTCTCCAGCGGGCATGGGTGGGTCCGATGGTAGTAAACCATCTCTTCGGCCACGACATCGGCCTCACCCAGAACTGCTTCGGTGGCGTCCTTGTCGCCCTGTTCCCACGTGAAGATGTGGTTGTGATGCTTGCGCGGGCCATGGGCACCCTCGGTCTGACCCGCAAGGTCTTCACGCAGGACAACGTCCGAATTCAGCGCCTCGAAAGGATCGGTCAGAACAGGCAGTTCTTCGTAGTCAACCTCGACCAGCTCTGCCGCATCTGCTGCGATGTACCGATTTTCGGCGACGACATAGGCGACTTCCTGACCCTGGAACAGAACTTTGCCATCGGCCAACACCATCTGCTTGTCACCTGCCAGCGTCGGCATCCAGTGCAAACCCAGCGGAGCCAGGTCCTCGGCCGTCAACACAGCAACAACGCCAGGCACGGCCAGTGCGGCGTCTTTGTTCACACTGACAACGCGGGCGTGGGCATAAGGCGAACGGACAAAGGCACCGAACAGCATCCCGTCCATCTTGATGTCATCGACGTAGTTGCCCTTGCCTTGGGTAAAGCGCACATCTTCGACGCGCTTGCGCGAACTGCCCATCCCTTTGAGGTTGGCGACGCGTTCTTCGGGGGTCAGAGTCTGGTCGTTCATTCCGCAGCCTCCTTCTGAGCGTTTAGCATGTCGGCAGATGCCGCGATCGCCTTGACGATGTTCTGATATCCGGTGCAGCGGCACAGGTTGCCGGACATGCCAAAGCGGATGTCTTCCTCGGACGGGTTCGGGTTTTCTTGCAGAAGACGATGCGCGCGGGTGATCATGCCCGGCGTGCAAAAGCCGCATTGCAGCCCGTGATGTTCGCGGAACATCTCTTGCAGAACCCCGAGGCTGCCGTCGTCATTGGTCAGCCCTTCGACAGTAGTGATATCGGCCCCGTTCACCTGTGCCACAAAGGTCGTACAGGACTTGACGGACTTGCCGTCGATATCCACGGTACAGGCCCCGCAATGGCTGGTTTCGCATCCGATATGCGGGCCTGTGATTTTCAAATCTTCCCGCAGGAAATGGATCAACAGCGTGCGCGGCTCGGCCAGACCTTCGACCTGCTTGCCGTTCACGGTGAGTTTTACGTGCATTTTTGACATCGTTGTTCCTCCCCTCAATCCGCGCGGCTTTGCGCGCGTTCGATGGCGCGGCGCAGCATCACAGCGGCCACGTGTTTCTTGAATTCGACCGGGCCGCGATTGTCGGCCACCGGGTCGATCGCATCGAGCATCGCGGCGACACAACCGCTGACATCCCCATCCGCCAGCGCATTGCTTGCGCTTTCAGACCAGACGGGTGTGTCCGCCAGATTGGTCATCGCTACCGAGGCCTGACCATTGCCAACCATCACCGCAGCTGCCGCTGTCGCATAATCACCGATCTTGCGTTTCTGCTTTTCATAGGCCTGACCCACACCCGCGCCCGGCACCGGGATCGAAATCCGGGTCAGGATTTCCTCATCGTCACGCGCAGTGAAGTAAGCGGCCTCATAAAACTCACGCGCAGCGACACTGCGGCGACCATCGGGGCCAGACAGTTCGAACGTCGCGTTCAGGCATTGCATCAACCCCGGCATATCATTGCCCGGATCACCATTGGCGACGTTCCCACCAACAGTTCCCACATATCGCACTTGAGGATCCGCGATCTGCAGCGCGGCCTCTCGGATCAACGGAATGGCTGTAGCCAAGCCGTCATGAGTGATCAGCTCATGCTGGGTCACCATTGCGCCAAGCGAAACCGTGTTGGCACCAACCTCGATGCCCTTCAGCTCCTCGATAGCTTGCAGATCGACTAGGTGGCCCATTTCGGCCATGCGCAGTTTCATCATCGGGATCAGGCTGTGCCCGCCCGCGATCACGCGCGCCTCATCTCCGTGTTCCTGCAAAATGCCAATGGCCGAGGCGATATCGCCTGGCCGGTGATACTCAAAACCGGCTGGTATCATGTTTTTCCTCCCTGGGTCCAAGCGGTATGCCTTGGGGGACCTGCGGTAAGGAAAGAACGCTGAAGCCATCCGTTCCAGCCAGTGGAAACGGAGAGCGCGGCTTATTTCACGAAATGCGAATGCGCTGCACGAGCTGCGATCAAAGGCCCAGCGCCTCGCGAATGTCCGTCAGGCGGGATCGGCTGACCGGCACCTTGGCTAGCGCATCGACACTATCAAAATAGCAGGTGCCGTTATCCTTGTGCCTCTCGAACCGCGAGACCTGTTTGGGGTTCACCAGATAACTGCGATGAGCCCGCAAAAACCCGTCAGGCGCCAAGCGCGATTCAGCTTCGGTAATGGACCACGGACAAAACAGTTTCTCGGTGTTTATATAAAGAACGGTGTAATGCCCTTCGGCCCGGATGGCTGCGATATTGGAAGGCTGGGCGAAAAAGGTTTGTCCTTCCCGCTCAAATGGAACCCCGGCCCGCAATGTGGGCTCTGGTTCCGGGGCAGGTTCCGGCGCGCTGGGCGATATCTCTGCTGCCGCAGGTTCGATGAAGGTGATGCCCGTTAGCAGGAATGCACCACAGATCAGGAACACTGAAACCGTGACCCCCATCGCCAGCACTTGATTGTTTAGCGCAGGTCCGGCGCGACCGGTGGTATCGCTTGCGACAAAGTCAGTCAGGCCGGTGGCGACGAAATGCATGGTGAAGACCGCCAACCCGAAACACACCGTTCCCAGCAGAATATTGCGTTGCGTTCGGTTGTCATAGGCCGCCCAGATTGCCAGCACCGACAGAACGACCGAGGCTAGGGTCGAAATCACGACATCCCAAGCGTTGTAGACTGGGCGGCACAGCTCCATCCCGGCCATGCCGACATAGTGCATAACGACAATTCCAAGCCCCACGATCACTCCCGCACCGACAATCGTTCCCATCGTACGGGGACGGAAATGCAGTATCAGCAGTGCCAAACCAACCATCAGGATCGCAACCAGTGCGGAAATCAGGGTGATCAGGGCGTCATAATAAAACAGGATCGGCAACTGCAGCCCCAGCATGGCCACAAAATGCATCGACCATATTCCACCGCCCAGAATGATCGCGGCCAACGCCACGACCAGCTTGCGTTTTTGGTCGTCCAGTTTTGAGGCCCCATGCGTCAGATAAAGCCCGGTGAACCCGGCCATCATCGCAACGGCCAAAGACGCCGCCACAAGCCACGTGTTATGAGAGTAGTCCAACATTTGGATTTACACGCCCTCCCCGACGCGTGGGTGACGTTAGCAAACGGATTTAGTTGGGACAATTACATGTTGGAAAGGAATTCCAACAGGATCGGTGCCGCTTTCGGTTTTTTACCGACCCGCCGGGCTTAGGTTGCGGTGTTACTCCTGAATAACGGCATCTTCCCACGCAGAAAGGAACTTTGTTCGTTTCAATCCGTCAAGAAAGGTCAGTAACGCGGGATCAAGACCGATTGTCTCGCGCCCGTCTGAACCATCACTCGGCTGCAAAAGAGGAAGCGGGCTGGCCCCTTCGACCACGGCTGGTCGCTCAGTTACGAGGTAACGTAACAGCATCTCCGCAGCTTTGGGTTCTGGGGTGGCATTCGAAACCATTGCCGTGCGCATCATAATTGTTTGAAAATCAGACGGTAACACGACCTCAAGTGCGTCTTTGCCCTCGGTGCGGACGGCGGCGTAACTGCCCAGAACATTGTAAGCAACCAGGATCGAGCCATCCGCTAGGTCATTGATCATTTCGCCCGAACAGCAATAAAGCCGCACATCCAGGCCGCCCATAACCTCCATCAAGCGCCAATACGTCTCAGACGCGCGCGCATCCTGGGTTGCAAACAGATATCCCAAACCAGACTGGCGCACGTCATAGGTGCCGACCTTGCCGCGAAATTCTTCGGGTCGTTTGCGCAAGGCCTCGATCAAACCTTGCCGGGTCTGGGGGATAGGCTGTCCTTCAAACGCGGTTCGGTTGATCACGATTGTCGCGGGTTCCGAGGTGAATGCGAAAAGGCTGTGGTGCCATTGTGCCCAGTGTGGCACCTGTACATCGTCAATAGGCAGGGCAAAGCCGTCATTTGCCAACTTCAATTGCAGGTCCATGGCACTGGAAATGATCACGTCGAAGGCATCGGGCGTTGCGCGGACCCGCCTGTTTATGTCAGCGGTTCCGGAAACGAGGTATTCGACACTAACCATAGGGTTTTCAGCGACAAAACCCTCGATCACCGGAGCGAACAAAACAGTATCGGTGCTGGAAATCACACGAAGGCGTGGTCCTTCAGCGCTTTCATTAAAGACCAGACGGTCTTCCCAATCGTCGGCCCATCCGAGGCAAGGAACAGCCATCAAAACTAGAGCGATAAGATAACGCATGCGCCCCCCTTTGATCGGTTTTTGAGGATCAACGAACCTCCATGCGCCGTTGCCACATCCTGCGCGATCGTCAACCCCAGCCCGGACCCGATGGTCCCAACCGCGTTCTGTCCGCGTTCAAACCGGCGCGTCAACGTGTCGATTTCATCAGGCGGAAAGCCAGGACCCGAGTCGCGCACCTGAATCTGGGGTTCGGGATGTGCAATGATTGTGATCTCAACAGCACTGTCAGATGGTGCGTATTTCATCGCGTTATCGACCATATTTCGCACAGCATTCTGGATCAGGATCGAGTCGCCCGAGTACGGAACCGACGGCTCACCCGACAAGGAAAGTGTCAACTCTTTCATTTCGGCAATCGGGATCAGGCGCTGCACCAGATCGCGGATCAGAACGACCAAATCAATCTCTTCCCGTTCCAGATGATCCGCTCGGAAGGTGATCATCGCGTGATCCAGCAACTGCCCTGCCGCGCGCGAGCTTTCGTCGATGGCACGTACCATGGCCTTCAAGGCCTCGCGGTTGTCTTCCCGTTCCACGCGGTGAAGGGTTGCCTCGGCATAAGACCTGACGGTGGCAAGCGGTGTTCGAACCCGGTGCGCGGCTTCGGCGATAAAGTCCTCGGATTGGCTAAGCGATTGGTCCAGACGACCCATGAGCGAATTCAGCGACGTCACCAGTGGCGCCATCTCTTTTGGCACGGGTTTCTTGAACGGGCTTAGATCCTGCGGACCTCTGCGTGTGACCGAGGTCGTCAGTTTGTTCAACTGGCCGATCGTTGATGATGTCACCCAGAATGACAGCGCGGCGGTCAGCAGAAAGAACCCGATCCCCAAATATGCCGCGTTGCGTGAAATCTGGTCCAGCGTATCCGACAACGCGTCTTGTGTTTGCCCCAACGCGACCTCAATCTCAGTCTGGCGGCCCAAGCCGACAAGCGTTCGGCTGGCGCTGACCTGGCGGACGCGTTCGCCCCGCACCTCGCCGGTTTGAAAGGCCCATCTACCTTCAATCGGGCCATCTGTTAGGCTCAGATCATCGTAGCCGGACAGGAATTCTCCATCCTGATAAATGGCATAGAACACCCGGTCATCCGACGGCGTGCTGAGCATAGAAAACGCGGCATAGGGGATGTCCACCTCAAGCTGACCATCCCTGAGTGCGGCAGCATCAAGGATCGAAGAGACGGACGCCCCCAGAATGTCGTCCTGACCCTGCTGGGCGACCTTTGCAGCATAGCTGCGCACCGTCAGGAACAGGAGGATCGCCAGGACCGCTGCTCCGCCGATCAGCGTCAACACCAGTCGGTTTCTTAATGATCCCGAAACGGTTGGACTAGTCGTCATGATCCAACCTGTATCCCAGCCCGCGCAACGTAGTGATTTTCATGCCGGATTTTTCAAGATGCTTGCGCAGGCGTCCAACATAAACCTCAATCGCATTGTCCGACACGTTGTCATCATACGAAAAGAGCCTGTCTGCGAGTTTTTGCTTGGAAAACACCTGACCCGGCGCGTTGATGAACAGTTCGATCATTCTCAGCTCGCGATTGCGAAGCGACAGTGTTGCACCGTCGACGATCAAATGACCAGCAACCGGGTCAAAAACGATACCGCCGATTTCAATCGTCGATTTCGCGCTTCCGGACTTCCGACGCAGAACGGCGCGGCAGCGGGCCTCAAGTTCCGCATGATCGAAAGGCTTGGTGACGTAGTCATCCGCCCCCAGATCAAGCGAACCGATTCGATCCGAAACCTGACTGCGCGCGGTCAGAACGATCACCGGAGTATCCAAACGGCTGGCGCGATGCTGTCTGAGGAACTCGCGCCCGTCCCCATCGGGCAGCATAATGTCCAGAAGGATTAGATCGTATTCCTCAGTCGAAACAAAGGCCCGGGCGTCCTCTAAATTCGCTGCGTGATCAACGACATGGCCATCCAGCTGCATACGGGACCTGATCGCATTCGCGAGGTCGAGATTGTCTTCGACAAGCAGAAATTTCATGGGCTGCGGACAGTTTCTTTTTACATGACAGGTTGATGTCAGGTTGACGTGTTTAGGTGCAGGATAATCTGTGCCGCTGAGCGGCCAGTTGTCAAATGGGAGGACATAATGACAACATTTAACCTGGGCCGTCGGGCCCTGATCGCAGCTGTTGCAGCAATTGGTCTGGTTGGACCTGCCGCATCCGAAGAAGTCGTCGACAGCATCCACTTTCTGATCCCCGGCGGCGCCGGCGGTGGCTGGGACGGTACCGCCCGTGGAACTGGCGAGGCCTTGACCAATGCTGGTCTGGTCGGCACAGCATCTTATGAGAACATGTCGGGCGGCGGCGGTGGCAAGGCCATCGGCTTCCTGATCGAAAACGCCGACAGCAACCACGGCACACTGATGGTCAACTCGACCCCCATCGTGATCCGTTCGTTGACTGGCGTGTTCCCACATAACTTCCGCGATCTGACACTGGTCTCGGGCACAATCGGCGACTACGCGGCGATTGTTGTGGGCAAAGACAGTCCTATCAACTCGATGGCGGACCTGCTGGCCGCCTATGACGCTGATCCGGGTGCGACCGCAATCGGTGGCGGCTCGGTTCCGGGCGGCATGGACCATCTGGTCGCTGCAATGGTTATGGAAGCCGCTGGCAAGGACGCGTTGGGCGTTAAATACATCCCTTATGACGCGGGCGGAAAAGCTATGGCTGCCTTGCTGTCGGGTGAGATCGCCGCACTGTCGACCGGTTTCTCGGAAGCCGTCGATCTGGCCAACGCGGGTGAGGTTAAAATCATCGGTGTGACCGCAGAGGAACGCGTTGATGCAGCACCTGACGCACAGACCATGAAAGAACAGGGCATCGACACCACTTTCGTGAACTGGCGTGGGTTCTTTGCTGCCCCCGGCCTGCCCGAGGACAAGCTGGCCGCCTATCAGCAAGCCATTGCCAAGATGTACGATACGCCCGAATGGGAAGAGGTTCGTGCCCGTAACGGCTGGGTCAACATCCACAACTCGGGTGCCGATTTCGAAGCGTTTCTGGAAGGTCAGGAACAGCAGATCAGCGACCTGATGAAGAAGCTGGGCTTCCTCTAAAGCAATCTACGGCAGAGCGTTCGGTCGCTCTGCCGTCCCAAAGAACCAAGATACACGGGAGGGGACGTTATGGCGCTGGATCGCTGGATCGCGCTTATTTTGCTAGGTGTTTGCCTAACATATGGGTACACCGCCTGGTTCACGATGGACGGAAGTCTTCCTCCTTTCATGCAGAGAAATCCGATTTGGCCCAGCACGTTTCCAAAGGTGCTGTCTATTCTGGGCGTGGTCGCGTGTTCAATCATCCTGCTTGGCTTGGAAAAGAGCGAAGTCAAAGAGGCCGATATCGATTACCGCAGACTTGGGGAGTATCACCTGGGTCAGGCAATTTCTCTTCTGGTGCTGATGGTTGTCTATGCCCTGTGCCTGCGCCCGGTCGGTTTTCTGATCGCGACATCCAGTTTCCTGATCCTCGGGTCCTTCATTCTGGGCGAACGCAAGTGGCACATCATGCTGCCTGTCGCGTTCGTGGCAACCGGATCCGTCTGGTATCTGGTTCAGGAAGTTCTTGGAATTTATATGCGCCCCCTGCCGGGCGTGTTCGGAGGCTGACATGCTAGAAGGACTTCTGATCGGCCTGCAAACGGCATTCTCAATTCAAAACCTGCTGATGGTCGTAGCCGGATGCCTGATCGGCACGTTTATCGGCATGCTTCCGGGTCTGGGCCCAATGTCGATCATCGCAATCATGATCCCGGTTGCGATCTCGATGGGCGATCCATCCGCCGCACTGATCCTTTTGGCGGGGGTTTATTATGGCGCGATCTTTGGTGGTTCGACCTCGTCCATTCTGCTGAATGCGCCGGGGGTCGCGGGGACCGTGGCCTCAAGCTTTGATGGCTATCCAATGGCCCGGCAGGGCAAGGCGGGCAAGGCCCTGACCATCGCAGCAATCGCCAGTTTCGCAGGCGGCACAATAGGGGCTATCCTGCTGATGGTCTTTGCTCCGGCGCTGTCTTCGGTCGCTCTGCTGTTCCATTCCGCCGAATATTTCGCGCTGATGGTGGTGGGTCTTTCGGCCATCGCAGCCTTTGCCGGTTCGGGGCAAGTGGCCAAGGCCATCATCATGACGACCATGGGGTTGATCATGGCCACCGTCGGAGAGGGGGCGCTGTTCAATCTTCCGCGTTTCACAATGGGCATCATGGACCTGCAATCCGGATTTGGCTTCATCACCCTGGCTATGGCGATGTTCGCCTTGCCCGAGGCGTTGTTCCTGGTGCTTAAACCCAAGGACCTGAAAGGGGACGACGGCAAGATCAAGGATCTGCGCATTACCAAGGCCGAGGCGAAGGCCATCACCCCGGTCATTGGCCGTCAATCGGTGCAGGGCTTCTTTATTGGCGTCTTGCCCGGTGCGGGCGCGACAATTGCCAGTTTCCTCGGCTATGCGGTGGAACGGAACATTGCCCCCAAGGATGAGCAGGAGGAATTCGGCAAAGGCTCGATCAAAGGTCTGGCCGCACCCGAATCGGCGAATAACGCGGCTTGTACCGGATCTTTTGTGCCGCTGCTGACACTGGGCATTCCCGGATCCGGGACAACGGCGATCCTTCTGGGTGCCTTGATTGCCCTGAACGTCACCCCGGGTCCGCGTCTTATGCTGGATGAACCTCAGATCTTTTGGGCGGTGATCATGTCGATGTTCATTGGCAACCTCGTCCTACTGATCCTGAACCTGCCGCTGATCCCCTACATTGCCAAAGTGCTGGCAGTTCCGCGCAACTATTTGATCCCGTTCATTTTGTTCTTCACGCTGATGGGGGCCTATATTGGGCAGAACAATGCCACCGAATTGCTGATCTTGGTGGGTTTCGGCGTATGCGCAACGGCGTTGAAATTCGCAGACTATCCGCTGGCCCCCTTGCTAATCGGGTTCATCCTTGGCGGCATGATGGAGGATAACTTTTCGCGTTCGATGCAGCTCTATGATGGCATCGCGTTTATCTGGGAACGTCCGATGACCCTGGGACTGCTTGCCATTGCCGTCCTGCTGGTTCTGCTGCCCAGCTACCGCGCACGTCGTGCACGGGCACGGGCCGCTGGTGTGGCTGATGGGGACTGAACCGCTTAGGGGTGTTCGGATCCTTGATCTGACAAACGTGCTTGCTGGCCCGTATTGTTGTTACCAACTGGCTCTGATGGGGGCCGAGGTGATCAAGGTCGAACGCCCCAATAGCGGTGATCTGGCGCGTGTGCTTGGGGCTGATCCTGACCGGAACAAAGCCGGTATGGGGGTCAGCTTTCTGGCGCAGAACGCGCAGAAGAAATCGGTCACGCTGGATATGAAATCCAGTCGGGGCAAGGCTCTGCTAAAGCAGCTTGTTAAAACGGCGGATGTTCTGGTTGAAAACTTCCGGCCCGGCGTGATGGATCGGTTGGGTCTGGGGTATGACGTTCTTCGTACCGAAAACCCTGCCTTGATCTATTGCGCAATAAGTGGGTTCGGGCAGGACGGTCCGCGCCGCGACGACCCGGCCTATGACCAGATCGTTCAGGGCATCAGCGGGGTCATGTCGATCACCGGCGCACCAGACACCGCGCCCTACCGCGTTGGCTATCCGCTGGCTGATACGGTCGGGGGGCTGACGGCCGCCTTTGCGGTGAGTGCCGCATTGAACGCAAATCCCCGTGGCGCGTTTCTGGATATTGCCATGTCCGAGGCCGTGATCTCGACCATGGGATGGGTTGTGTCCAACTACCTTGTCGGCGGTGTGATGCCCGGCGCGCATGGCAATGAAAACACAACCTCGGCACCGTCCGGTACCTTCGCCACATCCGACAGCCCGATCAACATCGCCGCCAATCGCGATGAACAATGGCAGGCGCTTGCCCGGCATCTTGGCCGCGAGGACCTGTTTGATGACCCTGACTATGCAACACGCGAAGATCGCAAACGAAACCGCCACGCTTTGCGGGGTGAGCTGGAGAAATCCCTGAAATTGCGTCCCGCGAGCGAGTGGGTCAGCGAATTGAATGGCTTGGGCGTTCCCACGGGGCAAGTGCTGACAGTCCCCGAGGCGTTGGCGGACGAACAACTCTCTAACCGGGGGCTGATTGGATCTCTGCACGTGCACGGAGAGGACATGCAGCTGGCAGGCAGCCCCGTGGTGATGGACGGGCAGCGAAATATGCCGAAAGTCTCACCGCCGGAATTGGGCGCGGACAACGATTCAATCTGGTCCGAACTTGGCTTGTCACCGAATGAGATCAAGGAACTGGCTAAGGACGGTGTGATATGAGCGATGTTTCCGACTGGTGGAGCACATCTATCATTGACATGGAACCCGGACGCATCGCCCTGCGCGGTGAACCCATCGAGGACCTGATCGGCAACCTCAGTTTCGCTGAAATGATCTGGTTTCTGGTTCGCGGCAACCGCCCGTTACCCGCACAGGCAGATCTGTTCGAAGCGGCCCTGGTTGCCGCCGTGGATCATGGACCACAGGCACCTTCTATTGCGACGGCTCGGATGGCAGTGACCTGCGGTTTGCCTTTGAACAACGCAATGGCCAGCGCGGTGAACATGCTGGGCGACATCCACGGCGGCGCCGGTGAGCAGGCGGTTGAGCTGTATCACTTTGTCGGGTCCCACTCGGGCGGGATCGGTGCAGCGATTGACAACTGGATCGACGACCACGGAAAGATACTGCCGGGTTTCGGCCACCGGTTTCACACACCGACCGATCCACGCGCACCGCGACTGATGGCTCTGGTCGCTGAGGCCGTAGAACGCGGCGCCTGTGACGGACGTTTCCGGAAAATCGCGTTGGATATCGAAGCAGAGCTTGCACGTCGCAAAGGCAAACCCGTCCCGATGAACATCGACGGGGCCACGGCTGTCATCTACGCAGAGCTTGGGTTCGAACCACCGCTTGCGCGTGGTTTGTTTTGCCTCTCCCGGTCAGTCGGCATACTGGCACATGCGTGGGAGCAAATGCAGCAAGGTGGCCGCAACAAAGGCCCCACACCTCCGACGTACCGCTGGACTTATGTCAGGAACTCGCCTGAGGAATAGCGCGTCAGGCCTGTTTCTCGACCACGGGTTCGACGTCGGGGCGGACTGGTTCCACATCCAATTCGATGATCTCGGGATCAACCGGTTCCTCGACGTCTTCCACTTCAACCTCGACCTCAGCTTCCGGCTCGCTGCTGTCTTCCAACGCACCAACAATCAGAGGCAGCATATGGACACCCGTCGCGCTTGCGATTTCCGGCGTTTGCGGTGTTTGCCAGCTTAGCGTGTCAAAGCTGCTGCAGTTCTGACAGACCGGAGCCCACTCGGGCTGAATGTCATGACAATTGTCGCAGACCCATTGTGGCCCGCGCGGAGCAGTCAGCGCCTTGGCCAGCCAACCCTGTACCACTGCGTCCGAGGACCCCTCGCCCCGTTCAATAGCGGCCATCAACGTGTAACCGCGCGCATCCGCCTGCTTTTCGACCACATCGCCCAGCGCGCGGCGCGCCTCGGGGAAGTCTTCGGCCACGATGTTCAGCTCCGCCAAAATCAGACGGGTTTCCATATTCTCAGGGTGAATGCGGGTTAGCGCGGTAAAGCGTTTGATCCGTTCATGTGGCGTTTCATCCGGCGCAATCTCGGCAAAGACATGGGCCAGATCGGGGTGCGGCTGCACCTCCCACGCTTTTTTCAGGATCTTGGTCGCATTGCGCGGTTTGCCTTTCTCGATATAGGCGCGCGCTGCCATTGCAGCCGCCGGCACCAGATCAGGAGACAGGCGGTTCGCCTCAATCGCGCGCTCTTGCTGTTCAACCGTGGCGTTCTCGTCCAGAATCCCCTTGGCCTCGGACAGGGCCAGCACAGCATCACGGCGCTTGAACACGTCACGCGGCAGGTGGCCGGATTTCAACTTGGCTGTCAGTGTCGACCGCGCGCCTGCCCAATCTTGCGCCTTGGTCTGCAGACCCAGCAGAATGTCCTGTGTTTCCAGATGACGCGGTTTCATCGCCAACGCTTTTTCGGCCAGTTTGCGGGCGGTTTCGTCATCCCCTTCGGCCAGTTTCTGCTTCATGATCCCGCGCACACCGACAAAGCGAGTTGCATTATCCGTCACCAGTTTCTTGTAGGTGTCAGCCGCCTTTTGGGTATCGCCGTTCATCTCGGCAGCCTGGGCCACCAGCAGGTTGGTCAGCTCGGGTTTGTTCAAAAGCCGCTCCGCCTTGGTGGCCTTGTTCAAAGCCACACGACCTTCGCCCGAGGCCAGCGCCATCAGCCCATCAGACAACGCTTGATAACCGCGCTGCTCGCGGCTGCGGTCGAAATAGCGCGACAGGGCGGTTTCGTCCCCGTTGAGGAACTTCAGCGTGGCGATCAACAGGGTCAGCAGCTTGAACAAAAGCCAAACTGCAAAAACCAGAACGCCCAGCGCGATGACCGATTGCAACGGCCCCAGAGTGTACTCCGTCCCGCCAGCTGTGATCTGTACACCACCGCTGGTTTCCATGAGGAGCCCGGCACCCACGGCCAGAAGACCGATAATCGCAACAAAAACTAGAATCTTAAACAGTGACCACAGCATGGCAGGTCCTTCAGTTCGAGTTCACGCTAGGCTGAAGCGCATTGGCAGCATCCACCGCGGAAACCCGCGCCTGTGCTGCCTGCTCCCAATCAGCCATAGCTGCCTGCGCCGCTTCGGGCAGGGATTTAAGTTCGGTCAGGGCCGTTGAGACGTCGCCACTGGACAGAGCCGACTCGGCACGAGACAGGATCGCATCCGGGCCATCGCCATCTTGTGGGGTGACCGAACGCGCCCCGGTCTGTCGCTGCAGGAATGCCACCAGACCGGTGGCTTTGTCCGCATCCCGTGCCTCCGCCAACGCGGTTCGCGCAGCAGGTGAGAACGATGCCCGCAAGGTCGATACGCTTGCAACGCCCTTATCGGCAGGGCCCGATAGCGCCTCAGGCACATCAACGCCGCCTGCCTTCAGTTCGGCGACAAGGTCTGCGTAAGGCTGACCAGCATCCAGTTGACCATGCAGGCGCGACAGGATCGCCGCGTTGGTCGCTGCCAGAGCCTCTGCCGAGGCTTTCGCCTCAAGCGTTTGTGCGTCCGACACCATTTTTTCCACTTCGGCCCGCTGCGCCGCCAGTGAGTCCTGTAATTTCTTCAGTTCGGCCTCAAAGGCTGCCGACGCTTCGGGGGACGCGCCTTGGGTCAGCGCGTCGCTTTCAATTTTACTTAGGCGGCTGGCCAAAGGATCAATCTTGCCCGCCAACTCATCGACACTGGATTTGAGCGTATCCAGATCGGAGGTGATCGGTGTCACCTGATCGGTCAGCGCTGCAATCTTGCTGTCGACGCCAGATGTGTCGGACAGGGACTTGGTTAGTGCCTCGATCTGTGTGGACTGATCGTTGAGCTTCGCCTCAAGCGTGGTAAGCGCATCTGTATCGCCAGATCCAAACAAGCCCGCGCTGCCAGCTGCAAATCCAATTCCCGCCGCGATCACACCACCGAGCAAAGCGGGGACAAATCCACTGCGTTTTTCTTCCTGCTGCGGCTCTTCACGATGCGCTTCTTCCGGCGGAGCAGAGTTCTCTTCCTGGGTCAATTCCACAGCGGCTTCTGCTTCGGCTTCTGCTTCTGCTTCGGCTTCTGCTTCGGCTTCGGCTTCGGCTTCGGCTTCGGCTTCGGCTTCGGCTTCGGCTTCGGCTTCGGCTTCGGCTTCGGCTTC
>NZ_JBXWOX010000028.1:0-42673 GCF_059611125.1 Ruegeria sp. CDSB029
TTGCGGATCGGCATCGCAACCCCGGATGGCGCCTTCAACTTTGTCCTGCTGCCCGGTGTGACCGAAGCCGAATTCCTTGCGGCGGATACGATGATCCTCAATCCCGGCCCGCCGCCCGATACCGGAGACGATGACGGCAACATGTCGCTTTCGGCGCCGGATCTGCTGATCGATGCGACCGAGCTCACATCCGTGCAGATCGACCTGACCGGGCTGGATTTCGATGCGACGGCCGAAGTGACCTTCAGCGCAGGGGGGATCGATATCGTTCAGGCCGCGACTGCCGACGGCCCGATGATCTTCGACCTGACCGGCCTGCCGGATGGCCCGGTGACCTCTTCGGTCACGGCCACCGACGGTTCCGGCAATATGACAACGGTGTCCGGCCCGGTCCTGACACTGGAAACAGCACCGGATCTGTCAGCGGATGCGGATGGCAACCTGACGGTCGTCGCGCCGGACAACCAGATCACCGCCCTCGAAGCGTTGGCGATGACGGTTGACGTCACCGGCATCGATGCGGATGCGACGGCGGTGGTGACGGTGGATGACGGTGTGAACAGCGTGTCCTCGGCGCCGCTGGCCGCTGACGGCAGTGTGGTGCTGGATATCAGCGGGCTTGCGGATGGGATATTGACGCTGGAGGTCACGGCCACGGATGACAATGGCAACATCGCAACCGTCTTCGGCCCGGATATCACCCTGGACAGCACGATCGTGACGCTGCCGGTTCTGATGGGCACCGACGGAAACGACACGCTGACCGATGGCGACAGCGCCACCGAAATCCTCGGCCTGGGCGGGCGCGACAACCTCTACGGCAATGGCGGCAACGACATCCTCGACGGCGGTGCCGGCAAGGACAAGATGACCGGCGGCCTGGGGGCGGACGTGTTCCGGTTCACCTTCGAGACGCTGGACGGCTATCGCGACGAGGTTCTCGATTTCTCGATCGCCGAGGGCGACAAGCTCGACTTCACCCCGATTGCCCAGCATTACGGCTGGGATGAGGCGACGCTGACGGATGCGCTGGTCTTCACTGATATCAGCGCCGGCTTGCGGATCGGCATCGCAACCCCGGATGGCGCCTTCAACTTTGTCCTGCTGCCCGGTGTGACCGAAGCCGAATTCCTCGCGGCCGACGTTTTCAGCCTGTGATGGTCGCCTTCAGCACCCATGCCAAACGCCGGGACCCAGCTTGCTGGGTCCCTAACAAGTAGAGCAAACTGGTAGAGACGAGGGCACTCTGTTCCTTGCCCGCACGAGCCTCGGACAGGGAAACCAGGCCGAGGCTGACACTTGGTCGTGCCGCCCGGCCAGGGCCCCGTCGTAACGGCGCCTACAGAAACAAGAAATCGTCCGCGGCCTGGGCGCTGCTGTCCACACCCAGCAACGTAATGGTCCCATTGCCGGTATCGACGACAGCATCGCCATTGCTATCATTCGCGATGCTCAGGTCGCCAATCCCGGACAGGCCCAGGGCGGTCAGATCCATCACATCGCCACCGGCGGTATCGAAATCGGTGATCCGGTCGCCCCGTGATCGGCTTCGAACACGAAGGTGTCGGCATCCGCGCCCCCGGTCAAAACATCGTTGCCGCGTTCCGCGATCAGCCGGTCCATACCGGCCCCGCCGGTCAGCACGTCATTACCGCCCCCGGTCGCCATTGATGGTGTCGTTGCCGGCACCACCGGTCAGTGTATTGTCACCGTCGTCCCGGTCAGAACCTGATCTTCCGGTGGTTCTGCGGATTCATTGTCATCGCATCGGAACCAATACTCGTAAATATAAGGGATTATATGGCTGACGTAGAAATTATAGAGGCTGGAGAAGCTCTAGGAGAATCCGCCAAATGATGAGTAGTACAATGAAAACACCAATTAAACATACACCAAGACTCCGATACAGAACCTTTGGAGTCTATCATATCGCGCCCAGATTCTGCCGCGCTGCCACCACAGATTGACAAATATCGGCTTCCAACCGAGGATATCTGCCCGAGAATGTCGGTCGGCCTTTTATTGAATGTTACAAGCCGTTCCACCTATAGCCGTCTGCAAATACGGCAGAGCCAAAGTACCAGATTTGAGTCTAACTATTTTGATCCATAGGAGGCTTTGATGACCGGTGAGATGCCGGATACACCCTCGACCGCGCCGCGACTGACCCCGGGTTTCTGGAACGGTCGCAAGGTTCTCGTGACCGGTGCCGCCGGGTTCGCCGGAAGCCATCTGGTGCAAAGTCTGGCCGAGCGGGGGGCGGAGGTCCGCGCCATGCAGCGCCCGGGCGGCAACAAGGTAGAACCTGCCGGAAACGTGACGCCATTCGAGGCGGACATGACCAACCCCGACGATTGCGCGCAGGCGGTCGAGGGAATGGACACGGTGTTCAACGTCGGGGGTCTGTTCCGGCAGCTTGTCGGTGGTCGTACCGCGCTGGAGGCTATTCATATTGGGGCGACCGAGTCTCTCATGCGCGCCGCCAAGGCCGCCGGGGTGCGCCGGTTTGTCCATGTTTCGACCATTGGCGTACACGGGGATGTCAAACGGGGGCCCAGTGGCGAGGACACACCTTTTGGACCAGGTGATGATTATCAGGAGACGAAGCTGGAAGGCGAAACCCTGGCGCGCAAGCTGGGTGAAGAGCTTGGGCTTGAGACCGTCATCATCCGCCCCTGTTCGATCTCGGGGGCCGGAGACGAACGGCTTCTGAAGCTGGCTCTTCCGATTGCCAACCGGAAGTTCGTGATGATCGGGCCGGGCACCACACGGTTCCACATGGTGCATGTCAAGGATCTGTGTCAGGGTTTTCTGCGCGCCGGAGAGGTTCCGGCCGCAGCCGGAGAGACCTTCCTCATCGGGGGTAGTTCAGCCCCAACCCTGAACGAGCTTGCCGCGGATATCGCCGGAATTGTCGGCGTGAAGCCACCGCGGCTGCACATTCCGGTCGGACCGGTCATGCTGGCCGGGCGCATCGTCGAGGCGCTCTGTCTTCCGCTTGGCATCGAGCCGCCGCTGCATCCCCGCCGCGTCGGTTTCTTCACTAAAAACCGTCATTTTGACATTTCCAAGGCCAGGCGCCTGCTTGGGTATGAACCGGCATGCGGCCACATGGAAGCGTTTCGCGAGATCGTGGACTGGTGCCGGCAGACCGGCCGGCTGCCGGAGGCGCTTAGTGGCCCGGACAAAAAGGAGGCCGATACAACTTCTGCCCGATCCGAAACCTAGTTTCCGGTCCTGCCGGGATGGGCGGCAGGTCCTTGTTTCACGGGCTTTATTGGTTTTCACGCTCTGGAATGCCGGATTTTCAGAGCGTCAGCAATTCGGCAGTGTTTTGATGAGTGCTTCTGTCTTTTCCCATATACGGCTTCGATGCCGGCCTGTCATTCGGATCGGCTGCCACACCCGCCGGGACGCGGAATTCGACCGGCTGCGCACTGGATATCCGCTGCGGGGCATGACAGCCCGCCAGATATCTGCCAGGGGGTGGGGATGAAAGACACGACCCCTCAGAAATCACGGTCGTGGCGGCCGGCGCGCCTGATACGCGCCGCGGTGTCGCTGACGCTTCTGACCGCGCTCGCGCTCATGGTGGATTGGCATCATACGGCCAGGCTAGCCTTCGGCGCACGATGGGACTTGATCCTGGCTGCGGTTGTGTGTGTTTTGGCCGCCCGCGTGGCCCTTACCTGGCGTTGGCAATTGCTGCTGATACGCATCGGTCTAAGGCCCCCGTTCGGGGACCTGTTCCGCATCGTGTCCGGCAGCATAGCCTTTGCCGCGTTGCTGCCAAGTTCGCTGGGCACCGACATCGCCCGCGGGACCTTTCTCAGGGCCGGCATGGCCGGAGGACAGGGCGCGCGGGCCTCCGAGGTGGTCGCCAGCATCGCTCTGGATCGCTATGCGGCAACCCTGGGCACCCTGGCCGTGGCCGCTCTGGGGGCCGGTGCCGCAGGTTTTCCAGCAGTGGCCCTTGTCGCCTTCGGCGCAATACTCGCGATCCTTGCGGCGACCTTTGTCATGCTGCGTGGATCCGCCACTGTCATCCGGGTCTTCACGCCCGGCCCGCTGCGACGCTTCAGACCCAAGATCGAAGGCCTTCTGTCGCTGATCCGGCGCCCGGGCATGGTTTCGCGCGGTCTGCTTCCAGGGGTCGCTTTTTCGATGCTGGTCACACTGTTGCGGACCTGTCTTTTTATCTGCTTGTATTATGCGCTCGGTCAGAGCCTTCCTCTCGGACTCGCTTTTTTTGCGATCCCGGTGATGCTCATGGCGCTTATGATTCCGGTGACAATCGGAGGCTTCGGCGTCCGCGAGTGGCTGCTGGTGCTGAGTTTCGAAACCGCGGGCATCATGGCCGAAGTCAGCATCGCCGTCGGTCTTCTCGCCTTTGCAATCCAAACGCTCGTCAGCCTGCCACCGCTGCTGGTTCTGTTGATCCGGCGCCGACCGGCCCCGTCTTCAAAGACTGTTCTCGAAACGGAGAGACATCCCAATGACTGCATCTGAGATCACGACCCCGCGCGCCGACCGGCCCATTCTCATACTGGGCGCCCCGCGCTCGGGTACCTCGTTGATGAGCCGGCTGATCGATGCCCATCCGCGCATAACGATACCGTTCGAGTCGCATCTGTTCTCGCAATGGCTGCCGCGCGCCGAAGGGTACGGAGACCTGTCCTACGAAACAAACCGCCGCGCCCTGGTTCGGGACATCATCGACTTCGGCGTTGTCCATGACTGGGACCCGCGGCCCGTCGAAAACGAAGTGCTAGCCCTGATCGAGACCCCCACTTTCGGCGGTGTCGCCCGTGCGGTGATGGATTGGTGGGCGCGGCAGGAAAGCAAGCCGCGCTGGGGAGAAAAGACCCCCTGGCACCTGCTTTTGCACCGCGAAGTGCGCGCTGCCTGGCCGGACGCGCTGGTCATCCTGCTGCATCGCGATCCTCGTGATGTTTCACTGTCGTGGAAAGAAGCGCGGTTCCACGGCAAGCATGTTCAGCGTTTCGCCGAAAGCTGGGTTCGTCATCAACGGGCCGCGCAGGAGGCAATGCGTGAAATCCCTGAAGACGATCGGATTGTTGTCGCATATGAAGATGTTGTCAGTGATCCGGAAGTGGAGCTCACGCGCATCATGACATTCCTCGGTGAAAGCTATGATCCGCAGCAGCTCCAGTTTCACCACAACAAGACAGCTTATCAGACCGATGCGCGAAACGAGAACCAGCTGCGGCGGCCGATCTCTCAGGACAGCGTCGGGCGCTGGAAAACAGGCCTGAGCGCCCGCGAAATCCGCCTGATCGAAACCGTTGCCACCGACGAGATGCAGCGTCTGGGCTATGTCCCCGCATCCAGTCGGCTTGTGGTTCCGAGCTGGGAGAAAACGATGATCAAATATATCGAGCAGCCGGCAACGCGCCTGCCCGATGTCTTTCGCAATCGCCAGGGCTACACCTATCTCGCCCGCGATCTGGCCTGCAAGATCCGGGGCTATCGCAGAGGCAGGCCGCAAGAGGCGGGAGAAAACTGATGACACTGAATTCCACCCAAGACCCGACAAAGGAAAATGTCGTGGAAACCCTCGGTTCGGGCGGATCGGCATTTCAGAAATACCAAGCGTTCTTTGTGGGGCGATCCAGCTTGGGCGCGTTCTTTCGATATGAATTTACCATGATACTGGCGTCAGGTTTTCGGGGGGCCGCAGGATATGCACTGCGCAAGCAGCTGTATCCGGGTCTTTTTGCAACCGCGGGCCGGGGTATGAATTTTGGCCGTAACATCGCGTTGCGTTGTCCGGCCCGCATGACCATCGGGGACAACGTCACGATAGATGACGGCTGCGCGCTCGATGCGCGCGGAGCCGACAGTTCCGATGATTTTGCAATCGGAGCACGCACATTGATTGCGCGCGGAACCGAACTGGTGGTCAAGGACGGCTATATCCGCATCGGCGCGGATTGCTCGCTGGGCAGCCACTGCACTTTTTCGGCCACGTCGGGTATCGAGATCGGATCCCATGCGATTATTGCCGGACATTGCTATTTCGGCGGCGGCCGCTATCACACCAAACTGGGCGCTGGCCCGATGGTGCGGCAGGGCCTTACGACCAAGGGTCCCGTTGTTCTTGGCGATGATGTGTGGGTCGGCGCAGGCGCACGGATCATAGATGGGGTCCACATTGGCAATGGCGCGATTGTCGGGGCCGGTGCCGTGGTGACAAAAGACGTCCCGGAAAATGCCATCGTCGGAGGGGTCCCCACCCGCGTCATCGCGATGCGGACCTGATTACCGGGATATTGCGCACCCCTGCCGGTTCCGAAAACGTCGCGCCCCTGGTGTCTCTGATGGCCATCGGTCGGTGGTTCTGAGGCGTAATGGCCTCGCACGGACCGTTTTTCCGGGCGGCCCGTCAATCAATCGAGACAAAGATATTATTGCCTCGTGAATGTTTCCATTTTGGGAGCAAGTTAATGTAACCACACGCTATTATTGCACGCAGAGATTAGTTGTCATAGACTGGCAGTGTTTAAGATGTCGGTTTGCCGACAGAGGCTTCAAATGCATATCGAGTACTCAAAAAAGAGTTCCAAAAACACGTCCGTTCTTGTCCTTGGTGGCGACGGATTTTGCGGTTGGCCAACGGCACTTCGCTTTTCTGCACTTGGCGCAAGAGTGGCTATTGCCGACAATGGTTCGCGCCGCAGGATAGATCAGGACCTGGGCACCAGATCTCTTACAAGGATTTCGACCCTGTCTAGGCGAATTCGCGCATGGGAAGAGGAAATCGGCGCCTCTGTCGCTCATCACCAAATCGATCTTGCAACCGATTACCCGGCTTTGTGCGGCCTTCTGAAAGCAGGGCGGCCCGATATCATCATACATTTCGCCGAACAACGGTCTGCTCCCTATTCCATGGCATCTTCTGCCGGGGCGCGTTATTCCGTCGACAACAATATCAGGACCACCCACAATCTGCTGGCGGCCATGACAGAAACCCAAACCGACGCACATCTGATCCATTTGGGAACCATCGGTGTGTACGGTTACAGTACGGCCGGGCTGAAGCTGCCAGAGGGATATCTGAACATCACCGCGCATGGCAGCGACGGGCGGGACGTGGAAACGGAAATCGTTTATCCGGGCGAGCCGGATTCGATCTATCACCTGACCAAATCCCTGGACCAACAGTTGTTTGCGTTTTATGCGCGTTTCCACGGCACCCGGATAACCGATCTGCACCAGGGGATCGTATGGGGGACCCAAACCACCGAAACCCGCCGTGACCCGCGCCTTGTGAACCGCTTCGATCACGATCCGATTTACGGAACGGTCGTGAACCGCTTTATCCTGCAGGGCCTGCAGGGCAAACCCCTGACGGTTTACGGCAGCGGCGAGCAGATGCGGGCCTATATTCACATCGAAGACATGCTGTCGTGCATTACGCTGGCGGCCGAAACTCCACCCGGACATTGTGACCGAGTCCGGATCGTGAACCAGTTTTCCGATATTTGCACGATCAACTCCCTGGCTTCGCTCGTTTCAACGCTGACGGGCGCCGAGATTCAGAAACTGGAGAACCCCCGCCGCGAACCGGAAGGCAACGAATTTGACGTCTCGCGCAATACGCTGGTCGATCTGGGTTTCACCCCGCGCACCTTCGAAAGCACGCTTGCAACCGAGATCGTGGATATTCAGGGATCATGCTGCGACAGCTTGAACCGGATGAGTGTGGCCTGAAGTTTTTCCAAGCTCCGTTCACCGGCGCTGAGCGCACATCTGAGCGCCAAAACAAACGGCATCGGGGCCGTATCCTCTATGGATTGATCGTTAACAGAACCGGGATGGGACCGATCCACAGGATTGGCGGATCCGCAACTAGGACGTTCGCCCCCTGGCAACCACCTGCTCGCGGATCATGTTGAGCATGGCATGCGTATCCCGCCCGTCCTCCAGAAACAGATCCTGGCGGCGCGCCATGATCTCGGCCCGCTCCGACTGGTAGGATGCCGGATCGGTGTCTTCCAGGAACTGGATAATCGCCTCGACATATGGTTCGGGGAAGGCGTGTCCGATCCCGGCCCGTTGCAGCCAGCGGTCCATCTCCCACCCTTCAACGACTAAGGGAACGGCTCCATAAAACCCGCCCTGATACATTCGGCAGGCCAAAAGCAGCGGCGAGTTCCCGAATTCATCGAGAAAATCCAGGCACCACGAGAAATGCACCCTCCCGTATATCTCCTCGAGATCAT
This sequence comes from Ruegeria sp. CDSB029, assembly GCF_059611125.1. Lineage (NCBI taxonomy): Bacteria > Pseudomonadati > Pseudomonadota > Alphaproteobacteria > Rhodobacterales > Roseobacteraceae > Ruegeria > Ruegeria sp. CDSB029. The sequence goes on from NZ_JBXWOX010000028.1 coordinate 8,247, forward strand.
CCGGGATGGTATATTCGCCGTCATAGGTCCAGTTCGGATGCCGGTTGACGATCTCCAGATATGCTTCAAGCCCGGTTTCGGTCGGGTATCCACGCGTGTAGATTTCGACCTTCGGCCCCAGACGCTCGGCGATCTGTTCGAGCAATGCCATCGACTTGGGACAGCGCAGCGTTCCGAACCAGCCAATTATCCACCGGCCCTTGATGTCCTTCCAGACGCACCCCGCATCGGTTGGCACATCCGGCTTGTCACCGAGCTGTATCTTGTTTTCCAGAACGAAACTCGGGCCCCGGTAGTTCTGGATCGGCTCAAAATATCCATGCAGGAACCCCGGAGACAGCACAACCAAAAGGTCAACATGCCTGAGTGCGCACTGCTCGCTCCATCGGAACAAGCGTCCCAGCAGCGTTTTCCTGAAAAACACCTCCTGAACGTCTTCTACCTCATAGACGATCCGGGCCCCGCTGCCCGTCAGCCACTTGGCAAAGAGTCCCAGCAACAGATGGTCGATTTGCCGAGTGTAAATCACGTTCGCATCGCGCAGGATGTCGCGGTTGCGGACAAGGATCCGCAGGGCCGGCAAAAGGCGCGAGAAACGGTGCAGATATTTCCGGTCGACCGTCTCTCCGAGATGCACGTTATGCCATTCCGGCTGATATCCGGTGTTGAACTTCCGGCGCCGGAAGGTAAAGCCGGTCAGATCGACGCCCTCCCGCAGGAAGGAGCGGATACGCAGGATCAGCGTTGGGTTCGTTGAATCCCCGCCAATATAGACCATTCGAAGATTTTCAGGGGTTTCCCGCACCCGTGTATCAGGACTTGTGCCTGCTCTGATCTCGGCTTTCAATTGTGTACCCCTAATCGAACCTTAAAATCATACCCGCAAATTTTTGAGCGCTGCCAGTGGGTTTTCCTCCAGCCAAAGAAAAATATGTCGCCGAAATCGCACATGGCGTGCTGTGAACCAATATCATGTGGCTGTTGTCCTAGCCAGCCTGCCCCTCAATCCAATCTGAACAGATCGCGCGTGAACAGTTTGCCCCCAACTTGGCCCGGTTCGGGGGTGGCGCGAATTGCCGTCGTCCGCTTGCCACGGTACTCCAGCTTTCGAAAGAGAGCCTCATCCCCCCATTAAGGATTACTGGCGCATTGCGGTGGTCAGAGATCCAGTCAAACGCTTCATTTCCTGCTATTCAAATCGGGGCGGGCACTACAAGGAATTGAGAGTGCGTGCGTTGGAAAAAATCCAGAAATTTTATCAGGGAATTTATGACACATTCACTTTCTGAAAGAACCGCTTTGTTTCAGGCCTCTCTCACATCCCTTCATGATCTATTCGGACCGACCGCCGAATAGTATCGATTGCAATAGGACATCAGAGGATTGCACTGCATGCGCACCCTGTCCGTCGTCAGGGTTTTTGGAGCAGATGGCAGCCTGAGTTAAGAGAGGATCTGGCTCATCTGGTTATCTCTCATATCAACGACGTCCGGGATGATGGGCAAAGCCGCCCACATCTGTCCGCGCTTGCTGATATCGTTGGCAACAGCGATTTCCAGGCATCCGATGGCTATGTTAACGCGTCCAGTCGCTATGTTCGCTACATGCAAGACCATCTGGGCGAAGATGCCTTTGTGATGCTTCAGGAACAGACGACGGATATCCTGAAATCCATCGGCACCATGGAAGGTCTGGCGCGGGCTGGCAGGCACGCTTCACCCGTAAAAGAAATGGAGCTCGGGTCGAATTGGATGGCATATTCCGCTTAAAATTATGGATGGTTTGGGCGGCTTGTTTTGTGAGAGCTTGGAAGAGTGGTGGCACCGCCGTGAGATTTAATCGTCCAGCAGTCGTTCATGACCTGAGCACCGGCATCGGTTCCCAAAGTCGCTGCCAAGAGCAACATCATGGGTCGAGTAGTGTTGAACCGGCATCTGTTTTCGATGAAGCTAGTGGACAAGCAGGTCACTAATTTGCTTTCCAGATTAGGCCAATATTTTTTACATAACCATTCTTATCTCTCACATCTCATATAGCCGGGTGGATTCACAAACGAAGTGCAAATTCTGTATTAAAACAGAATGTTGCACGGAGGCTGATGAATGGGAAGCTGTTACCCTCACCTGAGTTTGGAAGAACGCCGAAAGATCGACAAGTGGCGTGAAGCAAAGATACCAATTCCGGAGATTGCGGATCGTCTCGGTCGTGCCCCGTCCACGATCTACCGGGAACTGAAGCGGAATTACTTCGACGACAAGGAACTTCCCCAGATCAACGGCTACTACGCTGTGACCGCGCAAGGCAAGTATGAGAAGCGTCGTGCCATCCACCGTAAGATGATCGTGCATCCAGAGCTGAAGGCTGCCATCGAAGATCGGCTCAAGGCTGGGTGGTCACCAGAACAGATCGCTGGCCGCATGCGGCTTGAACGTCACCCAATCCGAGTGAGCCACGAGACGATCTATCGCTTTGCCTATTCCAAGGACGGTCGCGACGAACAGTTCTATCGCCATCTGCCTGAACACCGCCATCGACGCAGACCCCGTGGCTATCGCAGGCACAACCGACCCCACATCTTCGACGTACAAAGCCTGTCCCATAGGCCTGAGCGCGTCTCAGAGCGTACGGAGTTCGGCCATTGGGAGTGCGATCTGATGATGTTCCGTAAAAGAGCATGGAAAGGTGAACGTCACCTCTTTGGTCGAACGCGTGAGCCGCTACGCTGTCGTCATGCGCAACGAGGATCGCCAGTCTAAACCGATCATGGAAGCACTGATCCAGGGGCTGGCTCCCCTACCCGCTGATGCACGCCAGTCGATCACCTTCGACCGTGGCACCGAGTTCTCGGCCTGGAAACATCTCAAGGCCGGGATCGGTGCGGACGCGTGGTTCTGCGGCCCGCAAGCGCCGTACCAGAAAGGAACCGTCGAGAATACAAACAACAGGCTGCGAAAGTATCTGCCGAGATCAACTGAACCGACGGCGCTGACAAATCGATATTTGAGGTCGATTTGCCACCGCCTCAATTCTACCCCGCGCAAGTGCCTCGACTATCGAACGCCGGCCGAAGTCTTCGAAAGTAACCTGATGGAAATTCAGAACAGGCTGACGTAAAAGAATAAATCAGAAATTGCGCTTCAACGTGAGTTCACATCGGAGCGCGCCACCCTGAAGCGCGACTCCTATTAGAAAACAATAAGTTATCTAATAGGAGATCATCGCATGGGAGCCGTTTATTCGCAACTCTCGCTTCAAGAACGCCGCAACCGGTCGAGAATGGTGCAAAGGGTCCGGACCAGATGGTCGCTGGCGGCCTTGGAGGCCGAATAGGGCGAGCGCGGGTCATAGGCCGTCTCTTCGGTGAACCTGACTTGCGGATCGGCGGGCAGCGAGCCATAGACTTCATCTGTCGAGATATGGTGAAACCGGAACCCCTCGGGCCGCCCTGCCCCGGTCCAATAGGCCCGCGCCGCCTCGAGCAGCGTGTAGGTTCCCGCCCCTCCGGTCACGATCAGCTTCATGTTTCGGACCCTTCCCAGACAAAGGGCTGTCGAATTCGGCAAGAAACGGCGCCGCGGCGTCCTTGCCGGACGGAGCGGGTTCTGTTTCAATCCTCCAGTCGATCCCGATATTGGGGTCATCGAAGCGCACTGCCCCATCGCTTTCGGGCGCATAGTAATCGGTGCATTTATAGACAACTTCGATATCGGGCGCCCGCGTGACGAACCCGTGCAAAAATCCTTTGGGGACCAGCAGCTGTTTGCCGTTTTCCGCCGTCAGCTCGGTCCCGAACCAATGCCCGTAGGTCGGGCTGCCCTTGCGAATGTCAACGGCCACATCGAACAACGCCCCCCGCCCGCAGCGTACCAGCTTGTCCTGGGCATTCGCAGGCGCCTGGAAATGCAGACCCCGCACCGTCCCCACCAGCTCGGACAACGAGTGGTTGTCCCGCACGAAATCCAGCGCAATGCCATGTTCGCCAAAACCCGCTTGTTGCAGCTTTATCTGAAAAAGCCCAGGGCATCTCCGAACCGGTTTGAGTAAGAATCTTAAAGCCGGAAAGCGGGGTATCTTCGATCTGCATAAGGTCTCAATTGTTGGTAAAAAAAGAAAGTTTGCATTCTATAGCAACCCGTATCGGGTGTGTCATCCGGTTAACGCGAAAACGCAATGGTTGATCAAAAAGGCGCCTCTCTCCGGCGCCATCCACAGTGATAGATGGGTATGAAGTGTCTCCTTGATTGGCCATCAAACCAAACGGTGGTAAGACTGTATGAGCTAACCGCAATCATGTTGGTCCAACAGAAATTTCCACCTTTTCCTATTTTTCGGCACTTTCGTTCACCATAATCATTCACAAGGGCAACAATGACTGCAAACGTGACATCGCTACGCTCGGCTTTTCCGGCAAGGTCAGGTTTGCGAAATCCTCAATCTATGGAGCCATCGTGTGAGTGAAGGAATTCTGCCGGATGTGATTGTTATCGGCGCAATGAAATCCGGCACAACCAGCCTGTATGAATATATGGCGGGCCATGAACAGATCGGGGTTTCTTCGGAAAAGGAAACCGATTTCTTCGTCGCCGAAAAGAACTGGAAACGCGGCTTTGGTTGGTATCACGGCCAGTTTCAGCCCGGTTTCAGGCTCTATGCCGAAGCCTCTCCGAACTACACCAAACGCAAGCTCTTTTCCGGAGTACCCGAGCGCATCGCAGAGGCGATCCCGAACTGCAAGTTCCTCTTTCTGGCGCGTGATCCGGTCGAACGCGCCGAAAGCCAGTACCGCCATGCCGCGCTGAGTGGGATCAACGTGGCGAAGGTGAAGGATCTTCCGGGGTCACACACCCTGCAACACCTGGTGGATGCAAGTTGCTATGCCCGTCAGCTTGCCCCCTATCTCGCGCTTTTTCCTCGCGAGAATTTTCTGCTTCTTCAATTCGAAGATCTGGTTCGGGACCCCGCCCCCACTCTGGGCAAAGTGTCCGCCTTTCTGGGCATCCGCGACGAATGGCCCGCCCCGGAGACAATCGCTACAAACTCTGCCGAAACCCTGTCACGCCTGCCGCGTTGGGTGTTCAGCTTTCGCGAGACACGCTTGGCATCGGCCCTGAAACGCCGGCTTCGGCGAAAAATGGTCTCGGACCTCAAGGCCCTGGTGAGCAAAGGGGCACGCAAACGCACGGCCGAACCATTCAGTGATGAAATAAGAAATTTGATCGCCGATTGGGTTAAGGACGACCAGAAGAGATTTGCGGCGCTGCAGGCAGAATTGTCTACCCCGCCCCGCAACATGCAGGACAGGGCATTTTGCGTTTGATCGGCTGGCACCAGATGCCAGTGCCGGCCCCGCCTATCCGGCGGAGCCATGTTTCGCCGGCCTCTATGGCCACGGGCTAGGCCGGATCGAGATCAGCGGCTTACAGCAATCTGGTGAAGCTCATGGATGTCGATGTTGGGATCCAGCGCCTTTTTCAGGATGTGCGCATCGTTCTTTTCGACAGCATCGATGTATTCACGCATCGAATCGAGCACCGGAACTTCTTGCCGGTCGTATACTTCGCCCTGCAGAAGTTGCAGCACCTGGTGACGGTGATCCTCTGAATCGATGAACCAGGTGAACAGCGGCAGCAATTTGTAATAAAGCGAAATGAACTCGTACCAGATCGTTGTGCCGCGCCTTAGCCGCTGCTCATACGGCTTGAACCTGGCTTCGCTCAGATCATTTTCGGCAAGCCCCTCAATGATCACCTCTGAGGCGAACTTGGCGCTCGACAGCGCGACGGACACCCCGGACGAGAAGATCGGGTCGACGAACCGTGCCGCGTCGCCGATCATCAGGAAGCCATCACCGCAGAAGCTGTCCATGCAATAGCTGTACTCGGCCTCGACGGTGAACTCGTTTATGCGCTCGGCATCTCGCATCGCGTTCTTGATATCCGGGGCCGAATTGGCAAGATCATAGAACCAGGCCGACCGGTCCTGGTGCGATTTGTCAAAGGCGTGTTTTTCGGCAACCGCCCCCATCGAGGTGATTTCGTCGGTGATGGGTATCTGCCAGACCCAGCCCCGCTCAACAGGCAGGAAGTGGATATGGATATCATCGCGCACGTCCTCAGAACCCCGGTCGATGTTCTTGAACCAGGCATGCACCGCAAACTGGTTGAACTGTGGATCGGGTTTCTTCCGCTTTAGCTGATTGCCAAGCAGTGTGTGGCGCCCCGACGCGTCAACGACAACTTTGGCTGGAACAAACATCTCCTGACCGGCGATATCGACCTTAACGCCAATGGCCCGGTTGCCCTCAAACACGACTTCGCGCACCCGGGTCCCCTGATAGGTTTTGGCGCCGAACTTCTCAGCATGCTTAAAGAGCAGCATGTCGAATTTTTGCCGGTCGACGTGATACGTGTAGTCTTGGTTTACTCCGGGCTGCGGAAACTCTTTGAACAGGATATGTGCCGTGGCAAGACGCTGCGGGGGATGCCAGGCCGCACCGTATTTTTTTGGAAAATTCTCACGCTCCATGACCTCGAGGAAATCGATTTCATCGAAGATTCGGGTGGTCGACGTTACGAGCGACTCCCCCACATGCGGGCGCGGATGCACCGCGCCTTCAAAAATGACGTTCTTGATACCCGCCTTAGAAAGGAAACACGATAGAACAGACCCGCCTGGCCCACCACCAATAATAATTACGTCATACATTCCGAGCTCCCCGTTAATCGTTAAAAAAAAATGCGGTTGCCGCTATGTTAGCTAAGCTCACGAATTACGCAGATGTTCGTACCTAGCAGAAATGTTGACCTAACTCACGTCAACGAATGATACCGCCACCAGGGATAAGTCCCGGACCCGGCCGGATTTCGTTTTTTTTTGCGATCCGACAATTCTTCGTTACGCTGGACCACACTATTTTCGAGCGCCGCTTCAATGGATTCGGGTGGTAGGTCAATACTCTTGAGGAAAGGTTAATTGTAGGTGTGATGGATTCCGATAGCATCAAAAGCCAGATCAAGTCATTCATATTGAATGAGTTTTTACCAGGCGAAAAGGAGGAGAATCTGACCGACGACATCGGGCTGATCTCTGAAGGCATTGTCGATTCGATGGGGGCGCTGAAACTGGTGTCGTTCCTCGAAGAGACGTTCAACATTTCAATTCCAGCGCATGAAGTGGATGCAGAACATCTCGACCGGCTTGATCTGATTTTGGAAACAATTTCTCAGAACAGGAAGAATAGTTGACGAATTGACTGCGGCGCGGGTGACGGGGCGCGGCAAAAGATTTTTTTGGGGGATTAAATTGGGGGGATAGTGCAATGCCCGGTCTTGCCGAATTTCTGGCGGCATCCGCCGCGCGTTTCCCGGACCGCATCTGCATGATCGAACGCGGTGGGCGGTCGGTTACCTATGGCGAGTTCGAGGGTCTTTCAGCAACCGTTGCCACACGGCTCGGCGCGCTCGGAATCGGACCAGGAGACAGGGTTGGAATTGCCGCTCCGAAATCGATCGACACGATAGCCGCCTTGTTTGGCATCCTTCGCGCCGGAGCATGCTATGTTCCGGTGGATCCCACAGCCCCCCTACGCCGGTCCGCCGGAATTTTCGCCAATTGCCAAGTGCGCCATATCCTGGCCGCTCCGTCCATCTCCGGGGATCTGTTCAACGAGATATGTGACGAACACCCGGTCGAGGCAGGTGACGCGCTTTTGTCCTTCAACGTGGCATCGGCCACCGGCCCCTGCGCGCCTGGAGATCCGGATACGGCCTATATTCTCTACACCTCGGGCTCGACCGGGGTACCCAAGGGCGTCGTACACAGCCATGACTCGGCGGCGGCGTTCGTCGACTGGTGCAGCGAGATGTTCTCGCCGACCGAACAGGATCGCTTCAGCTCACACGCGCCGATCCATTTCGACCTTTCGATCCTCGATCTGTATGTCTCGATCAAGCATGGCGCGGCGGTTCGCCTGATAGATGCGGCCGAAGCGCGCCAGCCCGGAGAGTTGAGCCGACTGGTCGAGGATGAGCGGCTGACGATCTGGTATTCGACCCCCACAATTCTGCGCGCCATGATCAGCGAAGGCGGTCTCGCCGAGACCGACGTGTCGTCCTTGCGTGTCGTCTGTTTCGCCGGCGAAGTCTACCCGACCAAACATTTGAAAATCCTGAGCCGCACGATCACATCCGCCCAACTCTTCAATCTCTATGGCCCGACAGAAACCAATGTCTGCACCTATTTTCACCTGAGCGACGCAGAAGCCTTGAAGGATGACGAGACCATTCCGATCGGATACGCCGCATCAGGCGACAGCTATGTGATCGCGGATGAAGATGGCAGGCCGCTTCCCAACGGAGAACGCGGCGAATTGCTGATTGCCGGTCCTTCCGTGATGCGCGGCTATTGGAATCTTCCCGAGCGCAACGCGGAATGCTTCGTCCAGACCGAAGGTGGCACATGGTATCGGACAGGCGACGTCGTGCACGAAAGAGCCGACGGAGCCTTGATCTATTCCGGGCGCCAGGACCGCATGGTCAAACGGCGCGGCTATCGCATCGAACTTGGGGAAGTCGAGGCGGCGATGCTGCGCCACGATCTGACTGAACAGGTCGCGGCGGTCGCGGTGACGGACGGGGATGGGGAAGTCCAGATCGTTGTGTTCCTGGAGTGGCGGGAAGACCAGGCCCCTTCGATTATCCAACTGAAGCGCTTCGCCGCGGCGAATTTGGCCATGTACATGGTGCCGGACCGGTTTCAGGCCGTCGACCACATCCCCCAGACATCAACGGACAAAACTGATTTTCAGAAATTGAAGGAATTAGCACGTGGACTTTTCAAAAACTGAGGATCAGCGTCAACTCTGCGACGGGATCGTCAGATTTGCCCAGCAAGAGCTAACCCCCGGCGCCGAAGCCCGGGACGAGACCCACAGTTTCCCGAGAGATCTGTGGAAGAAATGCGGCGAGATGGGTTTGACCGGTCTACCGGTGCCGCAGGAATACGGCGGCGCGGGCCTCGATGCCCTGACAACAGCGATGGCGCTCGAAGCGCTGGGATATGGATGTGAGGACTCGGGGCTGGTCTTCAGCCTTTGCGCACATAATCTGGCCTGCGTCGTGCCGGTCATGCTGCATGGCACCGAGGATCAGAAGGCCAGATATCTTCCCGGCCTGTCCTCCGGCGACCTGATCGCGGTCAACGCGATGACCGAACCTGAAGGGGGATCGGACGCGTTCAACATGCGATCGCGCGCAACCCGGGTCGATAATGAGTTTGTTATCCATGGCACCAAGGTTTTCGGGTCAAACGCGCCGGTGGCCGATCTGATCCTGGTTTATGCGGCAAACGACCCGGACAAGGGGTTCATGGGGGGCGTGACCGGGTTTCTGCTCGACCATGGCACACCGGGCCTGTCGCGCGGTCAGACCTTTAACAAAATGGGATTGCGGACCAGTCCGATCGGCGAGCTAGTTTTCGACGACGTGAGAGCTGGCCCGGACAAGATACTCGGCAAGCTGGGCGGTGGCGGCCCGGTTTTTGCGCAATCCATGGAATGGGAACGGATTTGCCTGGTTGCGGCCCATGTCGGGCACATGCAGCGCCTGATCGAACGCACGGTCGATTACGCCAAGACCCGCAAGACCTTCGGCAAGCGGATCGGCGACTATCAGGCGGTATCGCATCGGATTGCCGACATGAAAGTGCGACTGGAGGCGTCGCGGCTGCTCGTCTATCACGCAGCCTCGATGCTTGATACGGGCAAGGGTGTCGGTCTGCATGCGGCCGTCACCAAGCTCTATGTCAGCGAAGCCGTGGTGAAAACCGCGCTCGATGCGCTGCAGCTGTTCGGTGGCAGCGGCTATATGGTGGAAGTTGGTCTGGAACGTTCGGTGCGGGATGTTCTTGCTGCGCCGATCTATTCCGGAACCTCTGAAATGCAGCGCAACATTATCGCGAATTGGTTAGGTCTGTGATGTCGAATATCAATTACGAAGCCAACGAGGATGGACCCGGTCTGAAACTGACCCGGGAGACCTGGACGAAACTGTTGATTGCGGCACTGGGGGTCGGTGGCGCTGCGCTGTGTGCCTTGGCACTGACACGCGGGTATTTCACCGGTCGTTGGCAATACGGCGCCCTTCGCTGGGCTTTGTTGGCTGGCGGCTCCGGGGCCGTTCTGCTGGCGACACTGATCAAATATAACCTGTCCGGAAATCTGGCCGCCGGTTTGCGTTTTGCCGGGATCGCGGCGCAGGTCGCCCTCCTCTATCTGGTATTCAACGGCTACGAACTGGAAAGCGCGGTTTTCCGCGATTTGCTTTTGCCGGCCGTTTTGACCGGTTTCATTGCCAACCACTTCATGCCCGATACGTTGCGCCCCACCTTCTTTCTCGCTTTGTCGCTGGGGGTGATGTTTGCGATATTCGGGTGGATGGACGGGACGCTCATGCTGGTCATGGGATTGTTGCTGTTTGGAATCTGCCATTTGCCAACTGCAATGTGGATTCGTGTGGCCTTGCTTTTCGGCGTGGCCATCGCCCTTGGTCTTGTGCGGGCAGGCGTAGTCCAGGCGGATCGTCTGGGTACGATTTTACCGATCCTGAGTTCGATCTTCATGTTTCGGCTCGTGATCTACCTTTACGACCTCCATAATGGCAAAGGACCGAAATCCCCGGCGATGCATCTGTCGTATTTCTTCATGCTGCCGAATTTCGCTTTTCCATTTTTCCCGTTGGTTGATTTTTCCAACTGGGGCCGGTCTTTCCAGTCGGTTGCGGAACTCGAGACCTACCAGCGCGGCGCGATGTGGCTATTGGTCGGAATTGTTCACCTGCTGCTGTACCGGGTGGTAAATTACTATCTCGCGATCGATCCCGGCGACGTTACGGGATTTTGGAGTTTCCTCTATTACGCGATTATGAACTTCGGATTGTATCTGAAGATCTCCGGCCTGTTTCACACTATTCTGGGAACGCTGTTTCTGTTCGGCTTCGCGTTGCCCGAAACGCATATCAGGTACTATTTTTCGAACAGCTTCATCGATTTTTGGCGGCGCATTAATATCTACTGGAAAGACTTCATGCAGAAGACCGTTTTCAATCCGGTTTTCGTATGGCTCAAGCACCGTGGTCTGACACATTTGAATGCCGTGATCGTAGCTATCACCCTGGTGTTCGTGATCACCTGGGCCTTGCATGCCTATCAGTGGTTCTGGCTATTGGGGACGCTGCTGTTTACAGTACCAGATGTCTTGTTCTGGGCGTTGCTCGGGGTGCTGCTGATCGTGCAAACCATCGACGAGGCGCGCCCCGTAAAACCGGGTTCGGTGGCCTATATTGGACCGCGAACGCTGCTTGTCATCCGCACGCTAGCGACAATGCTGACAGTTGTAATCCTGTGGTCGCTCTGGAGCAGCGAGACGATGGAAGAGTGGCTTTCGTTGATTGCCGTTGCCGGAGTGCCCCTTCTGAAGGACTCGGCCTCCTGGACCGTCGCAAATATTTTGCTTTCGGCAGGGTTCCTGGCCTTCCTCTTCGTGCTCCTCGCCATCACGATGGGATTCACTTTTGGCCTGGCACCACCAGGCTCGCACCCAAAACCCAGTCCACTTAGGGGTCGCAGAAAAGCCTATCCGCTGGACAGAACCGCAACCATCGTCGCGGTGAGTGCTGGAGCCCTGATGTTTTTGCAATTGCCGCAGATCTACAATGAGCTTCCCCGCAGCGGGGCCCTTTTTGTCGCCGACATGGGAGCCTCGAGGCTTTCGGCCCGCGATCAAGAACAGCTTCAGCGTGGCTATTACGAAAACCTGACAGATTCCAAGGTGATTAACTCCGAACTTTGGCAGCTTCAGAGCCAGCGGGGTGAAGACTGGCGGAGGCTGACTGAGTCAGAAGGCGGGATGCCGGTGGACGATTTCCGTGGAACCGTGTTGCGCCCAAATTTTGTGTTCCAGTTCAAGGGCAGCGTGGTGTCCACCAACAGCCTGGGCCTGCGGGACAGGGAATACACGGTCGAAAAGCCATCCGGTGTCGTCCGCATCGGCCTGATCGGAGCGTCGCGGGGTATGGGCTATGGGGTCACGGATGAAAAAACCTTTGAGAACATCATCGAGGACCGTCTTAACGCAGACGGCTCTGTCCCGATCGAGATGTGGAACTTCTCGGTCGGTGGCTACCGGGCGGTCGACAAGGCGGTGCTGTTCAAAGAAGATGCTCTGCCGATGTCCTTGGATGCGGTCATTTTCATAGCACATGAAACCGATCTCCAGGTTCGGCCAAAGATCGTCGATTTCTATGAACGAGAAAATCTTCCTTTTGATTCTCTCGGTCCAATCCTGGCGAAGGCCGGTGTCCATTCCGGGATGAGCAAGGAGGAACTTTGGCGCAGATTGGGTGAGGTCGCGGAGGATATCAACGGCCAGACCTACCAATGGGTGGCCGATGCGGCCCGAGACGCCGGAATCATTCCCATCTGGATGTTCCTGCCTACGACGACGGCTTACTCCGAGCCCCCCGACGAGGCCGTGGTTTTGCGCCACCTCGCCGAGAAGGCTGGGTTCGAAATCATTGACCTTCACGATCTCTATAACAACGTGGATCCCCTGGACTACTGGGTGCGGCCGTGGGACGACCATCCGAACGCTGCTGGCCACCGGTTAATTGCCGACCGGCTTGAGCTCGAACTGAAAGAGATCCCGCCCATCAAGAGGCTGTTGTCGGGGTCTACCCCCTGATCATCTGAATGATCCGCTTGGCAACGCATCCGGTTTTCGTGAGGCCGTCCATTGGGTGGGCAGAATCTACACAAAACCGGATGGCGTCAAAGGCTATCAAGCCGATGGGGTCAGCTTAGTTTCACCGTCCCTCTTCAACAATCGCAGACCGATATGGGCAAGACGCGCCCGGGGCGGATGTTTCGCGTGCGAAACATCCGAAAACGGTCACTGCGCCTTCAGCCAATCCTGAAGCGCCTCAGCCAACCGATCCGAGACGCCATCGCCCAGCAACTCGATGCGGCTCTGATCCGGGGTGAAACGCATCTCGATTCCCGTCGTCACCCGAGTGAAGGTCCGCTCTCCCGACGCCAATACCGAGCCTAGCTGACGCACTGACACGCGCGCGGTTGGTTCGGAGACCCCGGGCGGGGCAGGGGGGGTGGCCCGCTCAGCCAGGGCCGAGGACAGGATCTGCATCTCGGCCTCGGCACCATCGCGGGGTGTGGCCTTCAACCTTTCTTTCAGAGCATCGGCAAAACCCGGATCGCGGCTCATCCCGCGCACCAGCGCTAGGCCCAGCTTCTCGCTAATGGCGGAGGGGAAATAAAGCACCTCATCAAAGGCCTCGACCAGAGCGATAAAACTGCCGATCTTGGATCGCTTGGATCGAGCAGCGTTGCCAAAGAGCCCCTGCAGCGCCGTCTTCTGCGTGGGATAAACCCCCTCTTGCATTGCCCGCACGGCAATGCGCGCGCGTTCGTAATGGCTGAGATTCACGCGGATCTCGTTTTCCTCGACCATTGCCACGTAGGCGTCCTGCGCACTGTCAGGGGCGACCACCATCGCCCGCATGGACGTATATTTAGGGTCTAAAGTCTCTTTATAGAGCCGTTTTATCGCCGTCAGACGCCGCCAGCCGGAAATCAGGCCATGGGTCCGGCCCCCGGCGGGATTGGGCAGGGCGACCACCTCGATCGGCATCTGCTGACCTCGGGCGCGCAAGCTGTCAGTCAGCGCGACCATCTCTTCCTCGTTCTGCTCCAGACGGTCGCGGACCAGATGGTGTTCGTCGATCACATCAAGCGGCAACAGCTCGATCATCCGGCCTTCGCTGCGCGCGGACTGCAGGGCCTGAGACACCTCTTCCAGTGCCGCTGTGGCCGAAGCTTCGCCCGCCACCTGCGCAATCGGTGCCGGGCTCATCCCCAGAGGCATGGGCTTGGTTTCAGGGGCTGCAGCCAAATAACTGGGCTGCGCCGGGGTCAGTCGTTTTCGTTTCGCCATCTCTGCTCTCCTCACCTGCCCCTGTACGGGATCATTCCGCCGCCTGCTGTGCTGCCCGTTCATCCCGGCGCCACACGCCCAGCAACAGGCGCTTGAAGGCCGCATAGGTGGCGTCAAAGGTTTCGCGCCCCCGGGCATAGGTCTCGCGGTTGAAATCGCGGTAATCGGCCTCGTAGATGCCGTTGACCTGCTCACCTGCCTGCCCGATCAGCGCTGTGAAATCCTGTCGGTGCGGCGACAGGGTCTTGCCCAGATAGGCCTGCATCAGCGCGGCCAGTTCACCCTGCTGCGCCCCGTCATAGCGGGTGATTACAGACCGCACGGCATCCCATTCAAAGGCCATTTCAGGGCGGCCAAGGGCACGGGCGGCAACATTTTCGCCCTCTTCGATGCTGGCAAAGGTGGAATGCAGCATGTCAAAGAACCGACCGGTGGAATCGAATTCCAAAAAAGACGCTCCCATCGGCACCAGCAGGATATCTGCTGCTGCTAATCCATTTATGGTCAGATATCCAAGGGCAGGGGGGGTGTCGATGAACACCAGATCATACGCATCCAGCGCCCCGTCCACCTCAAGCCGGTCCGTTAACGCATCCCACAGCTTCCATCCTCGTGCCTGCATGCGCCAGACCGGAATCTGGAATTCGGCCCAGTATAAATTCAGTTGAGCGCCAATCAGGTCGATATTGGGCCAGTGCGTTTTCTGGGTTACATCGCCCGTAGTCATGTCCAGCGCGGCACCAAGCGTATCGTCCAGTGGTTGGGGCGGGTCACCCCGATCCAGGCGGCGCTGATTTTCGATGCGCAGATATTCTCCGTAATGGCGCGCTAGCAGCGGAAAAGCGGTCTGCCACTCATCTTCGACCTGTCCCCCAAAGATCGATGTCATTGACCCCTGGCTATCCAGATCAATGACCAGCACCTTATATCCGTCAAGAGCGGCGGACATCGCCAGATGTGCTGCGGTCGAGGTCTTGCCAACCCCGCCCTTGAAATTGGCTACGGCCACAATCTTGGCGGGCTGTCCGGCAGGGCGGTATGGCAGGTAATTCTTGGCCTTCGATCCCTGCGCCCCGAAAAAAGCCCGCAGGCGCAACACCTCATCTAGGGTGAACCATTTGGCGCCAGCTTCGGATTCCGACTGGCCCTGCGGCAAATCCGGATTCTGTTTCAGCACGCGGCGGAAATGGGCTTGTGCGACTGGGATCAGATAGCGGGTGATTTCCCAAGTGGAGAATAGTCGCAACGCCTTGCGCCCGGCTTTATCCATACCCCGGCTAGCCAAATCCGACCGTCCCTGACTGCAGGCTTGAGCAATGGCGGCAAAGCCTTCAGAGCCTGTAGGTAAGTCCAGATCGGCAAGTGCTGCATCGGGATCGATGTTGAAATACGGGGGAAGGGGGGTGCCGTCCTTTACCATGATGAAAACCGCTCGATGTATCGTGTTTTACACAAGATACCGAAAAACACGATACATGGAAGAAGAATGAGCACAAGGCGGGATTTTTCTCAGTAAAATAAGGGGATGATGGTGCTGATATAGCACAATTTCAGGGGAGGGTGTTTTTTTATAGTGTTAGATTTGTGTTATTTATTAGTTATAGGACTCAACTGAGCTGCGATTTGGTCAGTAAAATAAGGGGATTGAGGCCGTATTTTTACTCGTGCCCGATTCTGAAACCCCGATGAAACGACTCTGAACCCCCGATCATGTGACTCCGAACCCCCGATGGAAACCCGTTGTGTGGGCTTGTGGATAACTTTAGGGTGGGTGTCATTAAAACCACGAAAGAGAACGAGTCGGACACCGACCGCAATCAAAGCCCCAAAAGAGGGCGGCAGGACAAAAGAGCCATGGGCAGGGCAGTGACAGACACGGACGGGGGGCTTCTTCCGGATCGCAGGCAACAGGGCGATTTCTTCGTCTGCGATATTTTTGATGCGATCCCCAAAGACGATCTGGCGAGTATGGAGCATCCGCTCTTTTCGTTGGCGACACGCCCTGATCGCCGGATTCTGGATTACCAGCACAACGGTGTGCAGATCACCGTCACACCCTCGGTCAAGGGGCTGGCGACGATCCATGACAAGGACATCCTGATCTTTTGCATCAGCCAGCTGATGGCGGCAATCAATGCAGGGCGGCAGGTCGACCGGACGCTGCAACTGAAGGCGCATGACCTGCTGGTGGCAACAAACCGCGAAACATCGGGCGATGCCTACCGGCGCCTGCGCGAAGCGTTCGAGCGGCTGGCAGGCACCCGTATCACCACCAATATAGTCACCGGCGAAGAAGAGACCACTACCGGCTTTGGCCTGATCGAACGCTGGGAGATCGTGCGCCATACCCGCGGCGGGCGCATGGTCAGCGTCGCGGTCACGCTGAGCGACTGGCTCTATCGGGCGGTGCTGTCGAAATCGGTCCTGACCCTCAGCCGTGATTACTTTCGTTTACGCAAACCGCTGGAGCGGCGGATCTATGAACTGGCGCGCAAACATTGCGGTCGGCAGCCGGGCTGGACCGTGTCGGTTGAGACGCTGCTGAAGAAATCCGGCAGCGCCAGCCCGCGACGGGTGTTCCGCAAGATGCTGCGTGACATGATCGAGGCCGACCACCTGCCCGACTACGAAATGCGTGAGGAACCGGGCGACCTGATCCGCTTTACACCCCGCAGTGGCCTGATCGAGCCCGACACACCGCCGCCGGCGCTGAAACCCGAAACGCTGGAGCAGGCGCGCGGCCTGATGCCGGGCGTGGATGTCTATGGGCTCGAGGCAGAATGGCGCGGGGTCTGGGCCCGCTCAGGCGGTCCGCGTCTCAGGAAGCCGGATGCGGCCTTTCTGGGCTGGGTGCGCAAGAGGGCAAGGGGTTAACGGGGCAGAGTGCGGGGTTGGTCTCAGTCTCCATAGCCCGTCAAGCGCAGATGTTGCCAGAACCGTTCCGGCAGCGCGGACAGGTCCTTGTCGCTCAGACCCGAACGCCACTGACCGACCGAGTGCGCCGAGATGCCTTCGCGCACGCGGGCGTGGTGACCTTCGATCTCGACATCTCCCATCACTTCCGGCTGGCTTTCCAGCATCTCGGGGCGGAATGTCAGCCCGGCCCAGTCGAACAGCGCCGCGAACCCCGCCTCGGGATCGGTGACCAGATCCTCGTAGCGCAGGCGGTAAAGATGCGGACACCAGCGGGAGAACCGGGCGCAGGCCTGGTTGGCATCGGCCCATCGGGCCGCTGCCTCGGGCAGATCCGTGTATAGCCCCGCCTTCACATATGACAGCGCTACATCGCGCCCGTCACGCATCAGCCAGACATAACGCGCCTGCGGGAACATCGCCCCGATCGCCGGCAGGTGGTAGGTGTTCCATGGGGTCTTGTCGCCCCAGCGCCGGGCCGGGCTGTCGTTCTTGCCGGCGAGATAGGTGTAAAATGCCTCGATCAGGGTGCGCAGGATCCGGGGCTGCAGCTTTTCGGCCTCGGCGGCGAAGTCATTCAGATTGTCCAGACCGAAAGTGGGAAAGTGATAATGTTTCTCGAATTGGGCGCAGAACAGCCATACCCGCTGCCGCCACGGCAGTAGCGCCATCTGTGACCAGCCTTCGATCAGATCGCCAAGCACATAGGTTTCCGGCGGGATGTAGATCTGTTTCGAAGCCAGCAGGACACGCCGGACCAGGGTGTTGCCGCTGCGGCCCGATCCGATCACGAACAGCGGCGATTCGTCTGCGGGGCGTGCGCGCCGCAGACGCAACGATGGCTGGGCCAGCGTAAGGGCTCGGCGAACGATCTTTGTTTGCAAACTCATGTGATGCCTACCCCGTCACCCCATCGCGCCCCGGGCGCGCCGCCGGTAGAGCCCGGCGAGTTTTCGTAGCACCGTCGCCGGCGGCACCGCGCCCGGCTGCCGCATGGTGACACCGGCATCATGGCGCAGCCCCTTCCAGCGCCGCTCCAGGGACTGTTGCCCATAGATCGCGACCGCCCGCTTACGGGCGCGATCCGCGCGGGCGCGGGTGGCTTCGGGATCGTCGGCGATCCGGGCCAGCGCCGCGCCGGTCTCTGGAGGATCGCAATACTCCACCAGATCGCCGAAGGTCGGTTCCAGCCGCGGGTCAACTAGGCAGGCGCGCCCGCACAGCACCGCCTCGATTACGGTGCGCCCGAACGCCTCGGTCAGCTTGGGGTGATAGTGATAGACGAACACATCCAGCGAGTTGAGGAATTCGGCCACCGGCTCGGCGCCGAAGGCCAGCACCTCCCACCGGTCGGGATGGGCCCCTTTTGCGGCCAGCTCCTCGGCGGGGCAGCCCAGCATCCGCACCGCGATACCCGGCCCGGCTGGCAGTGAGGCGTCGATCTCGGCCCCGGTGGCGGGAAATTTCATCGCGTCGGCCCGCCCGTGCCGGCCGATGGTCAGCTTCTCTCTCTGCAGGATCGGATGACGCACGGGCCAATCCCTGGGGTCGAAGATGTTGGGCCAGTCCTCGGAACTCATCCTCACCAGCGGCGCGAAACTGGCAAGCTGCCGCCGTACCACACCCGAAACCGGCGCGAACCAAGGCGTGTGCGCCAGCCCCAGCGCCCGGCGGGCCCGGCGCGCGGTGGTGATGGGGTTGTATTCCAGCGAGCCGTCATTGCGGAACGGGGCGTGGTGGGTAACGATCACCGCGCGCTCTGCCGAAAGCCGCGCCCGCTCCTCGATGCCGCGAAAGAACACCAGCGGATGATGCAGAAAGGCCAGCGGCGCATGGGCGGCTTGATCCGGAGACAGGCGTGTCACCCCGTTCAGATCGCAGAGCGCCAGTGCTGCCGGGTTCATCGGGTCGCGGGTATCGTCCAGATAGGCCGTGCGCACGAATAAAAGACCGATCCGCAGCCCCAGCCCGGCCAGCGCGGTCACATCTGCCGCCAGCGCCGCGGTGCTGCCGCCCGAAAACCGGCCATCCGCCACCACCAGCACGTCGAACATGCGGCCCCCTGCCTTCTTCCGGCCCCTCACGCGCTGGCTCAGATGCTGCCCCAGTCGCCGAGTCAGATCGGCCACGACCGGCAGGGGGGCCCGGAACGCGGCGGCGCCGGCCAGCGGATCGCGGGCTCGCTTGGCATCGATCAGACGCCGCCAGGCCCATTTCTTCTGCTCTTCCAGCAGATGCGCCTCCAGGGCCTCTCGGGTCGGGGCGTCCAGTCCCGGGCGCTCCAGCAGCGCCCGATCTGCCGCGATGAGATGTGCATGGGCTTCGGTCGGGTGTGCCCCCGACAGCGAATCCGGGCGCACCACGGCGATATAGCCGGCCGGGTCTGTCAGCACGAAGCGGGCCCCCGCGATAAGTGCCGCGGCATAGAGCACGTAATCTTCGCCTAGGCGGATGTCGGGATCATAGGACAGGCCGTGCTCGGCAAGAAACGCCCGCGACATCAGCGGTTTCAGAAACCCCATCTCGCGACGGCCACCATGACGGGAAGACAGGTTAGCTCTCACGAACTGGGCCGCATCCACCGGCATCCGGCCGATATCCGTATCCGACCACATCCGCCGGCGAGGGCTTTGCAGGTCGCCCTCGGGGACCTTCAGGATGTCGTCGGCAACGAAATCCGCCGCCTCTTCGGCCGCAATCGCCACCAGGTGCTCCAGCCGGCCCGGCTCCATGAAATCGTCCGCATCCAGTACCGCGATCCAGGGCGCGCCGCTTTCCGCGATGGCGCGGTTGCGCGCCGCCGAGGGGCCGAGATTTTCCGGTTGGCGCAACAGCCGTAGCCGCGGCTCGCCATCAGCCAGGCGCTCAGTTAGTGCGGCAGTGTCATCGGTCGAGGCATCGTCGACCACCATCACCTCGACCGGCAGGGTCTGGTCCAGGGCGCTGCGCACGGCACGTTCGATCGTGGCGGCGGCATTCCAGGCAGCGATGACGATGGTAACCTGCGGGGAGGGGGCGTCGGGCATCGAAGGGCTCATTCGCGGGCCGGCAGATCCGAACATTGCTGCCCGGTATCTTCGGGAGGCCGGTAAGACATGCAGTAATAGCGTACGGAGGTCCGGGTATCGGCTGGCGCGGTGCCGGACCAGTTGCGCTGCGCTTCGGCCCCTCCCCAGATGTTGAGATAGATCTTTTGCGGGGTGGCCGGGATGCGGGTCTCCGCCGAGGTCACCCGCAGCAGTTCCTTGCCATCCACGTACCATGTCAGGCTGTCAGGCTGCCACTCAAAGGCATAGAGATGAGGGCTCTCGGCGGCATCAAAGCCCAGATCGATCCACTGTCCCGGCAGCTTCTGCCCGTTGTCAAAGCGGTTCAGCCAGACTTTCGTGGTGTCACGCCCGAGAAACTCGAAATCGATCTCGTCGTGTTGGGTTTTGAAATACGGGCCGGTATAGGTGAAAAAAGAGGAGATCACACCTTCGCCTCGGGCGGCTGTCATGATGATTTCATACCGGCCGAACGAGGTTCTCTTTCGGCGCTGCAACTCACCGCCCACGAAATCCTTTTCCATTCCTTCGGGAGCGGGGGCGAGCGTCAGGACAGCGGCTCTGTCCCTGGGGTCGAAACGGACGGCCCGCCGACGCCAGGCGGTGCGGAACCCGGGATTCTGGATGGAGAAATTCGAAACAAACCAGTCCGACGAGTCCAGATCTTCCATTCGGGAGAGAAACCCCGTGCCCGCTGTCTCTGGCCTTCCTTCCGCGGGCCAGGTGAAAACGGCCAGCCCCAGCGCGCAGACACCAACGCCCCAGCGCTGTAAAGTGCTAAAAAAAGTCATGGCAAAAAATTCCCGCCCAACTCTATAACCAAAAGAACCACCGAATCGCTCAGTGGAGTTTTACGAATGCGTTTTCAGACTAATTTGGCCCCATGACAGAGGCAACCGTGATCATTGCCGCCTGGCAGGCCGAGGCACATCTGGCCCGCAGCGTGAAAAGTGCCCTGGCGCAGCGCGATGTCGATCTGGAGGTGATCGTCATTGACGATGCCTCGCCCGACGAAACCGCCGCGCTGGCTGCTGAGATGGCCGTGCGGGACGGACGGATCAAGGTCCTGCGGCAGAAGCGCAACGGCGGCCCGGCGGCGGCACGCAATGCAGGGATCGACCGGGCATGTGGAGACTGGATCGCGGTACTGGACGCCGATGACGCGATGGAACCCGGTCGGCTGGCGGGCATGATCGATGTGGCGCGCCGATGTGGGGCCGATGCCGTTTATGACAATTTTCAACCCGTGGACCAGGCCGGCCATCCGGTCGGCGCACCGCATCTTTCGGGCACCGGAACGGCGCCGGTCGAATGGGATCTGGCAAGGTTTCTCGCAGGCAATCAGGCGCGCCCGGGAAAACCCAGCCTGGGGTACCTCAAGCCATTGATATCGAAGAGATTCCTTGATACCAATGGCCTGCGCTACAATCCAAGCCTGCGCAATGGAGAGGATTTCCATCTGATGCTGGCAATGCTTGCGCAGGGGGGGCGGCTGTGGTTCTCGCCCGAGGCGGGATATCTGTATACCACCCGTGCCGGATCAATTTCGAACCGGCTTGCACCCGAACACGCCCGGGCATTGGCGCAGGCGGATGCGGACTTTCTGATCCGCTATGCGGATGTGATCGGCCCCGAAAGCACAAGGCTCATGCACAGCCGGCAGACACGTATTGCAGATCTCGCGACGGCCGAGGCTGCAATGCAGGCGCTGCGGAGTTTCCGCCCTGACCGGGCCGCGGTCGAACTGATGCGCCGGCCGCGAGCGACCGGGCGCTTTGTGGCCCAGTTAAGGCAGGCGTTGTGGCGCAGACTGGCTTGATGCCAAGACAATAGTTTCCAGATTGGGGATAATTTGCCATACTTTCTCAAAGTGTTCGCGAATTGGGCGCGGTCACCGATATTTTAAAGCTCGGAGAGGTGTCGCGGTGAGAGTTGCGGCTTAAATGTGGCAAAATTGGGTGATTGTTGGACTTTTCCCTTGCCAACCCTCGACGCCGATCTCTAAAATCTTAATGAATAATGAAGATGTCTTTATCTGCAGAGCTTTTGAGGCGAAAGCTTTGCTTTCTATTTCTGTACCGGGTTCCTCTGTCGAGTGTTATATCGAGTGTTATATGTGGTTTTTTTTGGGGGGGATGACGCGTGTTTGACCGCAGTTCCGATTTATATGTATTTGAAAAACGACCAAAATCCCAAGGCATGCGGCTGAAATTTGCGGCCAAGCGCACGTTTGACATCGTCATCGGTCTTGTGATGCTCGTGCTATTTGCACCTCTGATGATCCTTATCGGCGCGCTCATTGTCTATCGCGACGGATGGGGCGTTATATATGGCCACACCCGGGTTGGCCTGGGCGGGCGCCAGTTCAAATGTCTGAAGTTCCGCACCATGGTAAGAGACGCGGATGCCCGTCTTGCGCGCCTCCTGACCACCGATCCGGCCGCACGGCAGGAATGGGAGGCCTACCACAAGCTGCGCAACGATCCACGCATCATTCCGGGCATCGGTCATCGCTTGCGCCAATTGAGCCTGGACGAGCTGCCGCAGATTTTCAATGTCATCCGGGGCGACATGAGCATTGTCGGTGCACGCCCGGTGACCCGCGAGGAACTGGTCCGCTATGGATCGGCAGCGCGGCTTTACATTCAGATGCGGCCTGGCCTAACCGGTCCATGGCAGATCGGAAGCCGCTCGGACGCGACCTACGAGGCGCGGGTGGAACTGGATGTTGCCTATTTCAGGGATTGGACATTGCTCAATGACATCTGGATCATGGGTAAAACCGCGCTGATGCTGCTGAGTGGGCGCTCACCCGGAGCATATTGAAACGGGGCGCTCCTTCAGGACCCGCCGCCAAGGCGGGTCTTCCCGAATCCGGGCCTCAACCAGGACAACAGCTTCACACCGCGCGAATGCGCGCGCGCGTTGGTGGATGACCGTTTCCCAGGTGCCCTGAGAAAGAGCGTGACCGGGGCTCCTGCGAGCCAGATGATCACCAGCCAGACCCAAAGCGGGCCACCGATTGCGACATACCCCGCCAGCCCGACAACAAGGGTAGCGCCGTATCCTTTTGCAATGGACCCGAACATGTTTGCCTCTCTCACGCACATGCCGCCATCACTCCGCACCAGTGAACTCCGGTCATATGCTGCCCAAACCATCCATCTTTTTTACACTTAAAGTTATGTGCTGGACCTTACTAGTCAACCTTTAGGATGGTACCCACAAACGTAGTTGCCAAAAACCGCATGAAAAGTCCAATCGTTATTGGGCATGGGGGGCGGATTCTTGCCCGCTAGCCACGGTTCAATCCGGGTCATCCGGTGCCCGGCGCAGTCTGTTTCCCCTGGCTTTGGGGGGCTTCCGAAAAGACAAAAGGGCCGTCACTGCCCATAGCGCGATGGCCAGCAGGCCAATATAGGAAAAGATGTCCCGGCGGTTCCCGGGATGGACATGCAGCCTGTACACCGTGAAAGTTCCGTCCGGGCCAAATTTCCCCATGACCGAAACCGTACCGGAGATATCGGCAACATCATCGCCGGCCAGCAGCAACCCTTCTTCGGTCCAGGGGCGCAGTACCGGCATATCTTCGGAACCGGTCGTCAGAACGCTTCGGTCGAAGCCGGCCCTGCGCCCGGCTCTGCCCGCGGTGTCCTGCAACGTCGCGATGAAATGCGGATTCGCCTGCAAGGCTTGCGGCATCAGCGGCAGAGGCAACAGAACATAGAGCACCAACCCTCCCGCAGCACAAAGCCACCGGATCGCCGGTATCCCGGTCACCCCGTCTGGTCTGGTCCAAGGGCGATAGTGCAGCAAAGCCCAAAGGAGCCAGACCAGACCAAACCCGGTCATCAGCAGGCTTGGCCAGTCTTCCGGCCAATACAGGCCGAAATTCAGGACCCACCAATCCAGCGGTGCAAACAGCACGACCCCATTGGCCCATTTCGTCTGTGTTGCATCCAGCAGCAGGTGCAAAAGGCACCCAAATCCCATGACCACCCCGGCGCGCAAGGGTTGCGACGACAGAAAAGCCAGAGCCGCAGCCGCAACCAGACTGAGTGCCAGCGAGCTTTGCACCACCGCATAGAGCCGCAGATCATAGGGCGATATCTCCAAGGGCAAGGCACGCAGCATCCGTTGCAGGATCCATGGCAGGTCCGGCAGGACACAGCCCGCAAAAATCCAGACTGGGTCTGCTCGCTGGGCAATTCCCCGCGTGATCAGGGCCTGAATGCCGATATGGGCCAGTGTATTAGGCATGGATTTTGCGCTCTTTCTCTGCCACCATTTTTTACACAGACGTCAGGCCGAACAGAGAATTCAGCGTTCCCGCAATTCTTTCATATCCGAATAATGCCAACCTGGAGATTGTTTAGAAGAGAAGTATGCCCGATAGGATCGACATTCCCCAGTACAGCCGGCCTTTGTTGTGTCTCCTGTTTCTTCTGATTGTCGGAGCGGCAGTGATGTTTCGGGTGGGATTGTTGTCGTCGCCCCCCGAGTTCGATGAGCTGTATCATCTTCTGGCCGCCCGGGGCTGGATGGAGACCGGGGCACCGACAATACTGGATGGTGAATACAACCGGGCTAGATTGTTTACTAGAGCTGTACAATGGCTTTTTATAACCAGTGGAACGGATGATCTTGCATCCGGGCGCCTGATCTCGGTGGCGGCGGGCAGCCTGCTGCCTGCGGTGTTGTTTCTATGGCTGACGCGTGCGGCCGGACTGGCGGTCGGGCTTGTGGCGTCCGGGTTTGCCATTCTGTGGCCCCAAGGCCTGATCGAAGCGCAGCTGATGCGGTTTTACGCCCTGCAGGTTCTGTGCGCTTTCGTCGGCCTGGCCGCATTCTACAACGCCATGACAATGTCGGGGTCGCTTCGATGGGTCTGGGCAATCCTGGCCGCCGGAGGGTGGGCGCTGGCGGTCAAGCTGCAGATCACCACCGTTTTCGGCATCGGCGCAGCCCTGATATGGGCCGGGACAGTTTGGGTTCAGGGCAGGATCCCCGGCTGGCGGGCGCGTGCAGCATGGGCGGCGGCGCTGGTTGTGGTTGCGTTGGTTTTTGCAGCAGCCGCTTATACGGACCTGCTTGCACGGGCCTGGGCCTTCTATCGCTGGGCCCCGGGCCACGCCGCAGAGACACGGGATTATGCGGGGTTCTACCACGTGAGTCTGCGCAACACCTATGGTGTCTTGTGGTATGCGACACCCGCTCTTTCCCTCCTTGCGCTGTGGTTCCGGCCCAGGCTTGCAAGCTATTGCCTGGTTCTGTTTGCCATCCTGTTTCTCACGCTCAGCTTTGGTGGGATGAAAGCGTTCCGGTATCTTTCCTACGCTGTGCCCTTCCTGCTGACCGTCTGGGCCCTGGCTCTGACCGACGGGGTTGCATGGGTCGGGACCGCCCTGAGTCGGGGCCGGGAAGCCCCAAGGCGCGCACTGACCGCAGCAACCGGGATTGTCGTGCTGGGGGTTCTTTTGACCACATCCGGTTTCGGGGCGCGCAGCCTGGTGCTGGCGCGAGGCGAAGGGGTGCCCCCGCGCGGTGACTGGAACCATGCAAAGCAGGTGATCGGAGACTGGCTGAACGCGCCCTATACCGTTACGACCCGCGAATTACACATGCTCGCCTATGTGGGGTCTTATGATCTGCTCATCAGTTCCAGCCGCATCACCGAGTTGAACCCGCCGAAGGAATTCGGGATCGATCCCAGAACGGGCCGCCCGGTTGCGGCGGGATCGGAAGTGATCGCCATGGTCTTGGAATGCAAGCGCGAGGGGATACTTGTGACGTCGCCCCGTTGGTGGTTCGAAAAGGGTGGGGAACAATCGATGAAACCCCTGTTCGACGGCGCGGGCCTCAGCTTCGAGACCCGTATCGAGGGCGCGGTCATGGCGGTCCGCTGGTTCGACCATGACCACCGCGCGGCCAACTGCGAGGGAATGTCCATCTAGCCTTTGCCCATAACCGCCTGGGCCGGAACAAGCGGTAGCAGGATCGCGTCGCGGATTTCGTTGGGGCTTTGACGGAATAGCGTGGCGGCTGCATGCAAAAGAGACCGGCGGTATTCAATGGCGGCAACAGGGGTCAGACCGTTCAGCAAAGCCACCAGCGCATCGGCGGTCGGCTCGGGAATGGTCCAGCCCAACCCCTCGGATACCCGCCCTCCGGTTTCAGTGCCCGCCACCGCCACCGAAGGGCAACCGAAATAGCCTGCCTCGTAAATCCGGTTCGGCAGCAACCAGGTGGAATTCGTTCCCCACTGCCACAGGTCCTGAGACCAGACCAGGTCGCAGCGCCCATAGATATCAGCCAACCCGCCGGGATAGTCATAGGGACCGGCATAGTGGATGTTGGAATGGCAGGTAAGCGTGGCGTCGAAATCAGGCACAGCATGGCGATGCACAATTCCGTGCATCTCGATCCTGAGCCGGGACCCCATTCTTTGGGCCGTTTCTGCCAGCAAGGCAAGGCTTCGGGCACAGCGCAGCGTGCCCACCCAGCCTAGCACCAGCGGCCTGCTGCTATCGGGTGGGGCCAAATCGGCCGGCTTCGGTCGGGCCGGACCGTCTTCTCCAATCCAGACCTTGTTCTCGATCAGGGCACTTGGGCCATCCCATCCCTGCACCGGTTCGAAGTAGTTGCGCAGAAAAGCCGGCGACGACACGATCAGGGCGGCGCAGCGTTTTAGGAACTTCCGCTCGACCGCGCGGAACAGCCGCCCTTTGGTTCCCTCATTGGTCATCAGCCCGTGGATATCGAGACATTCATAGATTAGTGGCGGGCGCGGCGTGATCATGGCCTGTGCGGCAGCCGCGATTACCAGCATGTCCAGATTGCGCGCTACAATGAAATCGGTGCCCTGCATCCGGTCGCGGTTCCGGGCGACCTTGGCGATTGACCCGGAGATTGCGCGCAACCGCCGGGTCATGTTCTGGTTCTGCGTGTCATAGAGATGGATATTGGGCCAGAACGGTTCGAATTCCGCGTTCATGTTGTCACGGCGCATGGTAAAGGCCAGAACATCGAAGCCGCAATCCATATAGCTGCGGATGCGCCGGATTTGCGCCGCCTCGGCGGCGTCGAACCCAAAGACCAGCAATTTCTGTACGGAATCCACGTTGTCTACTCCGCGGCTTCGCGCACGGCCCACGGCAGGCTCTCGCGACCCAGCAGGCGGCGCAGTTCTTCCGTGTCCGCGGCGAAATAGGCCGCAAGCCGCGCCCGGGTATCTGGGCGCATCGGCGGGATTTCATCGCGGATCTGGATACTGTTGGCGCGCAAGAGACCGGCCACGGGCGGTGTGGCTTTGATCCGGGCCAGGGTCGTTTCCAGTCCCCGCCTGCGCAACCAGTCCCCTCCTGCCCTCAGCCCCAGGCGCAGGGCCGGAAACTGGGCCCGGTCGCTTTCGTTGCGCCGCTCATGCAGGATGGCGCTGTCGAACCCGGAATCCACGCCGAAAAATGAAAAAACCTCGGCGGCGGCGGCCCTCGGATCGGCAGAGATTTCTTCGGCGAACATCACCTTGATCCGATCGCGTGGAAACGCGTCGAACCAGCGCTTCAGATGGGTCGCATAAAGCCCCTGCTCAAGATAGGCGGGGTTGTTTTCCAGCCCGTCTTCAAAGGGGCAGGTCGGGACATGTCCCTTGATGATCTCGTGCATGTGGTTGGAAAATGCCCGCTTCACGGGATCGCGCAGCAAGGCCAGGATTTTCAGATCCGGTCGGTAGGCAACCGCGCGGCCCGGCGCGCGCGGGTCGTGGAAATAAGATGGTGAGCATTCGTAATAAACCCTGGCACCCGGCGTCTCGGGGAAATGCCGTTCATACCAGCGATAGCCCCGGTCGAAGTAATAGGAAAAGAAATCCACCTCCTTGGGGTCGGACAGGCCGATTGCCGGATGCGAGCCCGCCACCGCATGCAGCCAGGACGAGGCGCATTTCTGGGCCCCTATACCAAGGATGTCAGGAGGCATCGCGTTTCTCCCCGCTTCGCCTGGCAATCGGCCTGTTCAGATGTTGTTTCCAAAGGCCATCAGTTTCTCCAATGCCCTGCAAAAAACCGCTCCCAAGATGGCTTTGTTGCAATATGTCGACCCATAAATTCAAAGCGCAAAAACCCATTGATGCCGAATTAAAACACACCCTTCAAATTCAGATGCTTTCCGCACAACTCCGCCGCGCGGTTTCACATTAGTCACGTGTTTTCTGACTGTATAGCATAACCCTCGCGTTTTTTTTAGCACAAAGCCCCTAACGCCACGACATGTTCGACCGGCGAACACGGCGCAGCACCGCACGCGTTGCGGCGGGTGTGATATCGGAATAGCGGTAGGCCCGTTCCGCTGCCGCCGGCTGGGGGACGCGTGCGCATAGACCTTCCTGCACCTCACGGACCGTTCTCGGAAAAACCCGCAGCCCGTTGAGCTGGTTGCGCGCGCGCATCAGCCAGGGGCTGTCGCCGGGTTCCGGATTCAGAGGATGGCGGCGCACGATATCTCCGCCATCAACGCTGGTATTGACAAAGTGGATGGTGATGCCGGCGCACTCGAGCTCGTCGTTATGGACCTGCCAGAACTCGGCCCGCGTACCCCGATACCGTGGCAGCAGAGAGCTGTGCATGTTGAGCGTGCCCTGATCCGGCACTTGCAGAAGATCAGCACTCAAAATCGGACTGCCCGCCACAATCAGAAGCCGAGGCGCGCGCTGGCGCAACCAGCCGATCGTATCGGGTGTGTTGACCTGGCATTGCGGAATGTGACGCAGACGGGCCGACACAGGCCAATCCGGCGCCGGCCCGGCGTGATCGGAAAATTCGGTATCGGCCTCCTGTTGCAACTGCCACAGCCGGTAATTCAGTCGGGCCTGCGGCGACACCAGCCGTTTGAAAGCCTTCAGCCGCAACAGGCGGGTGAGTCGGGAGGGCCGGTGCTGCGGTAGTGGTGGGGCGGTCTCAATGACCAGGATGGCGGTCAGCGGCGCGCTGCTTTCCGACAGAACCGCGGCCATGCGCGCCGCCATATGCCGCCCGAACGGCGTGTCCCGCGTAATCATCGTGACACCGCTCATTGGAAGGTCCGGCCCCTTGGTGGAATGTGAAAAAACAGTTCACGGTCACGAAAGAAAAATGACAGGAACGGTTCGGGCAACCCTGGCCAGTTCGGTTCGTCTTCCAGCCGCCCGGTCTGCGAGCGATGACAGTTGAGCGCTTGACGCTTGCGTGCTTGGAACCCGTTGAGCGACACCGAGGACACCCGGGCCTGACGCAGGCTGCGCAGCATTTCGATCACCCCCAGCACGAAACCGGCCTTGTTGGTTCGTCCCTGCGGGCGCCAGGAGCTGAAATCGAAACTCCAGACCGGGTATTCCCAATGGATCGCGCCGCAAAGTCGTCCGGCTGCGGCCAGATCGCGTACAGCCTGTGCCAGGGCGACATGATCGCGGTGCCCGTCTTGCAATGCGCAGACATAGATTTCCTCTGGTCGCCGCTCGGTGATTTCCGCCACCAGCCGGTCCCGCAGGGCATCCGCATGCTTTGCTAGGTCTCCGTCGGGAAACCGCAGGAACGATACATGTTCCGACGTCAGCCCCAGCTCTTTGCAGGCATGGATCGTTTCACTTTCGCGTATTTCGACCAGCGCCTCGCGCGAGGTTTTGCGGGCCGGATCCTCCCGGTGCGAAGCTGCCCCGTCCGTGACCACGATCACTTCGGTCCGGGACCATGCGGCCAGCTTGTGCATGATCACCCCACCGCAACCCAGTGTTTCGTCGTCGGGATGCGGGGCAAGAACGAGGCAAGAGCGGTTTGCAAGCGTCGAGGTTGCATCCCGCGCCTTCCAGCTCAGCCCCCTCCAAAAAGCCCGGAGGGCCATGTGTTCCATACGGCTCCAGAAGCGACGCACTTACTCCAACCCTTCAATACTCAAAAACTTCCAAAAAACCGACCAATAACCTACCAATTGGGCGGAAAAAGTAAATATCTCAAGCGCGCGCCGCCATCTTCCCGACTGTCGCAATCTCTTTCCGTGTCCGGTCTTGATCCCAGTTCAGCTCGGCTGCCATCACCGTTGCCGCTGCCGTCAGACGGGCCGCGCCGGCATCACCCTGTAATCCGCCGGTCTCGACCAGGAGCATTCGGCGAAAGACCAGATCCGCAAGGCTGACCGCAGCTTCGTGCCGTACCGCTTCACGTACTCGGCGGGCGAGGCTTTCGGTGCAGTCGGGATCACAGGGCGCCAACCCTACAGGTGGGAACGGGGTTTCATGGCTGGTCGGCGGCCCCGCCTGCCCGGGTTCCATCTGTGTCACCGCCAAGTCTACAGCGCGCTCCGCGATCAGGCGCGCGGTGGTATATTTGACCCCGATCACCGAGATCAGCCCCGCAATTCCGTCCATGGCACGATGATCTATCAGAGTCCCCCGTGTCTGCCGGCGTATTTCGCCTTGGCCATCGTCCACATCGGCCGGGATGAGACCCTGATAGACATGCAGAATATCTGATCGTTTCAAGGCCAGCGCCGGGTAGGCGAATGTCAGCTCTTCGAGAAAATCGTCGATATCAGCCTCTTCTCTGGGCGCCGCGCCGGGTTCCGTTTCGGCGGCTTCATGTGTGCCAATTACCAATTTCCCTTGCCAGGGTGTCAGAAAATACATGCGCCCGCCACGATCCACGACCGCGTCTGACCGGCTGCGGCTGACCACGCCCAT
The DNA here is from genome assembly GCF_059611125.1 of Ruegeria sp. CDSB029. Lineage (NCBI taxonomy): Bacteria > Pseudomonadati > Pseudomonadota > Alphaproteobacteria > Rhodobacterales > Roseobacteraceae > Ruegeria > Ruegeria sp. CDSB029. The sequence continues at coordinate 38,917 of NZ_JBXWOX010000028.1, forward strand.
TCCGCATTTTCCCCCGCGCCGGTCGACGGTGATGTTGGTCGCCCGGGCAAATCCGGGAAAGCGGGCGTGCGCGCCCTGCGGAAGAACCGGCGCGGCCAGATCTGCGGCCGCCGCCCCGGTGCAGGACAGTACGACCTGGGCGGCTATTTCACCCTGGTCGCCGGTCAGCCCGTCGCGCAGACGGGCACCAGTGACCCGGCCCTTCTCGGCACGCAGTCCCACAACGGTCATGTAATTGGCCAGATCCGCTCCGGCCCCGGACGCGGCGCGCAGGGCCGCAAGCTGCAACCGGTTGACATCCAGGATCTGGCCGTCCTGCCAGAAACCTCCACCGCGCAGACCGTTTGGCGCATGCGCTCCGAGACGCTCCCGGGCTTCTGTTCGGCCCAGAACACGGGCGCGGTGATAGTGTGGTCCCTTCAGACCAGCCGAGGCAATATTATAAAGGGCCGCCGCGGCGGCGAAAGCTTCGGGACCTTTCACCCCATAGCCCATGAGTGGAATGACGAAATCGAGTGGGCGGATCAGATCGGGGGCGGCAAACTGCCAGAAAGCGCGCTCGCGCGCCGAGGCGCGCAGGCGGGCAAAATCCAGATGCTGCACATACCGGATGCCGCCATGCATCAACTTGAGTGAATTATGCGATGTCCCGGCGCCAAAGTCGTCTTGCTCGACCAGTGCCGTGCGCAGCCCCCGCAGCGCGGCGTCACGTGCCGCCATGACGCCATAGATGCCGCCGCCAATGACCAGAACGTCGTAGATGCTGCTTGTCAGCCCGACCAGTCCGGCGCGCTTCATACCCGGGGTTCCTTGTGGCATTTGCTGCGGCGCAAGGCCAGCTGCTCGCCCAGAACCGCGGCCATAGAACGGCGCCCTCCGAAGACCGCAGGCTGGTCCTGCAAGGCCATCAGCCGCCGGGCTAGGTCAAAGGCGGGACGCTCCCGGTCAAGCTTTCCGTTCAGAGAGAAACCGAAACGCCCCACACCGGTTTCAGCGCCGGGCAGGGGTAGGGGATCTGTGCCGGGCAACACCGCGATACCGCGTTCGGCAGCGCGGCGGAACAGTGGCGGGTGGGGCCATCCGACAGGCCGCCCCGCGTTATCGCCCAGAAAAAGCGGCTGGTCGTCCTGCGCGGTCAAAAGATCCCGGACCAGCTTCCCGCGCCGGCCCAGCCACTTGCCAAGCCCCCAGGGCAGCACCGCCGGAATCCCTGCCGCACGCAGATCATCCAGCAGCGCCTCGGCGGGTTGCCAGTCGTCAAATTGGCGGGTCGTGGCCAGGGCCAGCACCTCAAGCCCTTCGGCGGTGATGATCTGTCGACCGGCGATTACGGTTAGCGCGGCATCGTCCGTCGTCCGGTGCAGGGCAACGGCAGCCGGATCGTCGGGAAACGGAGCCGCCGTCCAGCCGCCGGGCAAGGTAGGGGTGTCGCACAGGTTGCAAAAGGCATCCTCCTCGGCGGTTTCGGTCAACATCAGGTTGGCGCTCCACAGCCTGGTGTTTGATGCGTTTGCCGCGGCTGCCAGATTCACCCAGGCCGCGTCAAGAAACCGGCCCTGATCTGCGCAGCCGTAAAGATGCACATGAGCATCCACCAATATCTTTTCACCCATGAATATTCCCTGAAAACATTTCTGACCGCGGGGCGGCCCGCGAGCAGTCTTTCACAGCCCGGCGCATGGGAAAACTCTCAAAGCAGGGACACCCGGCATCTTTTGCACAGCAGGGGCTGGATCGCCACGGTCGGATCGTGCCAAATGACGGGAGACATTCTCGAGGTACTCAGACCTATGTCCGCGACATTCGCATCGTCCCCCCTTTTTGGGCACTCAGCCGCCGGTGAAGCGGGCCGGGATTTTTATGCATTTACGCTCTGGGTGCTCGTGACGTTTGTGCAGTTTCGTTTCGACGAATTGCTGCTCTATCCGCTGGCGCTGTATTTTACCTATTCGGCCTGGCGCAATCAGAAGGAAATCCTGGAGCTGCTGCGCCGATCCTGGGTGTTGCTCAGTTTTCCGGTCTGGTGCCTGATTTCGCCACTCTGGGCGGTAGAACCCGTCGCAGCCTTCAAATTTTCGGTTTATGTGACACTCACAATCCTGATCTGCTATCAGATCGCGATCAGCCTTTCGCCCCGGCAGATCATGCATGCGGTCTTGCTGGCCACCAGCATCATCGTGGTCGTCAATATTCTGAGAATATATGGACCCGGCGGCAGTCCGCTCGGCATCTTCACGCAAAAGAACGTGATGGGGAAGAATATGGTTGTCGCCTGGGTGGTTGCGTCGGCGGTGCTGTTCGATCCCGGGTCGTCCCGGAAAATCCGCTGGGTTGGTGGTGCTTCTGCCCTGCTGGCGGCCTACACCGCCTCGATCAGCGGCTCTGCCACGGCGGTTCTGCTGGTGATCGGAACCGGGCTGATGAATCTGTTCAGCGCGGTGCTGCTGCGGGGCGGGTTGATGCGCGTGGGGCGCCTTGCCCTGCTGTGTTTCGGGCTGGGCGCGGGGTTGGGGGCTTCAAGTCTGGTTGTCCCCTATACCGAGATCGACCCCGTCGAAAAGGTTCTGGACGCATTTGGAAAAGATCGGGGGCTGACCGGGCGCACTGGCTTGTGGAACTACGCCGAAAAGCAGATCCAAGAAGAACCGGTTTTGGGGGTCGGTGGCGGTGGTTTCTGGCGATATCAGGCTTCGCCCTTGGTGCGACGTATTTACGAAGAATATCACAAGACACCCTTTGATCACTTCAATTTCCACAACAGCTACTATGAGATCGCCGTTCACCAGGGGTTGATCGGCCTGGGGTTGGTGATTGCCACAATTTTCTGGGCCACGGGCTGGATCCTGCGCGGGGCCTTTTCCATAGCCTCCATGCCGCAGATCTATTTTCTTACGCAATCGGTGGCCGTGTTGTTGCGTACATTCACCGAGGCAGATTTCTTTCGTCATTTCGTCATTTTCCACATGTTGTTCTGGATCGGCGCTCTGTCGACATTGCTGATTTTCATGCGCACGAGACGGTAGGTTTCCGGACGCGGTGCACTGCCGGTTCCCGACCTCTCCGGTTTGGCTGGCGGAGTATGAGGCACCGGTCGTGTGTTTATCCGCAACCGGTATTCCCCGGCGTCTAAGGTTACGTGAGGTTAAGAAAGTGAGGGATGTTTCTGCCGCCATTGCAGATCGCCCGATGGCCTGCGACCATGCCCGATTCCGGCGGTGAAGTGTTTATAAACAGGCTGAATTCCGCTGATTTTTTGGGATTTTGCCCCTAAAAAATCGAAATGACAAAGTTTCGCCGCCTGATTGTCCGTAAATGAGCGCATTTCTGCCGGGTTTTTTGGGGATTGTTGACCGAGAGCCGAAGCTGATCTTAGGACGATTGTAAATGTTCTGGTTCCGAACCCGGTAACATATTCCGCCATGTTCAGGCGGGGATAGGCCGGTTTGGGTTGGTTAAAAAAGACGAAGATCAAGTACGGCGGAGTATCGATGGCCGCTAGAGGAGTGATGCAGGCAAATCTTTTCACCATGGTGTCTGCCGTGTCTGTGAAGAGCGGGAAATCCCGATTGATCCATTGCCATCTGCCAGGTGGGGCTGGTGGGCGATCTTGTGAGGATTATCGGGACCAGGGTCTGCGCACCACTCTATCCGGCTGCTGTATCCGCCTTGAAGAAGGCCCGGGCCATGAGGTTTGGGTGACATTCATATCAGCGCCCGTCTGACGGAATTGGGCGAAGAAGGACGGAAAGATGGACAC
>NZ_JBXWOX010000029.1:0-42175 GCF_059611125.1 Ruegeria sp. CDSB029
CTATTCACTGCATTTGTTTGGGGTAAATATATATCTCTATAAGACCCACCCCGGGCATATGTCTGGATGGCTACGCGCATACTTTGTCGAGTCGCTTGCAGTCGGCATATTGATCGGTTTCAGCGCGGACAAAAGTAGCATGATCTATTCAATTGCGAATGGGTTGACAGGGGGTGTGATAATAGCCCTGTCTCTTCGGGTTAAACTACCCAGCCGTCCGTCAATGAATACAAAGGCTCTGTTGATTGGTGTGGTGTTTGCTGCGGTCGCTGTCGTCTTAACCCGGTACTGACCCAAGGACACTGGGTGTACTATTGGCCTTGGCTTTTGGTTGCGGCGCACGATGATTCTCGGCCATTTCTTGACTTAACCACCAAGACTTGGGCTGGCCCAACATTCTCCTCAATGGCCGCTGTAATTCAGTTGGTCAGCGCATCCAGTGCATCAGCGGTAACGGCTATGGGCTCGAAACTGCCCTCGGAGCGAGCACAGCATTGCCCCTAACGCTTTTTTGTTGATCCAACTGACGGCCCAATCCTGTCGTTGCTTAAGCAGCGCTCCGCTGCGCTGCTGCTTCCCCATTGCGGTCCTTCGGCAACCCTTGTCTTATGCCCCCTCTTCATAGCGCTTTCGTTCTGCATCCGTGGCATTACGCCACTCCGCGCGAAGTAGGTCCATTCGCCGAGGAATACTGTTTTCGAGAACCTCCGCCTCAATGATCCGTTCTGTCCGAAAGTAACGAAAGCCTTCTCGCATCTCGCACCATGCAGCGATGATGCGGCTGGTGTCCCGATAACCCAGCAGTATGGGCCAGATCACACGACGAGTTTGTTGGCCTGAGTGGTCCGAATATTTCAGAGCTATTTTTTGGCGGCGTCGAATGGCCAGACGAATGGCCGCGGCGCCGAGTACTTCAACCGGCTGCGCGACGGGCGCAACGCTTACGGCCGGCTGAAGAAACGACGTCCGGTACTTGTCAGGTGCGACAGCTTCCAGCTTGGTGATTAGCTTCTCAGCCGCCAGCGCAAGCTCGGGTTCGCCTCGCGTCTTGACCCACAACACGCCAAGCGTAACGGCCTCGATTTCGTCCGGGGTCAGCATCAGCGGTGGCATATGAAAGCCGGGCTCCAACACATAGCCGACCCCGGCCTCGCCATTGATCGGCACGCCCTGGCCCATCAGCGCAGCAACATCGCGATACACCGTACGCTTGGTCACGCCCAGTTCTTCACCAATAGACTGGGCAGAGATCGGGCCTTTGGCACGCCTCAGGATCTCGATGACTTCAAATAGCCTGTCGCCGCGCCTCATGTGATCTCCTTTCGATGAAACAGAGCATACTGACAGTATGCTGACAACACGCTGTCAGCATAGGCGCGGTAGAAGCAGGAAAAACATTATAAAATGGAGATCAGAAGATGGGACATTTCATTGCTCTAACCCTCGCCGCTGTTATGCCAACAGCACTCGTTGCGGAGTCGGCGGAGCAGCGGGGAACTGCGCCGATCATGGCCATGGGCGCCTATGTGCCGACCGACAACATGGAGGAATCGGAGGCCTTCTACCGCGCCCTGTTCGACAGTGAACCGACAATCGGGCTACCCGAATTCGTGGCGTTCGATGTGGCTGGTGGCTGGTTCGCAATCGTGTCACGGGACAAGTACGCACCGGGGTCCGAGGCAGGTTCGGGTGCGGTTCCCTACCTGCAATCCGCCGATCTGGAGGTCTTGCACGCCCGCGCCACCTCTGCCGGTGTGACCGCGCCGGAGATCATCGAAGAGCCGGGCATCCACTTGCTTAAGATCACCGACCCCAACGGTCAGTTGATCGAGTTTTTCAGACTGACCGGTCAGTGACGCTCACAAGACTCAGCACAATCTCAAAGGACATCCCACCATGCAAATGAACTACTTCGTCGTCGGTACCAACGACATGGCCGCCGCAACGCACTTCTATGACCAGCTTTTTGGTCAATTAGGCCTAAAGCGCGTCTCGCCCACCGACAGAATGACTTACTGGCTCGGACCTAATTTTGCCTTTGCAGCTGCCATCCCGTTCGACGAAAAACCCGCCACGAATGGCAACGGAACCATGGTCGGCTTCAGCGTCGGGTCGGCTGAAGAGGTCGTAAGGCTGCACGCATTGGCCATCGAGCTTGGTGGCACGAGCGAAGGCGAACCGAACCAACGTGGACCGCGCTTCTCGGCCTACGTCAGGGATCTTGACAGCAACAAGATTTGCCTCTCCGCCTAATGCAGGTCGCAAACGCACTTTCCGATTGAATGGAGAAGACTTTGAAACTCGTTCTTTTGGGCGCGAATGGGCGGACAGATAAGCTTGTGCTCGTAGCTGTGCACGCACGGGACATGGAGGTCACAGCGGTCGTTCGTTCTGCAGTCAAAACGACCGATCTACGACACCCAAGATTGCACGTGGTGGTCGGTGATCACTATGATCCTGAGTTTCTCGCATCAGTGTTTCGCGACCACGGCGCCGCTGTTTCGGCCATGGGCGGTGAGCTGCCAACAAAAGCCGCCACTTCTGTGTATTTCCGATCTTCTTACGCCATCGTCGAAGCGGCGTCGGCGACCAGACTCAAGCGGGTCTTGGTGACTTCAACGGCTTTGCTATTTCCAGACCAAACGCTGCTCGGAAAGCTCCTTCGTTTCGTTGTGCCGAACGTTGTACGCAGCGCCGATCGCATGGAGGATATCTTGAAGAACTCTGGCCTAAACTGGACCTCGGCCCGCGCGGGATTTCTCAAAAACCCGGTGTGACGGCATACCGTGCCCAAAGAGATGCTTTTCCCGAAAACAGAACAGCAGTTTCCCTGTTGGCACTTGAACAATTCCTGATTGATGCCATCTCGGACCCTGAGACCCAAGGGGCGGCATACGGCGTGGGTTCTGTCGCAAACTTTTCAGATGGCAGAGCATTAGTGGAATTGGTGAGCGGTTTACCCTGCCAGTTGGGCGAACTGCTGAAACGGACGGAGGCCGGGTGTGAATTGGCCTTTGCGGATCATGTTGACCATTTCTATGCCTGCCAGGACAGATGCGGCTGAAGCGAAAGATTTGAATCCCAGCATGGGTCTGATCCTTCGTTTGATGAAACGGTGATCTTGTTCAATGATGTTAATGAGGTATTTCTGCCTGAACATTTCGATCGGGATCGGGCAGCCATAGCTCTTGAGCATCTTGTTGATCGCCTTGATACCAGCTGTATTGGCTCCACTTTTGTCGATGACGATCTTGCGCGGTAGACCGTTCACCTCACCCGCACCATCTGCGGTTGCTGCCAGGAGATTGTCACCGACGCGCAGGCAAGTTTTGCCACCGAATTTGATAAGTGTACCTGCACATGCGGTGCCAACTTCAAAGATGACGCTGCCAATGGTGCGTGGAACAAAGAAGTCCTTGATAAAGAAAAAGGAACGGATTCTACAGCCTAACGGCCCGGATCAAGGGACTGGGTCAAGGGCCGTTAGCTTGTTGCAGGTTTTAAGAACATTTTTATTGCGAACTCACGTGCTTCCTCATCTGTTTCTGCCTCATAAACCTCACCAACATCAGGGTGGTTCAATATTTCCATCCAAGAAAAGCTGGGGGCTTCAAAGGAACTAATGATTTCGAGTCTCAAAGCTGAGTGACGCTCTGTCTCACGCTTAACAAGACCTTTCAGCTCGTTCTCTGTTATGCCGATAGAAGCTACATCAAGTAGGTGTGTCAGATTAGGAAACTTTTGCGAGTAATTCATCATGGTAGCGATGGGAACATTGTTATTGTTTCCCATTCCCCTGTTGTTGGATTTCGTTCCACTGCGACTTGGACGTGCGTTAGTCCATCAACCCTTTCCGGCGGCCCATTTCGCCCGACATTGTTTGGGTTAGCTGATCCAATGCGTCGATACCCTCTGCCAACGTCCTCGCCAACGTCAAATGTAAACCTATGAGTATTAGCGGTCGGGTTTGCGGCTATTGCGTCTTGAAGTGGTTGCCCTCTCATAACGGTATCCGCACGCAACATTGCATCTTCCGAGTGGAACGCGGACGAAAGCGGTGATCAACACTGCAATGACCAAGCCGATGATATGACGCAACTGGCCGAACATACTCAATTTTTTGGGGGGCAAGAAAATTCCATCTTTGTGGATCGATCTTCATGCTTTCACCAATCTCGCAGATTGTTTGAAATTCCTGCTCGTCTGCCAAAACGTCGAATTCAAACAGCTGCTCACACAGGTTTTCGAATGCTACGCCCCATTCGCCGTGTTCAGCAGTCGATTGATAGTCGTCCAGCCATTCATCGTCTAGCCGACCTATAAACTGCTGAATGAGGGATACAGTTGCTCTTTGAATTGCGTTTTCCATGTCAATACTTCGGATATGCTCTGATGGTACCATCGGCATAGCCGCCGCACTCAAAATCGAGAGCAGCATCGTAGTAATCAAGCCAATAATTTGGCGAAGAATACTCAAGCCTCAGGTTTACACCCTTTAATTGTCTCGACGCATGGCTTTCCATTCGGCAATCAGTTCGAGCACACGCTCGTCCATATCTGCTGTGGTCAGGCCGTGAGTAGTAGTTGCACCTGGCCGAATCCATCGGGATACAAAAGTCCCTGCATGCCTGTAAATGCCTGGAAATTCTTCCATCATAAACCCAGCAAGTTGGCCTCCTGATAAACTAGGGTCAATTTCCAGTACTTCTAACAAAAGCTCCGACGGTTTAGCGCCATCGTCAACTCTACTTGCCCAGTTCCGTTTCATACTACGGCCTCACGAACTCAAAATCGATAACGTTACTACCAGGCCTGGTCGTCTCAACAACTTCCGAATAGCCATGGCTGGCTGCGATGCGTCCAGTCCATGTATTCCTCGCTGCGTCAGTTCGAGTCATACCTGAATTCACATTATTGATGAACTGCGAATAGTTATCGCTGCCCGTACCTGGAATCCACACACCTTGCACTCTATCAACCTTTACCCCATCACGTTGTAGGCGAAGCATTGCACTATTGAACATGTCTGTCCCTGACCCGAGCGCCGCCGCATCACCACCCGCTGCGACATTGAATTCCAAGGAGCCATTTTTAAGCGTAATCTCGATTCCATGACCAGCATCAGGGTCTCGGTAGAGGTATTGAGCATCAACATCAGATCGATTGATACGATTTAGGTCATCAGAAATATCGACACGCGGTGGCAACGGTCCCTTATTTGTGGCAATTGTGGAGTGGAAAAACGCTGATACTTCCTCTGCAACACTCCAGCGGTGCAGCGCGCCTTTACTGCTCACGTTCGTTAGATGAGCACCTGCGATCGAAACATCCAACGCCACAGCGTGATAGTTTACTGAGTTCAGTGCGCCGGTAGGCGCTATATTAGGCCCGGCGAGCCGGGTCAAATGGCCGAGGTTGATCGATTGATTGGCCGTACCAAAAGCATGGCCGAACCAACCTACTGCTGCAGGATCAAAAATGGCGGGAGAGCTCGCGCTCACGTGATTTAGCTCTTGGGGAGGTGCTCTGGCCGCAAATGCAAGATCACCTGGTCGACTATCGTCGTAGCTGACAGCGACCGGATAGTAGATTTCGGACCAGCCGTCAGGCATAGCCCAAGCCGAACTTGCTCCAAAGACTGTAAACAGCAAAATCAGGAAAGCTTGAACTAGGCGAAAGAGCACATTCACTCCACCTCTAGCCATACAAGACCCTCGTATTCAGTCGCGCCTAAGCCCGCTGCCTCCATCAGATTATTGAGATAACAGTAATGACCTTGCTTCGGAACTTCCGACCAAGGGCTTGGCATAATGTCTTCCTCTGACAACCAAGTCTCTTCAGATTCTTCGCATACATAGACGATCTGCCCAGTAGATTTTATTCGAACTGGCACAACCCAACCTTGATCACAGTTTGGACACCAATGTTTCTTTAGGGCCATGGATAAGCTGTCCTGATTTCGCTGCCGTTTCTGGTCATAGTAACAATCCGAATATTGGTTTCGCCAGCCGATCCTATCGTCCGACCCATTGGGACCACATATGCTAATGGATCATTTGGATCAGGTGCTCCGCGTTTTTTCCAAGCTTCATCGACCAAAGCTAGCGCATCATCACCCTGAGCATTAAACACACTATGCTTTCTCTTGCTGGGGTTACCGCCTCCGCCGTTGTGGCGAACATCGGTGATGCTAAGCAATTCAGGACCGGCCGCGACCTTGCAGCCTGGCTGGGGCTGACCCCGCTCAACAAATCCAGCGGCGGAAAGGAAAAGTTAGGCAAGATCACTAAGAAAGGCGACCGATACATCCGAAAACTCCTGATCACCGGCATGACGTCACGGGCGCTGATGGGCAGGAAGCATCCGGAGAGCCTGGATAATCTGGGTGATGCTGACAAAACAACAGGAATACCGGCAGCCGACCGCCTGACAAGGCCGACCTGCCCAGAGATGCAAGACGTTTGAAGTGATGATGCGGACTTCAGTCAACCAAAAGCCAGGACGCTCCGACCAACGTCGCGGCCCCAATCGAGGTCGATTAGCCGATAGGAACCTTGCTTGCGGAACTCATCATGGCCGGCGGCCAAATACACTGGCTGCGTGAACAGGCCGAACACACGACAGTACTGACGGACCGCCGCCATCAACACAGAAAACACTTGCAATGCAGGTGCCACCCACACACGACCTTGAGCACGGTCATCAAATGCTGCGGTCGCAGCCCGCATTCCGGACTTTAGCTGCAACCGCAAAATCGCAATCAGTTTGGAGCTCGGGACAGCGGACAAAACCCCTGCATGTCTCACCGACGCCTGATCGTTTTCTCTATTACGTCGTAGGGCAATTCACGCTCATCATAAACACCGATAAAAATACCGACATCAGCCGCACTCCCGTCTCGCTTTTTCAGCAACGTGTCATTTGAAACCGTTGTACGTTGCGATGGACGGCGCGCCCATTCTGACAAGCGCTTCATGAACATGTTGATAACCTCGGCATGCCCCAAGTCGGCACCGAGATCATTCAACTCTTTAGGGTCGTTTTTCAGGTCGAACAATAGCGGGCGAAACCCACCATCGGCAAAGATGAATTTCCAATCCTTGTCCGCCAGCATGAACAGGCGTGCTTGTTTGGGGTCAAGGCCCAGAGCCGCGGCTTCGGGCGTGGCAGAATAATCATATTCGCTAACCACATACTCGCGCCATGCCTTGGGGTTTTGGCCATACAGTAACGGCAGTAGCGAGCGGCCTTCGATAACGTGATCCGGGACATCGCTACCTGCCAGATCAACAAATGTTGCCGCCAGATCAATACTTTCGACCAGTGCGCTACAAACAGTGCCGCGTGTTGCGTCTGCTTCTGGTGACGGGTCATAGATGATCAGCGGAACGCGCACCGACGGATCATGGAAGAGATCCTTTTCACCCATCCAATGATCACCGAGGTAGTCCCCATGGTCGGAGGTCACGACGATCATCGTGTCTTCCATGTGGCCACTCTCTTTTAGCCAATTGAACAGGCGACCCATCTGATCATCAGCCTGTTTGATCAGCCCCATATAGGCGGGTATCACCTTTTCACGCACACCCGGCTTGCTAAAGGTTTGACCGATTTCGTTCTGCATGAATTGTTCATAGACAGGGTGAGGATTATGTAACTCGCCATCCGAGCGAACCACCGGCAAAACATCCTCTGCCGTGTACATGTCATGATACGGCGCTGGAACAATGTAAGGCCAATGAGGCTTGATATAAGAAAGGTGGCACATCCATGGGCCAGCGGAATTTGCATCCTGCGTTTTGATAAATTCAATCGCCTGTCCCGTCAGCCACGGCGTTTCGCTATCTTCTTCTTTGATGTTCGCAGGCTTATCAGCGTGCCGCATAAACCAACCCGAAGCGACACCACCATCTTCATCAACCCCGGCATTGGCATTGTGCTGCCAGGGATTTTCAGCCTCATACCCTTGCCCTTTCAGATACTCGTTATAGGGCGAACGTCTTTTGTCATAAAAGCCTTGCGGCCCCTCACCCCATAAGCCGTCATCACGAAGGAAGACATCAAAACCACATTCCGCGACACGTGCTCCGATCACTCCGTCGCGCGAAATGCCCAGACGGTCCATCCCTGCCTGATCCACGCTCATATGCGTCTTTCCGATCAACCAACTATCCATCCCACGTTCGCGCAGATGATCGCCCAGAGTGACCTCTCCGACCTTGAGCGGGAAATTATTCCAGGCGGCGCCGTGGCTGTGCACGTAACGCCCAGTGTAAAAGCTCATCCTTGAGGCACCGCAGATGGGCGATTGAACATAGCAATGGGAGAACCGCACTCCCTTGCCCGCAAGCGCATCCAGATGAGGCGTGTTCAAACTTGGATGCCCAGTGCAACTCAGGTAGTCGAACCGAAGCTGATCGAACATGATAAACAGGATGTTCTTGGCTTTTTTGGTCATGTCGTCTTAACCACCCCTTCATTCATCCATTTATCGAACTGTTTGAGTACAGCATCGCAGAATGCGTCGTCATTGATATGGGCGTCAATTTCCGTAGTTGGTGCAACTGCAGGCATCACGCTGCGGGCCTCGTCAACCATTTCGGCAAGCGCTTCCGGGTCATGCGCTTCCTGGCCTTCGCGATCCCATTCCTCAACACCGCCGGTGGGCAGGAAAAAATGGGTTGGGCCGGTGGCTTGTTTCAGACGACCGGCCATTTCTCGAATAGCGGCCCGTCGCTCTTTTGCATTGAACACCGCACTTTTGATCAGGCGATTATGTTCGTGGAAAGGACGGTCGGCATATTGGTCGGGAATGTCCTGCCAACCCGCAAAATCCAAGAGATCCAGCGCGCCTGGGGCCACCATTTGCGGCACGCTTGCGCGCCCGGCATTTGTCAGCCGGTCCTGCCCTGAGGACACCAACGAACCTGCAAGCATGTTGGCAAATTCCTGCATGCAGAAATCCATTACGCAGCAGAACGCGCCCTCACCCGCAAGCTTCTCGAAGGCCATACCGCCCATGCCCGTTGAATGGAACACAGCCACTTCGTATCCCCGTTCTTCCAACGCGGGTTTCAGGGTTTTCATGTACCGCAGGCAGGATGAGCCCAACGAGGTCATTCCGATCATCGGGCGATCGCGCCGGGGGCGTTGGACGGCGCGGGCTGCGCCTAAAACAGCGCCTGCGGCCTGACTTAGCGATGAGCGGCAAACCGAGTTCATACCATAAAGCCCGCCCGCCCAAAGGATCATCTGAATATCCGGCGCCAAACGGTGTGGCGGAATCAGCGGTGAAAAACTGACGGTGGAGACAATGAATTTCGGCACACCCATTGGCAAAGCCTGCGCACAATCCAGCGCCAGGTCGGTGCCCATCGTGCCACCGGTTGCGAGCATCCCATCAAATTTTCCCTCGGCGTAGACCTGTGCCACAAGCGTCGCTGCGCCCTGCGACATCACGCGAAAAGCCTTGTTTTCGTCACCGAGCGCGATCACCTCATCTATGGTCATACCACCGGCCGCGGCCACATCATGTTTGGAAATGTCTGTGGGCGTGGTTGGATCCCCAAGAACCGAGACGTCCATGGTCAGCACGTTGCCACCCTGCGCAGAGATGCACTCTTCGATGTAGCGCATCTCGGGGTCTTTGGTGTCATAGGTGCCGATCAGCAAGATAGTCTTTTCGCCCATGGTAATCTTCTCCTCGCAGGCTATCGTCTTACAGCTGAATCCAGGCTGTTTTTAGATCGAAGTACTTTTCCATTGCGTGCAATGACTTGTCGTGGCCGTTGCCAGACTGTTTTACACCACCCAAAGGCACAGTGGCGTCAGCACCGCCGTAAGTATTGACGTGAACGACGCCAGAGCGGATGCCCGCCACCATGCGATGTGCACGGCTCAGGTTTGCAGTCCACACGCCCGAGGCCAATCCATAAACGCTGTCATTTGCCAGTCGCAGTGCCTCATCTTCGTCCCTGAACGGTGTCACGGCCAAAACCGGACCAAAGACCTCATTGCGGAACAGATTGTCGGTGGGTTTGACCCCGTTCATTACAGTGGGTGCCATAAAATAACCGCCCGTTTCCGTCAGAATTCGGTCACCGCCGGCACGGCGCTCAGCACCTTCCGCTTCGGCTTGGGCGACGAAATCCAGATTGCTTTCCAATTCCGGCAATGAGTGCACTGCCCCGATCTGTGTGTTCAAATTCAGCGGGTCGCCGACGCGGAAGGCCTGCGCGTGTTTAACGATCTCGGCGACGAAGTCTTCGTGAATATCCTCCTGCACCAGCAAGCGCGATCCCGCGACGCAAATCTGACCTGAATTTCGGAAAATACCTGCGGCGGAGACCTTGGCCGCCTGCGCGAGATCCGGGGCATCGTTGAACACGATGTTGGGGGACTTTCCGCCAAGCTCCAAGTAGCAGCGTTTCAAGTTCGAGCGCGCGGAATATTCCAGAAGCCGCCGCCCTGTCGCACCCGAGCCGGTAAAAACCATGATGTCGACATCCATCGACAGGGCCAGTGTTTCACCAACCACGCTGCCTTTGCCTGTGACAACGTTCAGGACACCGTCCGGCACACCTGCCTCAAGCGCCAATTCGGCTAATCGCAAAAGTGATAGCGAGGCCGATTCCGCAGGTTTCAACACCACCGAGTTACCCGCCGCCAGCGCCGGCGCGATCTTCCACGCACCGATCATCATCGGCATGTTCCAAGGCACAATCGCCCCTACAACGCCGACAGGCGCGTGATGCACAAGACCCAGCACATTTTCAGCTGTGGGCGCAATCTGACCATAGATCTTGTCTATGGCCTCGCCATAATAGCGGAACGTGCCCGCAGCCGACATCGGCTCGGCCTTCATGGCCATGTTGATCTCAGTGCCGTTGTCCCGCACGCCCAGAACGGCCAGTTCCAAAGCGTGTTCTTCAATCAGATCGGCCAGTTTCAACAACACCTTCTTGCGTACAGAAGGTGCAGCCCGCGACCAGCGTCCGTCTTCAAACGCCGTGCGGGCCGCCGCAATAGCCCGCTCCATATCCTCGGGGGTGCCCTCGGCAATTTGAGTTAGAACCTGACCGTCAATTGGAGAAATGACATCCAGTTGCCCTCCTGCCGCTGCGGCCTCGTGACGCCCATCAATCAGAAGGCTCCGGGCCGGTACGGGCTGACCACGTAGCGCGTCAATGGCAAGTTGATCCATAGGTCGCTTATCCTTGCTGGTTCGGATTATCGGAATCCACGGGTTGCATCGTAGGTTCCGGCCGCAGTTTGTTTTTGAATTCGAAATACAGCGTTCGGCAGTGCAGGATCAGGATCAGAACGATCAGGCCAAACAGAATGGCCGCGATGGGCCGGTCGATAAAGTCGAGCGGCGTCTTGACCCGTGCCATTGCGCTGCGCAGCTTGGTTTCCATAATCCCGCCAAGAACCATGCCCAAAATGATTGGAACAATCGGCAGGTCCAGCCGTTTTAGGATCAGCCCAAAAACCCCGAACCCGGCAGCAATGGCACAATCTGTGATCGAGTTGCGCAGGCTATAGACCCCCACGAAGGCAAGTATCAGGATCATGACACCAAGGAACCGGGTCGGGATCTGGATAATCTTCAGCAGCAGGTTCGTCGAAAATAACAAGAACACAAGAACGATCACGTTAAGCAGGATCAGCGCCATATACAGGGCCAATACGAAATCCATCTGGTTTTCGAACAGCTGCGGTCCGGGGATCACGTTGTGGACATAAAACACCGACAGCATCATCGCCGTCAGCGCCTCGCCAGGAATACCCAGAGCCAGCAGAGGAATCATCGCAGCGCCTGGAACGGCGTTGTTCGCTGCCTCGGACGCCACAAGTCCCTCGGGTGAGCCGTCACCAAACTTTTCTGGGTTCTTTGACGTCTTTTGAGCATAGGTGTAGGACAAAAATTGCGATGTAAACTCGCCCGTGCCCGGCACCATGCCCATGAAAACACCGATACTTGAGGACACGGTAGCAACGCGTTTCACGCCCAGAAGTTCTTTGAGGCCGGCAAAGATATTGCCACTTACATGGGTGTCGCCTGGCGCGTGGTTCTTTTCCAATAGCAGCAGAAATGCCTGGCTGATCGCAAACAGACCCAGCACGACCACAATGAGATCAATGCCCGAAGCCAGCCAACTTTGATCGAAGGTGAACCGGCGGGTGTATTTCACGGGCTCCAGACCCACCGAATTCAGGAAAATGCCGAAGGCCGCCAGCATACCAGCGGCAAAAATCTGCCCCCGATGGGCCAGCACAACCAGAATGATGCCCAATAGCGCGGCCAGGAAAATCTCGCGGCTGCCAAAATGTGGGGCGACAAGGGCCAGAACCGGTGACAACACCATCAGACAGATGATCGCAAACACGCCCCCGAAGAACGAGGCCGAATACGCCAGAGACAGCGCACGGTGGCCCTGCCCCCGTTTGGTCATGGGATATCCGTCATAAGTGGTCAGCGCGTTTACCGCTGTGCCGGGGGTGTTGATCAGAATCGCGGGAATGGCTCCGCCATACATGGATGAGCCATAGATGCCCAATAATAGGGTTAGTCCTACGATGGGCTCGAACGCAAAGGTGGCAGGCAACAGGATTGCAATGGCCACGGCCGCACCCACGCCGGGCAATGCACCGATGATGACGCCGCCGATCGAACCGATCAGCAGGGCGACGATTACCTGCCATTGTAGCAGGATTGAAATACCGGAAAGAAGCGTTTCCATAGTGGCCCCTTACAGATAGGTCAGCGCAAAGGCGCGCACGGAATCCGGAAGGTATTCATAGACCGCTCCGGCGGGGATTTTGACCTGAAGAAAGCCACGGAAAACGATGGTGACCACAAAGCCGAACAACGCAGCTATTCCGATAGCATTTGCACCACGAAACCCCACGCGAAGGGTCAGGAAGACTGCGAACAACATGGTTGAGGGCAGATATCCCAGCTGCGGAACCACCAGCACATAGATCAGGAAATAGGCAACATATTCGAACGACCGAACCCAGAACCCGACCTCGGTCCAGCGGCCGCTGATCCGGTCTGACAAGGCCGAGCTAAGCCAATGCAGAAACCCGAACACCACCATGCACCAGATTGCAATTGTGGGCCAAAGACCCGGCTGCGCGAACCATTTGGTTCGTTTGACGACCTTGGTCTGATCACCCAGCTGGGACAAAAGAAACACCGCGAATGCCAAAAACAGTACGGCGAAAACGACATCGCCGGGTCGGCGATATCTTTTGAACATGTCCTGTAAAGTCTTTGCAATCATCGTTTCCTCCCAACCTGAAAGAGGCGTGAGGCAGTGCCCCACGCCCAATCTGGATCTTACTCGCCCAGAATTTCTTCAATCTTGGCGAAAGAGGATTTGTCTTGCTCAATCTGAGCGTTGGATGCGTCTGGGTCCTGCCAGTAGATCAAAGCACCGGTTTCCTCAGCAAGCTGCTTGGCCTTGTCCGACTGCACTGCCTTTTGTGCTGCTGCGGTGATTTTTTCGCGTGCCTCGGGTGGAGTATCCTTGTGAACGAACAGGCCGTTCCACAATGCCAGCGGCAGATCCGGGTTGAGCTCGACGATCGTCGGCGTATCTGGGATCAGCGAAATCCGCTCGCCACCTATGCTCGCCAGAATGTTCACGTCATCCAGGCAAGGTAGTACAAGTTGCAACGTGGTGTTGATGACGTCCACGTCACCCGATGCCAGCGTGTTGCAATCCAACGCGTCAAAGGCTGCTTCACTTGCAAAATCAAATCCGCTGCTTACAGCAGCAGCAAAGGTGACCTGCGTGGGCGGCAAGACCGAGCCGAAGTGACCAAGCGCCAAATCGTTATCCTTGCCGTGTTCTGCCAGTTCTTCCCAGTTCGAGAACGGCGCATCCTTGCTGGATGCGATTACGAATGGGTAAGTCAGAAAAATACCGATCGGATCAAACGGGTTCGGGTTCAGTTCAGGGATACCGATTTCCGGTCCAATGACGGGAACGCCAATGACGAAAGAACCAATAGTGTATCCGTCTGCTGGCGCGGTGGCGACTTCGACTGCACCTGGGAACGGACCGCCGCCGCCGCCGGGCTTGTTCACGACCGCAGCCGGGACGTCGTACATGGCTTGAAATTCGTCCGCGATCATTCGCGTCAGCACGTCTTCAAGATCGCCCGGAGGCCATGGAACCACGAAAGTTACCGGTTTCTCTGGATACTCTGCCAGTGCAGCGGTTGCTGACGCTACAAATGCGGCGGTTGCTAGAAATTTCTTCATTGACACCTCCCGTTAGTGGTTCAATAAATGAACCGCGTTAACAATAATAATGTTGCGTTGTTAAGTTAATTCTGTCAAGTATAACCTGACCGGGAGGAGGCAAAACACATGGGCACCGCACTTAATGCCTTGAAAATGCTAGAGTACTTTTCAAGCTCTCAGCCGGAAATCGGGCTGAGTCACATTGCGCGCCTGGCTGGATTGAACAAGGCAACCGCCCTCCGCCACTTACGAGCACTGGAAGAGTTCGGCCTAATTGAGCAGAATCCGCAGACGAAATCATATGCCATCGGACCAGCTGCTCTTCGGTTGGCCGCCCTGCGCGAGATTGCCAAGCCTGGCCTTGATGGTGCACGCCAGAAAATGCAGGCCGCGATGCATGAGGTTGGCGAAAGCCTGCACCTTACGCTGCTTGAAAAAGACACTCTGCAAACTGCGCTGGTGGTCGAAACCACGCAGCACAGCGTTCGCGTAAGTCTGGACCCTAGCGAAATTATTCCGGTGAACGCGACTGCTTCGGGATTATGTATGCTGAGCTTCGGTCCCGCTTTCCTTCTGGAACGCTTGGAATCCGACACACTCACCCGATTTACCGAAGCAACAATGACGGACCCAAAGATTATTCGTGACCGGGTTGCACAAATCGGCCGGGCGGGCTGGGCCAATAGTAATGGCAGCTTTGAAGATGGTGTCTTCGGATATGCGGCGCCTATCTTCGGTATTGATCAGATCGCGATTGGAACCATTGCGATTGCCGTTCCCGAAATTCGTGCAACCCGCGCGCGACAGCCGCTGATTTTGACCTCACTCCACACCCTTTCGAAAGAACTGACCGCAAACTTTGGCGGCCAGATGCCCGAAAATTTTCCAACCGAATTCCACCCATGATTGACGGGCGGACTAAATCTCCGGAGACACGTTACATGAAAGACTCCAACTTTCTGAAGGAAAACAACGCCCGACATTTCTGGCAACCAATGGCGCACCCGGCCGACAGCCAGAAAAACCCGCCGACCATTCTGACCGGAGGTGAAGGGGTCAGCATCATTGATGTAGATGGTCACAAGGCGCTGGATGCAGTGGGTGGCTTATGGAACGTCAATCTGGGCTATTCCTGTGATCCGGTAAAGCAGGCCATCACCGATCAACTGAACGCGCTACCCTATTATTCAACCTTTCGCGGCACCAGCAACGACAAGGCGATCGAATTGTCTTATGAGTTGGCGCAGTTCTTTGCGCCTGACGGATTGACCCGTGCATTCTTTACTTCGGGTGGATCGGATTCGGTTGAGATCGCGCTGAAACTTGCACGTCAGTTTCACAAAGTTCGAGGCGAGGCCGGCCGTACCAAGTTCATCAGCCTGAAACAGGGCTATCACGGCACCCACTTCGCGGCTGCCTCGGTCAATGGCAATCAGAAGTTCCGTGCGGCTTATGAGCCGATGATGCCGGGCTGTTTCCACGTGCCCGCGCCCTGGACCTATCGCAACCCGTTCGATGAGACGGACCCCGAGCGTCTTGCGCAACTTTGCGTAAAAGCGCTGGAGGCCGAAATCGCATTCCAGGGTGCAAACACCGTCGCCGCATTTATTATGGAGCCAATCTTGGGCGCAGGCGGAGTGATCCCGCCGCACAAGAGCTTTATGCCCATGGTGCGTGAGGTCTGCTCAAAGCACGGAATTCTGCTGATTTCGGACGAAATCATTACTGCCTTTGGGCGTACAGGCAGCGAAAGTGGCGCGAGACATTGGGGGGTGCAGCCCGATATCATGACAACGGCCAAAGCCATCACAAACGGCTATTTCCCATTCGGCGCGGCAATGATCTCAGGCGCGGTTGCGGAGGTGTTCGAAAGCGACACTACCGGCAGAGCTTCTGTCGATCAGGGCTACACCTATTCCGGGCACCCGGTTGGCGCGGCCGCAGCCTTGGCCACGCTTGCCGAGATCAACCGCCTGCGAGTTTGGGAAAACGCAGCTGCACGGGGGGATGAGTTGTTTGCCGGGTTGAAAAAACTGGCCGACAAATACGACGTAGTCGGTGACGTGCGAGGGGGTGAAGGCCTGATGTGTGCGCTCGAGCTGGTTTCGGACCGTGCGACCAAGGCGCCAATTGCCAAACATCTTCCGCTGCAGGTTCAAAAAGCAACTTATGAAGATGGCGTTATGGTCCGTGTATCTGGAAACAACATCATATTGTCTCCGCCGCTGGTCATCACGTCTGATGACGTAGCCAAGATCCTGTCAGCCCTGGATACAGGACTAGCGAGACTGTAGTGATCACGCTGGCCCCGGTCTTCAAGGTCGGGGTCAAACCTTTACGGCCTGCAATTCCTCAAGTAGATCCAGTAGGTTGTCGATTTTTTCCTGCCCCATTTGCGCCTCGATCGTATTGTGAATCGCCAGCGAGGTCGCAAGGTTCTCTTCAAGAATTTGACGCCCCTCATCGGTGATCTTCACCATGGTGCGGCGCTTATCCGTGCTGCCCTGACGGCGGGATATCTGCCCATCAGTCTCCATCGTGCGTAGAATTCGCGTCAGGCTGGGAAGCAAAAGGCAGGCCTCATTTGCAATAGTGCTTTGTTCCACTTCGCCCATTTCGTCCAGAACACGAAGGATACGCCACTTTTGCTCAGTCAGCTGTATACCCTGCAGCATATCCCGAATTGGGGCCATAACGGTTTCGCGTGCGCGCAGCAGGGCGATCGGAAGAGCGCGAGAGGTTCTCGTGGTATGGCTTTGTCGGTTCATTCCAGCCTTCTAGAACGCCATTTCAGGAATTGCAAAGATTAACAAAGCAAGTTCTTGACGGTCGCGATAAAATTTACTAAACATGTTAAGTAGTAAAGGAGAGGTCATGCCACACTTCCACGTCGAATACTCCGGCAATCTGGACGATCGGGTCGACATCGGTGGCTTGTGCGAATGCATACGAGACACCGCTGCGGGGATTGAGGCTTTTCCAATGCCGGGAATTCGCGTCCGCGCCACGCGTGTTGACTATTTTGCCATTGCGGATGGAGATCCCAAGCATGGCTTTGTGGACATCTCAATCCGCCTGCGCGCTGGCCGTCCTGACGACGTTAAGAAGGACGCCACACAGCGTATCTTTGACGCGGTTGAGGCGTATCTGGAACAGGCCTTCTCGAAACACTCTATCGCGCTTTCACTAGAGATGCGTGACATCGACCCAGACCTTTCGCCCAAGACCGGCACAATCCGGAATCATTTGGCTGCGACAAAGCAGGAGACCTGACGCATGAGCGTACTGGATACGAATATTGAGAAACTGGCAGGCTTTCTGGCCCGGTTCAAAGAAACAGGCATCAAGAACCGTATCGCAGGCGAAGACCGGGATGGCGCAGCGGGTGTTTTCCAATCCTCCTCTCCCGTGGATAAATCGGTGATCTGCGACGTTGCGCACGGTACGTCCGACGATATCGACGCAGCGGTCAAAGCGGCCCATGCTGCCTTTACTGAATGGCGCGACATGCCCGCCACCGAACGCCGCCGGATCCTGTTGAACGTTGCCGATGCGATCGAAGCCCGGGCCGAAGAAATTGCGCTGTGTGAATGTTGGGATACGGGCCAAACATTACGGTTCATGTCCAAGGCCGCGCTGCGCGGAGCCGAGAATTTTCGCTACTTTGCGGATCAGGTCGTGCAGGCTCGCGACGGGCAGCACCTGAAATCGCCGACGTTGATGAATATCACCACCCGTGTACCTATCGGCCCGGTTGGTGTGATCACTCCGTGGAACACACCTTTCATGCTGTCGACTTGGAAAATCGCGCCCGCTCTGGCTGCGGGCTGCTCCGTGGTCCACAAACCAGCCGAAGACTCTCCTTTGTCTGCCCGTCTGTTGGTGGAAATTGCTGAAGAGGCAGGGCTGCCCAAGGGCGTGCTGAATACTGTGAACGGGTTTGGCCCTGATGCCGGCAAGGCGCTGACAGAGCACCCCTTGATCAAAGCCATCGCTTTTGTCGGAGAAAGCCGGACAGGCAGCATCATCACAAAGCAGGGTGCCGATACGCTAAAGCGGATGCACCTGGAACTTGGCGGTAAGAACCCCGTTATCGTGTTTGATGACGCCGATCTGGACCGGGCTCTGGATGCGGTGATTTTCATGATCTACTCGATCAACGGTGAGCGCTGCACCTCGTCCTCGCGGCTGCTGGTGCAGGACACTATCAAGGAAGAGTTCGAGGCCAAACTGGTCGAGCGTGTGAACAACATCAAAGTCGGGCACCCCCTGGACCCTGCGACCGAGATCGGCCCGCTGGTCACTGAGGAGCATTACAACAAGGTGACCTCATACTTTGACATCGCAAAAGAGGATGGCGCCACCGTCGCGGCCGGTGGCGTCAAGGTTGGTGACGACGGGTATTTCGTACGCCCGACATTGTTTACAAATGCCAATAACGACATGCGCATCGCGCGTGAGGAAATATTTGGCCCTGTGCTAACTTCCATTCCATTCTCGACCGAAGAAGAAGCGCTGCAGATCGCCAATGACACGCCCTATGGGTTAACCGGCTATGTCTGGACCAACGACCTTACACGTGCCCTGCGCTTTACCGATAAGTTGGAAGCTGGGATGATCTGGGTGAACTCGGAAAATGTTCGCCACCTGCCCACGCCCTTTGGCGGGGTAAAGGCGTCGGGTATCGGTCGCGACGGCGGTGATTGGAGCTTTGACTTCTATATGGAGCAGAAACACGTGGGCTTTGCCACTGGTCAGCACAAGATTATGCAGTTGGGAAAGTAACGCCTTCCGAGCGACGTCTGGACAAGGTGCCGCTCGTAAAAAGTTAGGATACGCGCGCACATCTATGGTCCAAAAACTCTTTGAGAGTCGGACCAAACGACGTCTGGTCGTCCGCTCTCCCTTACAAAGCGGTCAGACGCCACCTTATATGAGGAGGAACTGTCATGGGAAAGATTGTACAGGCTGCTAAGATCACACATGTGCCCAGCATCTGGATGTCCCACACGATGCCGAAATACAAAGGTATCCGGCAACCTGCGATAGATGGTTACGCACGTCTGCGTCAGGACGCGATTGACCGCGAGGTCGACACCTTCATCATCTTCGATACGCATTGGATCACCAATCAGGGTTTTCACCTGAACACAAAAGAGCGCCACAAGGGCCGTTTTATTAGCCATGAACTGCCGCACATGCTGGCGGATATGGAGTTCGACTATCGCGGTGATCACGATCTTGGTGAAACTATCCTCGACGTTCTGAGAGAACGTGGGGAACGGGCATTGGGTCATTCGCATCCCGACATGGGCATGGAATACGGTACCCTTTTGCCAATGCATTTCATCAATGACGGTGTGAATGCCCGGGTACTGCCGGTTGCGGTCAACCAGTTCTCATCCATCGCCGAGAACCGCGTTTGGGGCGAAGCCATCGCAGAAGGCATTCGGCGCTCGGACCGCAATGTTTCTATTCTGGCCTCCGGGTCTCTAAGTCATGACTTCACGCCGAATGAGCGCTCGGTCGAGGGTCTGAACGCAGTGAATGGCGAGTTCAATCGCCAGATGGATATGCGCGTTCTCGAATTGTGGGAACAGGGCCGGTTCGAAGAATTCTTGGACCTTTTGCCTGACTACGCCAAGAAATGTACGGGCGAGTGTGCGATGAACGACACTGCGCTGCTGTTCGGTGCGTTGGGATGGGGCAGTTACAAAGGCGAGATCGACATCTACACCCCGTATTTCGGTAGTTCCGGAACGGGTCAGGCAAATATCAGCTTTTCGGTCTGAGGCCGAGACACGGGAATCCTGCAAATGACAGACTTACGTCTCAACGACCCCACGTTGCTTATCGAAGCGGCGCGGGTTGGCTCCAAGTGGGTCGGTGCCACTGAAGTATCCACCACCTTGGAAGTGACCAACCCGGCAACTGGTGATCTAATCGGACGAGTCCCCAATCTTGGGGCGGCCGAAACGTCCGAAGCAATCGCCGAAGCGCACCGTGCACAGAAGGGCTGGGCCAATCGCACAGCGAAGGACCGCAGCCAAATCCTGCGCCGCTGGTATGAGCTGATGATCGAAAACCAGGATGATCTTGGCGCTATCCTGACCGCAGAGCAGGGCAAGCCGTTGGCTGAGGCCAAGGGTGAAATCGCTTATGGCGCCAGCTTCATCGAATGGTTCGCTGAAGAGGCCCGCCGCGCCTATGGCGACGTCACCCCCGGCCACGCGCCGGACAAGCGGATCATCACAATCAAACAACCGATCGGGGTTGTTGCCGCGATCACGCCGTGGAATTTCCCCAATGCCATGATCACGCGAAAGGCGGGACCGGCACTGGCGGCAGGCTGTTCCATGGTGCTCAAACCTGCCAGCCAGACGCCGTTCTCGGCTATCGCGCTGGCAGTTCTGGCCGAGCGAGCCGGGTTGCCTGCGGGATTGTTCTCGGTCATCACTGGATCAGCGCGCGCCATCGGAGGTGAGATGACCTCGAGCAAAATCGTGCAGAAACTGACCTTTACCGGGTCCACCGAAATCGGCGCGATGCTTTATGCGCAATGCGCACCTACGATCAAGAAACTAGGTTTGGAATTGGGCGGCAACGCGCCGTTCATCGTGTTTGACGACGCAGATTTGGACGCGGCAGTCGAAGGGGCGGTGATCGCCAAGTTTCGAAACAACGGCCAGACCTGCGTCTGTGCCAACCGCATCTATGTCCAGTCTGGGGTCTACGACGCGTTCGCCGAAAAACTGGCCGCTAAGCTCGCAAAACTGCCGACTGGAAACGGCTTTGACGAAGGCACCGTCTTTGGCCCACTAATCGATCAGGCCGCAATCGCGAAAGTGTCTGAGCATATCAAAGACGCGACCGACAAGGGTGCAACAGTCACACTGGGCGGCAAACCGCGCGCCCTTGGCGGCACATTCTTCGAGCCAACCATCCTGACTGGCGTGACCGCAGACATGGCGGTGGCGACCGAGGAAACCTTCGGCCCAGTCGCGCCTTTGTTCAAATTCGACAGAGAAAGCCAAGTTATCGCAGCAGCCAACGATACCGATTTCGGCCTCGCCTCGTATTTCTATTCGCGCGACATGGCCCGTGTCTGGCGCGTATCTGAGGCATTGGAATATGGCATGGTCGGGATCAACACCGGCCTGATCTCAACTGCCGAAGCGCCCTTTGGAGGCGTTAAGATGTCAGGTCTGGGGCGCGAGGGGTCGCGCCATGGGCTGGATGACTTCATGGAACTCAAATATTTGTGCATGGGTGGCATTGACGCCGCCGAGGAGGCCTGATGCGCTTTGCAACTTTCACCGCAAACGGAGCAACATTTTTCGGCGCAATCACCAAGGACGGTGCAATTGCGCTGAACGACGCCTTTCCCGATCAGGCTAGCCTTTACGAGGTGATCGCCGCGGGCGGGTTTGAACAGTTGACCAAGGCCGCAGCAGGCCGCGAAGTGACCCACAAGGAATTCACTTACGAAATGGTGATGCCGGATGTCCGCCGCATCCTCTGCGTCGGAGTGAACTTTCCCGACCGCAACGCAGAATACAAAGACGGCAGCGAACAGCCGAAATACATGTCGTTGTTTCCGCGCTTTGCCAGCGGTTTCACCGGGCACGACCGCCCGCTGATCCGCCCGCCGGAAAACCACACGCTGGATTACGAGGGCGAGATCGTTATCGTGATTGGCAAATCCGGTCGGCGAATTTCGCAGGAAGATGCCTATGACCACATCGCAGCCCTGACCTTGTGTAACGAAGGCACAATCCGCGACTGGGTCCGCCATGCCAAGTTCAACGTCACACAGGGAAAGAACTGGGACAATTCCGGTGCCATCGGTCCGTGGCTAGTGCCATTCACCGACGCGGCCCAGTTAGACGATGCCCGAATTCAGACCCATGTGAATGGTGAGTTGCGCCAGGACGATACGCTGAATCGCATGATGTTCCCGATAAGGCGCGAGATCGAATATATTTCGACCTTCATGACGCTTCTGCCCGGTGACATCATCGTCACCGGCACCCCGACGGGTGCGGGTGCGCGGTTTGATCCACCAAAATACCTGGAACCGGGTGACGTAGTGGAAATCTCAGTCGAGGGCATTGGAACGCTGCGCAACACAGTCGAGGACGAACAGGTATGACCCCCGAAGATCATGCCCGTGCCGCAGCCGACTTGTTGCAGGCTGAATGTTCGCACGAACAGATTGGCCTTCTGACACTGCGCCATCCCGAAATGGGGATGAGCGACGCCTATGAGATCCAGAACGCCATTTATCGAAAAAAATTGGCCGAAGGGCACAAGGTGATCGGCTGGAAAATCGGGTTGACCTCGAAAGCGATGCAATATGCGCTGAACATCGACATCCCCGACAGCGGAATTTTGTTCGATGATATGAAGTTCGATCACGGCGGAACCGTTCCTGCGGGCCGGTTTATCCAGCCCCGGATCGAGGTTGAGATTGCTTTTGTCATGAAATCTGCGGTAGGCGGAAAGAACGTAACCCGTGACGACATCATTGCCGCCACGGATTACGTCGCGCCTTCGATTGAAATCCTCGACACGCGTATTCAGCGTGTCGACCTCGCGACCGGACAAACACGTACCGTCTATGACACAATAAGCGACAACGCCGCCAATGCGGGCATCGTGTTGGGCCCTGAGCGTCACGCGATAGAAGCATTTGATTTGCGTTGGGTTGGGGCACTGACGTTCCGCAATGGTGAGATCGAGGAAACCGGTCTGGGCGCGGGTGTTCTGAACGACCCGGTCGAAAGCGTCGTCTGGCTGGCCCGTCGCATGGCGCAGTACGACCAGAGCATAGAACCGGGCCAGGTGGTCTTGTCCGGTAGCTTTATTCGACCTGTCGAATGCGCACCGAGCACCGAAATTCATGCTGATTTCGGGCCATTTGGCTCAGTCGATATCAGCTTTGCCTAAAGGAGGCCAGGATGCCTGCGCCACTAAACGCTTTCAAGGCCGCGCTGCAGGCTGGTCAGCCGCAGATCGGCTGCTGGATTGGAATGGCCGACACCTATGCCGCCGAAATCGCGGCAACGTCCCATTTCGACTGGTTGCTTGTTGACGGGGAACACGCCCCAAACGATCTTCGCTCAATCCTGGAACAGGTGCGGGTCATCGAAGGAAGCGGCAGCCAACCGGTCGCACGTTTGCCGATCGGTGAAACCTGGATGATCAAGCAATACCTCGATGCCGGCGTTCAGAATATTCTGGTTCCGATGGTCGAAAGCGGAGATCAGGCGCGGGATTTGGTGCGGGCTGTGCGATACCCACCCTACGGGGTTCGGGGCGTGGGATCGGCGTTGGCAAAGGCCTCGCGATTTGCGGCGATCCCGGACTATCTGAAAACGGCGGATGAACAAATCTGCCTGCTTGTTCAGGTGGAAAACCGCGCCGGGTTAGAGGCACTAGATGATATTCTTGCCTCTGACGTTGATGGGGTCTTTCTCGGTCCCTCCGATCTGGCCGCTGACATGGGCCATATTGGTGATGCTGGTCATACAGAAGTGGTAGAGGCTGTGTTGGACGCGATAACGCGAGTCGTCGCGGGAGGCAAATTTGCCGGGATACTGACACTTGATCCGGCCATGCAGCGTAAATGTCTGGATCTGGGGGCGACCTTCCTGGCCACAAACATCGACGTAACTTTGTTTGCGCAGGCGGTGCGCCGGGCCGCCGATGAAGCCTTGGCGTTGCTACCTGACCAAAGCGTTTCGGGTGTTGCCAAAACGAAAGCGGCCAGCAAGTACCTGCAGCAATTGTGCAAGCACTGGTCCCACAAGGCCCAGGTGGCTTTCGACGACACCCACGGCAGCGTGGAATTTCCGGGCGGAAATCGGCTGACCTTGGTCGCAGGTGAAACCAGCCTTTCGCTGACGGCTAAGACCGGCCCTCGCGGAGATCTGAACCGCTCGCAGGAAGTCATCGAAGCGCATCTGGTACGGTTTGCTTTTCGCGAAGACATTAGCATTGACTGGGTGGGCTGATCCCAAATCAACTACCGCCTGAAGACGACTACAAGGAACACTCATGTCAGATCCGGTTTATGTAATTGGCGATATCCATGGCCAACTGGGGATGCTTGAAGACGCACTGGACCGGATCGAACGGGATGGAGGACCAGACGCCAAGATAGTGTTTCTTGGCGATTATACGGACAGGGGTGCGCAAAGTTGCGGGGTTTTGGATCTGCTGGTCCGAGGGAACGCCGACGGTAAGAACTGGGTCTTTCTACGTGGCAATCATGACCAGATGTGCGCAATGTTTCTGGAGGACTATCCGCGCAATGATGCGCGCCTGCTGGTCGGGTATCACTGGCTTCATCCTCGGATCGGCGGGATCGAAACGCTGCAGTCCTATGGGGTTGAAGCCACCAACGTGGACAGAATCTATCAAGTTCACGCCAAAGCCAAAGAGGCCGTCCCTCAGGCTCATATCGATTTTCTGAACGGGCTAAAGCCGTTCCATCAGGACGGAGCATTGCTGTTCGTGCATGCAGGTATTCGACCAGGAGTGAAACTGGATCAGCAAGACCACGACGATCTGATATGGATTCGTGAGGAATTCCTGAACCATAAAAACCCATATCCATGGCTAGTTGTCCACGGCCACAGCCACGTCGCGGCACCTGAACATCATGGAAACCGTATCAATCTGGATACAGGTGCAGGCTATGGCCACGCCCTAACCACCGCCGTGTTCGAAGGCACCAAATGCTGGGTACTGGATGATGGTGGGCGGAAACTTGTGACTCACTGAGACAGTCTCCGGCTCACATGGCGTAAAAATGTGGAGTCGCCGATGTCGTTTCTGTTTCAGAAGCTTCTCAACCATGATCGCCGTCAGCGCTAAGCCTTGAACCACCACATTGGGTCCATCAGACGCTTATTTGAACAGCAGTTCTTTACGGCGGTCGGCATGATTGGCTGAAAAAATTGCGGGAATGGACAACATTTTTCTACGCCGGCAACTTCGCAAAAAGTCTTCGAACGCACTCAGCAACAATAGTTCAAACACGTAACTCCAAACGAAACGGCATTGACTTTAGTTTCATTTGTAACGATATTCGTTGCAAATGAAACAAAACGAGTCACGCGAGCGACATACTTCGGGAGAACACAATGGCTAAGGCATTCGCATCTCAGGGAGATTTGGGTGAGAAGACGATTAGCTTCACCGAAGTGGGTGAAGGGCTTTGGGCCTTTACTGCTGAAGGTGATCCCAATTCCGGCGTGATCATCGGCGATGATAGTGTCATGATTGTCGAGGCGCAGGCCACACCACGTCTGGCTGGCAAGGTGATTGAGAAGGTCAGAGAAGTTACCGACAAACCGATCACACATCTGGCGCTAACTCACTATCACGCGGTTCGTGTTCTGGGCGCTTCAGCATATGGCGCAGATCAGGTTCTCATGTCCGAAACAACCCGAGCGCAGGTTGTCGAACGCGGTCAGGAAGATTGGGACAGTGAGTTTCAGCGTTTTCCACGTCTGTTCGAAGGCCATGAGAGCATTCCCGGACTGACCTGGCCCACCACGACCTTCAAGGATCGCATGAGCGTCTACCTTGGAAGTCGACGCGTCGATCTTATGCATCTTGGTCGCGCTCATACTGCCGGTGACATCGTCATTCACGTCCCCGACCAGAACGTCATGTTTACCGGTGACATCGTCGAGTACCACTCGGCCTGCTATTGCGGCGACGGCCATTTCAACGATTGGGGCGGCACTCTGGACAATATCGCCGCATTTGACGTCGATGCTATCGCCCCCGGACGCGGTGATGCTCTGCTCGGAAAAGACATGGTTGAAGCAGCAATCGAGTCCACCCGGGGTTTTGTCGAAAGCACCTATCGCCCGGCTGCTCGTGTCGCCGCTAGCGGCGGCACCCTGAAAGATGCCTGGGACGCTGTACGCGACGCGTGCGACCCGAAATTCACTGACTACGCGATCTACGAACACTGCCTGCCGTTCAATGTTGCGCGCGCCTATGACGAAGCCCGCGGCATCGACACACCACGTATCTGGACGGCGCAGCGGGATCTGGAAATGTGGGAGCAACTGCAAGGCTGAAAGCCTGAAGGGAGGGGATTTTCCAATGTTTGATGACCGTTACACGCTCGCCTACAAGAGCTATCCATACGAGAAGTCGCCCGATCAGGATATTGACGCACCGGTGCGTCACCCGGTTGTGGTCATGGGCGGCGGGCCGATCGGAGTCGCCACAGCCCTGGACCTCGGCCGCCAGGGTATTCCGGTGGTTGTGCTTGATGATCATGAGGGCATCGGCATGGGCAGTCGGGCGATTTGTTTCGCAAAGCGCTGTCTGGAAGTGGCCGACCGCTATGGCTGCGGCGAACCGATGCTCGAAAAAGGCGTTGTCTGGAATCTCGGTAAGGTATTCCATCGCGATGACAAGGTATTCGAATTTAACCTGTTGCCGGAAGACGGGCATAAATACCCCGCCTTCATCAATCTACAACAGCCATATTTCGAGCAATACATGATCGATCGCCTGCGCGAGCTGCAGGACAAGGGTGCCCCGATCCAGTTGCGTGGCAAGAACCGTGTGGACAGCGTTGAAGTACACGACGATCACGTCACCCTGAAGGTGATGACACCGGATGGACCTTACACGCTTGAAGCGGACTGGCTTATTGGTTGCGACGGCGCCAATTCACCACTGCGCGGGATGCTTGGTCTCGATTTCAGCGGTCGAGTCTTTCAGGACAGCTTCCTGATTGCTGATATCAAATTGAAAGGCGATCTGAATTTCCCTACTGAGCGCTGGTTCTGGTTTGAACCGACCCACGGCTCCGGCGCCTCAGCTTTGTTGCACAAGCAACCTGATGATGTCTGGCGGATCGACTTCCAGATCGGCTGGGATGTTGACCGCAAAGAAGAACTTAAGGAAGAGAATATCCGTCGCCGATTGGACGCAATGCTGGGGGATGTGGACTACGAAATGGTCTGGTCCTCTATCTACACCTTCCAGTGCAAGCGGATGGACAGTTTCCGCTCGGGGCGGGTGTTTTTTGCTGGTGATGCGGCGCACCAAGTCTCGCCCTTTGGTGCGCGTGGTGCCAATTCCGGCATGCAGGACGTGGACAATCTTGGCTGGAAACTAGGTCTGGTAATTCAAGGCAAAGCGCCTCAAAGCCTGCTTGACACCTACGATGCCGAACGGGTTCATGGCGCGGACGAAAACATCATGAACTCTACACGGTCCACCGATTTCATCACGCCGAAATCAGAAACCAGCCGGATCTTCCGCGATGCTGTGCTCAGCCTGAGCGGAACGTATGAGTTCGCACGACCGATGGTCAACTCGGGTCGGCTCTCGGTTCCATGCGTGTACAGTGGATCGGGACTCAATTCCGCCGACGCGCTGGCAGGCGGTCCCGAAAGGACGCAGCCCGGTGCCCCCTGCCCCGATGCACCGCTGAGCGATGAATACCTGTTGTCGAAGCTGGGTGATGAGTTCATTCTTTTGACAATCGATGCAGAAGCACCTGAAATTCTGGAAGAGGACGGGATTACGGCACGCCGCCTGGCTCTTTCAACCCGCGACGATCCGACCGGTCAGCTCAGGAAACGCTATCTCGGCGAAGCCAATTCGGCGGTCTACCTAATCCGCCCAGATCAGCATGTCGCTGCCCGCCGAGCGGAATACAACGAAACCCTGATGCGCACCGCCTTGCGCCGTGCGGCCGGTAAGGAAGTAAGCCAATGAGCGATCTGACCCTGACACCGAATATCGACGGAACCGACGATTTCTACGCCGACCTGCTGGCAACGCATGAGGGCAAGACCAAGGCCGAGAGCGATACAATCAACGCGAGGTTAATTCTGATCCTGGCCAACCACATCGGCGACCGGAACGTCCTGAGCCAGGCGCTCAATGCCGCCGACATCACATAATCCAAGGGAGGATATCATGAATATCAAACTGAAGGGCAACAGCCTGCTGCTCGCCGGCATTGCAACCGCTGCAATGTCTATCGCAACGACTACTGTGGCAGAGACCAAACTGGCGCTTTCGAGCTGGCTGCCGCCGCGCCATCCGATCGTAGTTGAAGCAATCAAACCCTGGGCCAAGCAGGTGGAGGAAGTCACCGATGGCCGCGTGACTGTACGTGTGCTTGCAAAGCCCATGGGCCCACCCCCGGCACATTACGACATGGCTGCCGAAGGTATCGCTGACATCACCTATGGCTTGCATTCCTTTACCACAGATGACCGGTTCACCCGCTCTCGGATCGGTCAGTTCTCGTTCATTGGTGACGATGCCGTTGCCGGTTCCAAAGCATTCTGGAATGTCTATTCCGGCCCGCTGGAGGCGCAAAAAGAACATGAGGGCACCAAGCTTCTCGGGCTATTCGTGCATGGCCCCGGTATGCTGCACAACAACGTCCGCAAGATCGAGACAACGGACGATTTCGCAGGCCTGAAAATCCGCGTGCCCGGCGGCTATATCTCGGATCTGATGTCCGGTCTCGGCTCCACAACGCTCTTCATGTCTTCCGGTGAGGTGTATGAAAAGCTCTCGCGCGGAGTAATCGACGGTGTGACGTTCCCCTACGATGCTCTGGCTGCGTTCAAGCTGACCGAAGACGTCAAGTACACGATGCAAGTCCCCGGCGGCATCTACAACACCACTTGGTTCATGGTCATGAACGAAGACAAATGGAACGAGATCTCTGAAGAGGATCAGGCGGCCATTGAGGCGATTTCCGGTGAAGCCTTTGCTGCACTGGTTGGCGAAGCTTGGGTTGGTGCAGACGAGAAAGGCAGCGCCGCGGCCGAAAAGGCCGGGATCGAAATCTACGAAGCGCCAGCCGAAGTCGTTGACGCGATCAAATCCCAGGCAGCAGATGCCGAAACAGCGTGGTCCGAAGCCATCTCGGCGGACGGCTACGACGGCGCGGCGGCACTGGAAGAAATGCGCAAGCAAGCTGGCGTGGACTTCTGATCCATGGAGCGGCTTCGCCATCGTTTCCCCGACCAGCCCCCTGATGAGGGGCTGGACATCGGGCTGCTGCTCGACAGATCTCTGGGTGTCGGGGCCGCACTGATCCTGTTCAGCCTCGTCCTCATCACCTGTGTGGATGTGGTTGGGCGTTACCTGTTCAACGCACCGCTTTCCGGCGCCTTTGAACTCACTGAAATACTGCTGGCAGCGCTCGTTTTCCTTGCCTTGCCACTGACGACAGAGCGCCGTGAACATGTCGAGGTCGACCTGCTGAATCTGGCGCTGGGACGCAAGACGCAACGTCTTTTGTCCGCGTTTGCAGGCCTGTTCTCTGCAGCCCTGTTAGCCACCTTTTCTTGGCGGCTTTTCACCCATGCGGCCAAGGCCGCACATGACGGCGCGGTGACCAACGCGCTTGAGATTCCACTGGCACCATTCGGCTATCTGGCTGGGGTCTCCTGCATGGTTTCGGCGTTCATCGCATTCCTGCGCGGATTACAACCCCCCATCGAACACGACACCGATCAAGATCACCTAGAGGGCGCCCCATGATTGAATCTCTGATCGGCTTTGCGATCCTTCTGGGACTTATTCTACTGCGCGTGCCCATCGCGTTCGCAATGGCGGCTGTAGGCGGCTTTGGGTTTGCCTATATGCGTGGTTGGGAGCCTGCCTGGGCTATGACAGGGCAAGTGGCCTTTGACACTTCTTTGTCTTACTCCCTTTCGGTCATCCCTCTGTTCATCTTCATGGGCAATGTGTTGGCCGGTTCAGGCGTGGCACACGGGCTGTTCGCCGGTGCCGATCGGCTTTTTGGCAGGCTGCGCGGCGGACTTGCCATGGCTTCAGTCTTTTCTTGCGGCGGTTTCTCCGCGGTGTGCGGCTCGTCCCTGGCCACTGCTGCCACGATGTCAAAAGTTGCCATGCCTTCAATGCGTCGTTTTGGCTATGATGACCGGCTGGCGACAGGCTCTATCGCCGCGGGTGGAACACTAGGCATTTTGATCCCGCCGTCGGTGATCCTGATCATCTACGGCCTGTTGACCGAAACCAATATTGCCAAGCTTTTTATCGCGGGAATTGTGCCAGGTATCATTGGTGTGCTGTTTTATCTTGGCGCGGTCATGGTTGCGGTACGGTTGAACCCATCTCTGGCTCCGGAGGAGGAAAACACCGAACCCATGAGTCGGGCTGACGTCATAGGCGTGATCTGTGTGCTGGGCCTTTTTCTCTTCATCATGGTTGGCATCTATGGTGGGTTCTTCACACCGACTGAGGCGGCCGGAATGGGTGCAGGTGCTTCGATCCTGATCGCCATTGCCCTCAGGACGATGACCTGGCGCAGCTTTTTTGCAGCTACGCTGGATTCGATCCGGGCTACTGCCATGATCTTTGCTGTGATCATCGGTGCCGAGCTGTTCACCAACTTCATAAACTACGCCGGACTGCCGGATGCCCTATCAGGCTTTGTTGTCGACAATGAATTGCCGGTCTGGGCAGTCATTGTGTTCATCATGCTGACCTACATGGTGCTTGGTTGTGTGCTTGAAAGCCTGTCGATGATCTTGCTAACAGTGCCGGTCTTTTACCCACTGATGTTTGAGCTTGAGTTTGCCAATGAACTCCTGCTCGATCCCGAAAACGCCCTGATCTGGTTCGCCATCGTCGTTGTTGTGGCCACTGAAATCAGCCTGATCACACCCCCGGTCGGTATGAATGTCTTCGTGCTGAAGGGCGTGTTGCAAGATGTCTCACTTGGAACGATCTTTCGCGGCGTGCTGCCATTCTGGATCGCGGACATCCTGCGGCTGACCCTGCTCATCCTTGTACCCTCACTGTCACTCTGGCTGGTGGGGTTGATGTAACCGCCTGAGGCGGCCGTAGGTCGCCTTGGCCTTGAAAACTGCACCCTCGGAAAGGAAAAATCGATGAAAATCGAGAAGATCCATCACGTCGCTTACCGCTGCAAAGACGCAAAAGAGACGGTCGATTGGTATGGAAAAATGCTGAACATGGACTTCATCCTGGCCATCGCCGAGGATCATGTCCCATCGACGCATGAGCCGGACCCCTACATGCATCTGTTTTTGGACGCCGGGAATGGGAATGTTCTGGCCTTCTTCGAGCTGCCCACGAAGCCGGAAATGGGCCGGGATCCCAACACTCCGATCTGGGTGCAGCACATCGCCTTCAAGGTGAAGGATCGTGAAACGCTGCTTCAGTTCAAGGACCATCTGGAAGCTAATGGCGTCGAAGTACTCGGCGTGACCGACCATTCGATTTTCCACTCTATCTACTTCTTTGATCCTTCCGGCCATCGTATCGAACTGGCCTGCCCGGACCCGGAAGAAGTAGCGCTGCTGGAGCGCATGGACGAAGTGAAGTGGCTTATGTTGGACGAGTGGTCGAAGACCAAGAAAGCTCCGAAACATGCCGATTGGCTGCATGCCAAAGAACTCAACAAGTCTGCCTGACAGGCTTCTCGTGCCAGAAGACTTTCTGGCACGAGAACCGAACTTTGGCAAAATCCAAGACGGCTGACCACAAAACAAGGAAGTCATGAAACTATACGGCTATTGGCGCTCGACGACCTCTTTCCGGGTCCGGATCGCACTGAATCTCAAGGGTGTTTCCTATGAAACAGTTCCGGTCAACCTTGTTGCCGGAGAGCAGCGCGCGCCGGACTATGTCGCGCTGAACCCCGGAAAGGGCGTTCCTACGCTGATCCTTGAGGACGGTCGTGTACTCACCCAATCGCTTGCGATCATCGATTATCTCGACGCCACCATACCCGAACCTCCGTTCCTGCCGGAGGACCCGTTCGAGCGTGCGCGGGTACAGTCTGCGGCCCATACCATCGCGATGGACATTCATCCGGTTAACAACCTTAGGGTCACTGCGCATCTGAAGTCCCAGTACGGGCTTACGGCTGAGGATGGGATCGAGTGGTTCCGGCATTGGATGACCGAAGGTTTCCATGCCTACCAAGCGCTTTTGCCAGCTAACACCATCTTCAGTTTTGGGGATAAGCCGGACCTCGCCGATATCTGCCTTGTCGCACAGCTTTACAATGCACATCGCTGGGGCGTCGATATGGCTC
Organism: Ruegeria sp. CDSB029; assembly: GCF_059611125.1. NCBI lineage: Bacteria > Pseudomonadati > Pseudomonadota > Alphaproteobacteria > Rhodobacterales > Roseobacteraceae > Ruegeria > Ruegeria sp. CDSB029. The sequence continues at coordinate 32,358 of NZ_JBXWOX010000029.1, forward strand.
CATTCGAACGGTTACTTGAGATCGAAGAACGCGCATTTACCCTGCCCGCATTTGACGCCGCCCGACCTGAATACCAGCCCGACGCCTCCTGAGAGAAACACACTGGCAAACCTCTTTCTCTTCTAGGTCGACGGCGTCAACTCGGCCGAGATGGCAATGCCCTTCCGCGTCACTGATTACACGGATTTCTACGCCGGTCGGCAGCCAGCTCTCCAGATGGCTTGAGTTACGCAGATTGGCTTATGTACCTATGTAACCGACGCGGCCTTAAGCAGCGCAGTCACGCCTCGGTCCAGAGCTGCACGGTCCTCAGCCGACATGGAATTAAGCATCCCTTGCGCGCAAGCATCGACTTGTGGCAGCAACTGTTCGAAACATCGATGGCCTTCCGGCGTACAATGATAAACCCTTATCCGGCGATCTTCTTCGGAAATTGCTCTGGTTATCAATCCTTTATCGTCAAGCCTCTGCGCGGCCCGGCTGACTTGAACCTTATCCAGAGTGGTGCGTTGCGAGAGCTCAAGAGAGGTCAGGCTTTTGGCATTGGCAAGTAGAAAAAGCAGGCGCCATTCCTCCCGTGATAGCCCGAATTCGCGCTGGTATACTTCCGTGAGTTTTCGTGAGAACGCTTCGGACGCCACGGCGAGGCGATAGGGAAAGAAGGAATCTAGTTGCATACGAAACTATAATCCCGCTTTGTTTCACATGCAACGACATTTGCCTGCATTGATCTTCGCCACCCTTATGCAGGTTGTTTTGCAAACTATAAGCCGAAGTTTACGAAATCGCGGCTCCCAGTGCTTTGATTTTGTTACGAAGATTTTTTCTGCTTGCCGGAAAACTGCGGATCCGCTGGATCAAGGTTCCGGATCGGCAATTTGCTGAAACAGACAGATTCCCAGCGTGAACCGACCTTTGCAAAAATTAGCAGTTCTGCAACGCAAAATCCCAAAAGCGAAAGTTGATCGTCATGTCGGCTTCAGCTGCCAAGAAAGATCAACACACGCCTTGGTTATTAGCACGCTCCGAGACTAGCGGAAACACTGGGTCCGGAAGTGCCGCAAAAACTATTAGCATTCTTGAAGAATACTTTTTACCATGCGGTCAAATTTGGGGGAGTTGGATGCTCGATTTAATCATCAGACAGGCCAGCCTGCCGGATGGCAGCGGGCCGGTGGATATCGCGATAAAGGCAGACCGCGTTGCGGAAATTGCGCCTGATATCAAGGCTGAGGCGCATGAAGAGATTCAGGCGGCTGGGCGCTTGGTTTCCCCTCCTTTTACGGACCCGCACTTCCATATGGACGCGACCCTGAGCCTAGGGTTGCCGCGCATGAATGTCTCGGGCACACTTTTGGAGGGTATCGCGCTTTGGGGGGAATTGAAGCCCCTGCTGACACCCGAAGCCGTGATTGAACGGGCCATGCGGTATTGCGATCTGGCCGTGTCGCAGGGGCTGCTCGCCATCCGTTCGCACGTGGATGTTTCATCCGCCCCGTTGGTGGGTGTTGAAGCGCTCTTGGAGGTACGTAAACAGGTCGCCCCCTATATCGATCTGCAACTGGTGGCATTCCCGCAAGATGGCCTTTACCGATCAGAAAACGCAGAGAGAAACCTGATCCAGGCGCTCGATATGGGTGTCGATGTCGTGGGCGGGATCCCGCATTTTGAACGCACGATGTCGGAAGGGGCTCGATCGGTCACAAGACTGGCCGAGATAGCGGCGGACCGCGGCCTGATGCTGGACCTGCACTGCGATGAAAGCGACGATCCGATGTCTCGCCACGTAGAAACGTTGGCCTTTGAGACCACGCGCCTTGGGCTTGGGGGCCGTGTAACTGCAAGCCACGTCACTGCGATGCATTCTTATGACAATTACTATGCATCGAAGCTAATCCCGCTCATCGCAGAAAGCGGTATGAACGTGGTACCCAACCCTCTGATCAATATCACGCTGCAAGGGCGTTCGGACACCTATCCGCGCCGCCGAGGTCTGACCCGCGTGCCAGAGCTGCGCGCGGCTGGTGTAAACGTTGCCTTCGGGCAGGATTGCACAATGGACCCGTGGTATTCGCTCGGGTCCGCCGACATGCTGGAAGTGGCTCATATGGGTGTGCACGCGGTACCGATGACATCCCGAGAAGCGATGGAATGGGCATTCACATCGGTAACCCAAAATGGCGCCAAAGCCATGGGCCTGCCCGACCCGACAATCCGCGAGGGCGGCCCTGCCAGTATGGTTGTACTGCAGGCGCGTGATCCGATTGAAGCTGTTCGCATGAAACCCACCCGCCTTGCCGTGATCAAAAACGGCAAGGTGTTGGCCCGTACAGAGCCCCGAATGGCCGCGCTTTCGTTGCCCGGCCGCCCCACGACCCTGGATCCCGCAGATTACGCTCCCAGGCCCAATACTCAGGAAGCTTAAGAACAAGAACAATCGCCACCAACAGAAGAGGATCTACCAATGAAACTCACCACAACCCGCCGTCAACTGATGGTCGGCGCTGCGGCCACGCTGGCCCTGCCGGCTTATGTCCGCCGCGCGAACGCACAATCTGCGACCCGAGTCGCTGGCGTACATATGTCTCCGGTCGAAAACGCCTGGAACAGCCGTATCCACGTGGCGATGCAGGAGGCCGCCGACGCTGGTCTGATCGAATACGAGTTTTCGGAAGGTGTGGCTCCGACCGACTATCCCCGCGCGATGCGCGAGTATGCCGAAGGTGGTGCGCAAATCATTTGGGGCGAATCCTACGCCGTGGAACGCGAAGCACGCGAAGTGGCGGGCGATTACCCGGATACCGCTTTCCTCATGGGCTCTTCCGGTGGGCCGGAAGGGGACAATTTCGGCGTCTTCGGCACCCGCAACCACGAAGCCGCCTATTTGGCCGGGATGCTTGCGGGCCAAATGTCAGAAAGCAATGTCTTTGGTTCGGTCGGCGGTTATCCGATCCCTGAAGTGAACCTGTTGATCAATGCCTTCCGAATGGGGGTGACCGAGGTGAACCCGGATGCCACCTTCGTCAACGGCTTTATCGGAGCATGGTTTGATCCGGCCCGCGCGCAAGAAGCTGCGATTGCCCAGATCGATGCGGGCGCGGATGTCCTGTTTGGCGAACGCATTGGCACCGCGGATGCCGCCCAAGCGCGTGGCGTGAAGGCCATTGGTTCTCTTATCGACTATACACCGCGCTACCCTGGTACGGTCTTTGCCAATGCGATCTGGAATTACGGTCCTACTATCGAGGCCATCGTAGCGGACGTTCAAGCCGGTAATCCAACGGGGCGCAACTACACGGAATATTCCTTCATGGCCCATGGCGGCAATGAGTTGATCTATGTCGCCAACGAAGTGCCTGCTGACGCCATCCCGGCCATGGAGGCCAAACAGGCCGCGATCCAATCCGGCGAATGGGATGTTCCGATCGACGAAAGCGAGCCCTCCTGATCCCGCGGGCTTTGACGTGACCGATGCTACGGCTCTTGCAGCTGCCATTGCGGCAGGGCAGATCTATGCCGTCGACGTGATGGAGGCAAGTCTTTCTGCCTGCCATGCGCAGGCGGATTTGGGGGCCGTGGCATTTCTGGACGAAGACATGGCTCTCGCCGCGGCGAGGGCAGCAGACGCATTGCCATCTGACCAACGCGGTCCGTTTCATGGGGTTCCGTTTTTGGTGAAAGACCTCGGTGGTTTCGCAAAAGGACTACCCGCTGCGGCCGGATCCGCAGCAATCCGCGCACAAGCGCGTAAACCTGAAAGTGACAGTCGCCTGTTACAGTATTTGCGCCAAACCGGCTTGATCCCATTTGGCTTGACTACAACACCCGCATTCGGCCTTTCCCTGACATGCGAACCAGATGGCATGGCTGCGACCCGAAATCCATGGAATCCCGCGTTGACACCCGGTGGTTCATCTGGCGGCGCTGCGGCTGCGGTTGCAGCCGGTATCGTTGCAATTGCTCATGCCACGGATGCAGCCGGATCCATCAGAGTACCTGCTGCGTGTTGCGGTTTGACCGGGCTCAAGCCGTCTCGTGGTGCGGTGCCCGGAGGCCCTGATTTTGCCAATCACCTGATGGGCATAGCATCTGAGCTGGTCTTGGCGCGCTCGGTTCGCGACGTGGAGACCGCCCTTCAATCTGTAGTCCGGCCAATGGCCCCAGTGCACTTCCCAAAACGTCCCCGTGTCGCGGTGGCATTGCCGGATCGTTGTGGACCTGATCAGCGCAAAGCTGCAGAAGGTGCTGCCGACGCGCTGCGCGACGCAGGCTGTGAAGTGTATAATGTTCGTGCCCCCGACCGGATTGGGGCTGAAGCTCATGAAATCGCCCGAACCATACTGGCTGTTTCGTTGGCTGAATGGCTGACCGCACTCAAAATCTCCGATGATCAGGTCCCCCCGCTCGCAGCCGCCTTGGCTACTGAGGGTCGTGCGACACCTGCCACCGCGCTTTTTGCGGCCTCGCGACAACTGGCACGCCTGACAAATCGCTCCCGCAAGCTTTTCAAATCCGCCGATGCCATCCTGATGCCGGTCCTATCGTCTGCACCACCCGTCGTCGGCACTTTGGATCTGTCTGGCACTTCCCCCGATGAACACATGGCGCGGCTGGAAGCTTTTGCCCCAAACGCCGCGCTTGCCAATGTTGCTGGCTTGCCAGCCCTGGCGCTGCCTTTTGGCATGGCAAATGACCTTCCTCTCGGTGTACAACTGATTGGTCCCACCGGCGCCGATTTCGCACTGCTAAAACTCGGTGCACTTATCGAGACCCGCGCGCCCGCACTTTCCTTTCCGTCCCCAATCGCAGGCCTACCCACATGACCAAGGTTCTGGAGCTTCACGGCGTCACCAAGCGTTTTGGAACGCTTACCGCAAATGATGATGTGACCCTGACACTGGCGGAGGGGGAAATCCTTGCGCTTCTGGGTGAAAACGGCGCAGGCAAGACGACGCTGATGAATATCCTGTTTGGCCACTACGCAGCCGACGCAGGTACTGTCAGGGTGTTCGGCGAAGAACTGCCTCCGGGCCTTCCACGCGCAGCGATCGAGGTGGGTGTGGGAATGGTTCACCAGCACTTCACGCTTGCGGGCAACCTCACCGTTCTTGAAAACGTCATGCTTGGCTCCGAACCCTTGACTCGCGCGCGTTCCGCTCGTGGTGAGGCGCGCGAAAAGCTGTTGCAGATCGCAGAGCGGTTTGGCCTGCCCGTGAACCCCGAGGCCAAGGTTCGGTCGCTTTCCGTAGGAGAACGCCAGCGTGTTGAAATTCTTAAAGCGCTCTACCGCGACGCGCGCATATTGATCCTGGATGAACCTACCGCCGTTCTGGCCCGGCCCGAGGCGATGCGCCTGTTCGAGACCCTGCGCGACATGACGAAGGAGGGTCTTTCGCTTATCTTCATCAGCCACAAACTGCATGAGGTCATGGCTGCCTCTGACCGTGTGGCAGTGCTACGCGGCGGCAAAATGGTTGCAGAACGCAAAACCTCTGAAACCAACCCCGGAGAGCTGGCGGAACTGATGGTTGGCCGCAAAGTGGAACGGCCCGTACGCCATGACCATAAGATTGGCGCGCCAGTTTTGATTGCAAAAAATGTGCGCGTGGAAGAGGACGGTGAGTTGCGTCTGGATGACGTGTCATTCACCGTCCATACTGGTGAAATCCTTGGTATCGTTGGCGTTTCAGGCAATGGTCAGGCTTCGCTCGGCGGGTTGCTTTCTGGGCTGCTTCACCCAAGCGCCGGGCAGCTGACACTTCTGGACGAAGATATCGGTCATCTGGGGCCGCGCGGCATGATCCGTGCGGGGGCTGGTAGAGTACCGGAAGACCGACACGCGGAAGGCGTAGTAGGCGAGTTGAGCCTGTGGGAAAATGCGGTGCTCGAACGGCTGCGTACACCAGAGTTTTCGCGCCGCGGCTTTGTCCGGCAAGGCGCCGCTCGCGATTACACCTCAGGGCTGATCGAACGTTTTGATATCCGTGGTGCCAGTCCCGACACGCGAACAAGGCTGTTGTCTGGCGGCAATATGCAAAAGCTTATCCTCGGTCGGGTCCTGACCAACGGACCGCGTTTTGTGCTCGCCAACCAGCCGACGCGCGGCCTTGATGAAGGGGCAATTGCCGCCGTTCATGCCGAGCTTTTGGCTGCCCGGGCCGAAGGCGCAGCAATCTTGCTCATCTCTGAAGAACTGGAAGAAGCCGTGGCCCTGTCAGACCGTATACAGGCCATCGTTAAAGGGCGCTTGTCGGAGCCCATATCCGCCAACGAGGCTGACCCGCAACGTCTTGGCCTGATGATGGCGGGTGTTTGGAAGGAAAATGATGATGCGGCTTGAACGACGCACACATGTGCCACTGCACCTTGTGATCATTGCGCCGCTGGCCGCGATCTTTACTGCGTTACTTCTCGCTGCGGGTCTCATCGCAGCTGCGGGTGTAAACCCACTCACGGCGTATGGCGAAATGCTGACTGGTGCGCTTGGCTCCCGCCTTTCGATCACCGAGATGCTGACCCGCGCCACACCGCTCATTTTCACAGGGCTTGCTGCGGCAGTCGCCTTCCGCGCGCGACTTTGGAACATCGGAGGTGAGGGGCAGTTCTTTGTTGGTGCGCTGGTCACCGCTTGGATCGGGCATTCGCTCGGGGTTCCGGGATGGATTGGTATTCCACTTTTGATGCTAGCAGGCATGACTGCGGGCGCGGCTCTTTTGGCGGGACCTGCCTATTTGCGCCTGCGTTTCGGGGTGGATGAGGTGGTGACGACCCTTCTGCTCAACTTCATCGTAATCCTTTTTGTGGGCCTCATGATTGAAGGCCCGATGCGCGATCCGTTGGCCTTTGGGTGGCCCTCTTCAGTGCCCGTAGACGGAGATTTTCGGCTCCCGGATCTGATCCCGCGCACGCGTCTGCATATCGGGCTGCTTTTTGCCATCGCAGCAGCAGGCGCCGTTTGGCTGATCCTGGCGCGCACGGTTTTTGGCGCTGAAACGCGCGCCGCAGGTTTGAACGCCAGTGCCGCTGCCTTTGCCGGAATATCCCTACCCCGAACGATCATGGGCGTAGCTCTGCTTTCGGGCGCCCTGGCGGGGCTCGCCGGGTCTGTCGAAGTCATGGGTGTAACGGCAGGGGTCACCACCACCATGAGCCCCGGTTTTGGCTATGCAGGCATCGTTGTCGCCATGCTCGCCGCCTTGCATCCGGCCGGCGTCGTTGCTGCCGCTGTTTTCGTTGCCACAGTCTTCGTCGGGGCCGACGCTATGAGCCGCGCAACCGGTGTTCCCAGTTTCATCGCTGATGTGATTGTAGCGCTCTGTTTGCTTACCATGATCGTGGCCCTTCTTTTCACAACCTACCGGGTGCGCCGATGAGTGATGCAATTGATCTGCTGCTGAATACCAGCTTGTGGGCTTCCGTGTTGCGTATTGCCACGCCACTCATATTCGGCGTCCTTGGCGCATTGCTCTGCGAACGTTCGGGCGTGCTCAATCTGGGAATCGAGGGGATCATGACCATGGGCGCGATGAGCGGATGGCTTGCCGTCTACATGGGTGCACCGTTGCTCGTGGGCCTGATGATTGCGGCCCTTTGCGGCGCCGTGATGGGCTTGCTGCATGCCATGCTGACGGTTCCGCTTGGGCTTTCGCAACATGTATCGGGGCTTGGTATTACGCTGTTTGCATCTGCTTTGGCCTACTACCTCTACAGGCTACTTGTCGAAGTGGGTGACTTGCCCCCAACGATAGAGCCTTTCCAGCCACTCAATGTTCCTGGGCTTTCCGACATACCTGTTCTAGGTCCGATCCTGTTTTCCCAGGCCCTGCCGACTTATCTGGCGCTCTTTGCTGTGGCTGCAATGGCGTATGTCCTTGCCCGAACACCGTTAGGGCTGGCCATTCGGATGACCGGTGAAAACCCGCATGCGGTCGAGGCGCAGGGGTTGAACCCCATCCGCATCCGCATCGGCGCAGTTGTTGTCGGATCGGCTTTGATGGCGGTGGGCGGGGCTTTCCTGACGACAACGGCGTTTAACAGCTTTTTCCCGGGTATGGTTCAGGGGCGGGGCTGGATTTGCATTGCGCTGGTCGTCTTCGCCAGCTGGCGGCCCGGCAAGGCGCTGATTGGCGCGGTATTATTCGCATTCTTTGATGCATACCAGCTGCGGCTGCAGACTGCGATTGAAGGCGTACCCTACCAGCTCTTCCTGATGGCGCCTTACGTACTTTCCATCGTCGCGCTCGTCCTTGTCGCCCGCAGAGCCGAAATACCTGCCGCGTTGATGGCACCCTACCGGCGCGGAGAACGTTAGCGGCATTCGTTCGCGCATATTGGCCGGAATTGAACAAGAAAAAAGAATTCGCACTGCAAGACTGAACGGGTGTTGTCGCGATAACTTGCGGCGCACCAAGGAATGCTGATACCCGGATCTCAAGCGGCTTAGTTTGCGGCATTCCTAGCGTCAAATGGCCGAAACGGTGATTTCGGATTGTTTAGGCTGAGCGACGACGTGCTGGGACACAGAAGCAATTCCGAACGGCTGAATGGGTTGCCACGAACCTCTGAAAGCCGCCTGGAGACAGATGGCCTTGCATCGTCCGTTCCCGTTTTCGGAATGCGAGATGGCTGTTTTCAGCGCGGTTATTGAGACCCGTGTGCGACCAATGCTTCAGATCTTGAGCGACCTCGCGCCCAGCGGCGCCATATGAGCGCAGCTTGTCTGTGATGGCTTGCTTGGGAATGAAGCCGAGGCGTTTTTTTCAGGTGGCGTAAAAGGCGTTTTGCAGCCCGTTTGCCCCAATTCGGTTGGAGGACTTCGCCCAGCACAACGCCATGCTGATCGACTGCGCGCCAAAGCCAATACTTGCGACCAGAGATGCTCACGACAACTTCATCAAGGAGCCAGACGTCGCCTTGTCGACCCTGTTTCCAAAACCCCGGACGAGATGCATAAACAGACAAACTGCATATCCAGAAGAGATCATCAATGTTTTCACGCGAGGTTCTGTCGCAAACTTTTCAGATGGCAGAGCATTAGTGGAATTGGTGAGCGGTTTACCCTGCCAGTTGGGCGAACTGCTGAAACGGACGGAGGCCGGTTGTGAATTGGCCTTTGCGGATCATGTTGACCATTTCTATGCCTGCCAGGACGGATGCGGCTGAAGCGAAAGATTTGAATCCCAGCATGGGTCTGATCCTTCGTTTGATGAAACGGTGATCTTGTTCAATGATGTTATTGAGGTATTTCTGCCTGACCATTTCGATCGGGATCGGGCAGCCATAGCTTTTGAGCATCTTGCTGATCGCCTTGATACCAGCTGTATTGGCTCCACTTTTGTCGATGACGATCTTGCGCGGTAGACCGTTCACCTCAAGCGCGCGGGCGAAGAACTTCGTCGCTGCGGCTTTATTTCGGCGATGGGACAACATGAAATCCAGGGTTTTCCGTGTTTGTCGTTCACTCGGCAAAGAAAAACCCACACGCCTTTCACTATCACATTGGTTTCATCCATTCGCCACGAACGGTCGGCGGGGCGCTTTCTATACCGTGCTGCCTCGGCAATGGGACCAGTATATCGACTGACCCAACGGTTCAGCGTAGCATGATCCAGATCAACGCCGCGTTCCGCCATGATTTCTTCCAGATCCCGGTATGACACGCCGTAGCGCAGGCAGAAGAAAACCGCGTGCAAAATCACGTCTTTCGGAAAATGCGTGCCCTTAAATGAGATCGCCACGGGTTGCTCCTGTCATGTCCCGGCACGCGTTAACAGAACTGCGTTCAATCTGACAGGTGCGGTAGAGTTTGCGACAGAACC
>NZ_JBXWOX010000030.1:0-34657 GCF_059611125.1 Ruegeria sp. CDSB029
GCGGGATGGAGCAGCCCGGTAGCTCGTCAGGCTCATAACCTGAAGGTCGTAGGTTCAAATCCTACTCCCGCAACCAACGATAATTGCGAAACCGCCTCAGCCATGTCGGCTTGGGCGGTTTTTGCTTTTTTGTCAGACGCTAAGGCGAGGATGCCGGCAAGATCTCCATGCAGATCAATGTCATATCCATCTTCAGAAGGTGTCAGCAGCACTTTGTCGATCAGAGCGCGCAGCGCCTCAGCAGCTTCGCTGCGTACGTCGGGCTCATTGAGGGCGTTGGCAAGATCGCTGACTTTGGAGTGATAGAGCCTCGACATGTTGGGGTGAAGCACAGGTTGAGCCCAAAGACGACATAGATACAGATTTTGAGAGCTGCGTTCTTCGCTCAGGGCGAAAACCTGACTTTCGCAGCAATCGCAAAAACTCGCGTTGACATTGACTGGTTTTGGGTTCCGAGTGAAATTAGAAACAGCTTACAGGACTATGGGAAGCTCAAGCGTAATGCTAGCTCCTCTTTCGACTCGGTTGATTTCGACAATTCCTCCGTGGCGCTGCGCCACTGCAGAGACGATTGATAACCCCAATCCGCTGCCCTCGGAATACTCCAACTGAGAAAACCGATTGAATGCGACTTCGCTTTGGTCTGGCGAAAGGCCAGCTCCGTCATCCGCCACGGTTAGGTTGAGGAATTTATTATCACACCGCAGCACAACTGAGATTTGGCTCAACTCTGGGCCACCGTGTTTGACTGCGTTGTCCAGCAGGTTCTTTAAAGCCTCAATCAGAAAGACCCGATCGCCGGATACAGTGACTGCCGTCTCAGGCATCGTGACATCAAACTCGATACCCTTTGCGAGGATGTGAACTCCCATCTCAGCGCAGGCCTCTTCCACGACCGAACGAAAGTCAATTTTATCCATTTGGTCTTGGTGCGTCGGCTGCCTGAGCCTCTCAAGTGACAACAGCTGTTCGGCGACTGTTGCTGAGTTTTTAGCCGCTGCAACAAGCTCTGAGATGCGTTTTTCTCGGTCGTCATCCGTTTTCGCATCCTGCAGCGCTTCGGCCATTGACTGCACGGCCGCCGCTGGATTCCGCAGTTGATGTGCAGCTTCGGATATAAACACTTGGTGGGCGTTGATACTTTTTTCCACCTGTCCAAAAAGCCGGTTCAGGGTTCTGACAACACCTTGAACTTCGATTGGGACAGGGCGCTTGATCTCACTGAGGTCATCTGGTGAACGCAGGTCAATTGCGTCCTGCAAATCCAACAAGGGCCTAAGGCCGCGCGCGACGCCGAACCACACCACTATGGCGAGGGTGGCCAGCAGAATTCCCATTAGAATTCCTGCGCGGATTGACAATTCATTCGCGAAAGCGTTGCGATCCGCCATACGTTGCCAGACTGTAACTGTCGCATCTCCGATTAGATTTTCTATGGTCACGCGTTCTGTCATCTTAAGAACGCGCACTGGTTCTTGGCGGTAGAGCGCTTCGAAAAATTGCGGCTTGTACACCTCTTGATCAGACGGGTTGGTGGCGGCCGGGGGGTAGGCATAGCCTGTCACATAGATGCCGCCGGGGCCCGTTACGTGGTAAAAAATCTCTCCGCCTGATGCGTCACGGATCATGCTGCGTGTCGTTGGTGACAGCGCATCACCTCCCGAAATCGCAACATCTCGCGATATTGCGAGACCTGCAGATAACAGGCTGTCGTCGAACAATTCCTGGGCCGTATTCTGCGCTATCATAAAGCGCCAAAGACCAAGCAGAGCGGCAATTAACACCAAGGGGGTTAGGATAAGAATGAAAAGTCTTAACCTGAGCGAGCCGTGATTGATCACTTCTGCACCTCAAGCAGATACCCCAGACCACGGGCTGTCTTTATTCTAATACCCAGATCTTGAAGACGTTTTCTCAGCCGCGATACATGAGGCTCGACGGCGGAGGCCTCGACTTCGGCACCCACGCCGTAGACGTAATCCGTTAGTTGGCTTTTGGGAACAATTCTGCCCCTGCGTTCCAGCAGACACTCAAGCACCGCGATTTCCCGCCGCGGAATATCCATAACCTCGCCCTGTACACTTACCTGACGGGCAGCGCGGTCGAATTCCAGGGCGCCGATGCTCTCTTTTGCTCCGTAGTCGAGTTCCTTGCGTCGAGAAAGCGCCCGGATACGTGCTTCCAACTCGTCCATTTCGAATGGCTTAACCAGATAGTCATCAGCGCCCATATCCAACCCCGAAACCCGGTCGCTTGTTTCGGCACGTGCCGTAAGCAAGATCACCGGTACGCCGTCACCACGATTGCGAAGAGATTTCAGGATCTCCAGTCCCGACTGTCCAGGCAAATTGATGTCCAGAACAACTAAGTCCGCGCCCTCTTGCGCAAGATACAAGTCAGCTTCATAGCCATCCAAAAGCACTTCTGCTGCATGACCTCGGTCACGTAAGCGATAGGCAATAGCTTTGGCGAGGGTCTCGTTGTCTTCGACGATGACGATCCGCATCGGGTCTCCTGCAAGTTTCGCGCAAGGTTGGCACTCCATGATTGCCAGATGGGAGGGGGAATCAACCCCACAGTTCTATTTGCGATCACGGTAGCGCCGAGGGCGTTGACGTGGTTGTCTGGTCAACAGGGAGGAACCAATGACCATTTCCAACTTCACCCGTCGCGCCGTCGTGGGGCTGATCGCCGCCGCCGGTATCGCCGCACCTGCCGCAGCCGAGGTTGATTTCTCGGGTAAGACTGTGGAATGGGTCATCCCGTTCTCGGAAACCGGCGGGTCTGCCAAATGGGCCAACTTCTTTGCGCCGCTTTTGTCCGAAGCGCTGCCGGGTCAACCGACCGTAGTGGTGAAATTCATGCCGGGCGCTGGTTCGACCAAGGGCGCGAACTGGTTCCAGGAGCAGAGCCATGACGACGGTACGCTGCTGTTTGGCACCTCCGGTTCAACTCAATTCCCATATCTGCTTAGTGATCCGCGGGTGCGCTATGAATACAATGACTGGATTCCTGTCATGGCATCAGGAACCGGTGGCGTTGCTTACCTGAACGCAGAGGATGGCGCGAAGTTTGATGGCTCGGCGAATGCTCTGAAGGACACCAACTTCATCTACGGTTCGCAGGGTGCGACGCGTCTTGACCTTGTCCCGCTGTTGGCCTGGCAAATGCTTGGCATGAATGTCGAGCCGGTCTTCGGCATCAAGGGACGCGGAGACGGTCGTCTGATGTTCGAACGTGGCGAAGCCAATATCGATTATCAGACCTCGTCCGGCTACTTGGGTGGTTCGGCCCCGTTGGTTGAATCCGGTCAGGCTGTTCCGATGATGACCTGGGGTGCTCTGGATGCAGACGGCAACATCGTTCGCGACCCGACTTTCCCGGATATCCCGACTTTCAAAGAAGTGTGCGAAGCCACCGATGGCTGTGAAACCAGCGGCGAGGCATGGGATGCGTGGAAAGCGTTCTTTGTAGCCGGGTTCCCGGTTCAGAAGCTGGCTTTCCTGCCGGGTGATACACCTCAGGAAGTGGTCGACGCATACACAGCAGCGTTCCAGGCTGTGACGGAGCGCGGCGACTTTGCCGACATCTCCTCAAAGCGCGTGGGCAAATACCCAGTGTTCGTAGGTGACGGCTCTAAAGCGGCATTGCAAACCGCGACAAACGTCGACGACAACGCAAAAGCCTACGTTCTGAACTGGCTCAAAGAAGCCTATGGTGTCGAGCTGAACTAAGCCCAAACACCACCGCGCGTGCCCCAATGTCGGGCGCGCGCTTTTCCAAACACAAGACAATTTATGAAAGGCGGCCGCTATGGAGGCTTTCGCCACAGCTGTTCCTGCGCTTAGTGACGCGTGGGGTCTGATCCTGCAACCTATCGTTCTGGGATATCTTGTTCTCGGTGTCGTCATGGGACTGGCCGTGGGTGTTTTCCCTGGGCTTGGCGGTATTGCTGGTCTGTCCCTATTGCTGCCTTTCATGTTCGGTATGGACCCAATCCTTGGATTGGCGTTGATGATCGGGATGGTCGCCGTTGTGCCGACCTCTGACACCTTCGCGTCAGTTCTTATGGGCATCCCAGGTAGCTCTGCCTCGCAGGCTACGGTGTTGGATGGTTTCCCGATGGCGAAGAAAGGCGAAGCCGCGCGGGCATTGTCAGCGGCCTTTGCTTCATCGCTGTTTGGCGGCTTGGTCGGCGCAACTTTTCTGACCATGTTCATTTTGGTCGCGCGGCCCATCGTTCTGGCATTCGGTCTGCCCGAGATGCTGATGATCACCATTCTTGGTTTGTCGATGGTCGCCATTCTCGCCGGGCGTATCCCGTTGAAGGGTGTCGCCGCCGCAGGGCTGGGCCTGATGGTTGGCACGATTGGCGAGGCGGATGCAGGCGGCTCACTTCGTATGGCCACTTATGACATTCCTTATCTGACCGACGGTCTGAAATTGGTCATCGTTGGCTTGGGTATCTTTGCGGTGCCGGAAATCGTCTCGCTGCTGCGTCAAGACCGATCCATTGCCAAGGGCGCTTTGCTAGGAGCTGGTTGGTTTGATGGGGTCAAAGACTGGGCTGCGAACATCTGGTTGTCGGTCCGCTGTTCGATCATTGGCGTGGTTGTCGGTGTCATTCCTGGTCTTGGTGGCTCGGTTGTTGACTGGATCGCTTATGGCCATTCGGTTCAATCGACCAAAGACAAAAGCAACTTCGGCAAAGGCGAAGTGCGTGGCGTCATCGGGCCGGAAAGCTCGAACAATGCCAAGGAGGGCGGGGGGCTTGTCCCAACGCTACTGTTTGGTATCCCCGGCTCGGGTTCGATGGCGATCTTTATCGGCGCCGTCGCACTGTTGGGATCCGGAGATATCGAGGTCGGTCCTAGCATGCTCAAGGATAATCTCGACATCACCTATTCGATTGTCTGGTTGCTGGCTCTCGCCAACGTGGTGGGCACCATCTTATGCATCGCGGCCTCGGGTGGGATAGCCAAGCTGACGACAATCCGTTTCACCTATCTGGCGCCGTTTCTGTTCATGCTGATCAGCTTCGCGGCATTCCAGTCCGGTCAAAACTTCGAAGACCTGCTGGCCCTGTTCGTCATCGGCCTGATCGGTATTTTCCTGCGCCGTTTCGACTGGTCGCGACCGGCCTTTCTGATTGGGTTCGTGCTGTCGAACCCGGTTGAGAAGTTCACCAACCAGGCGTTCCAGATTGCCTCTTTCCGCTTCCGCAAAAGCTTTGGTGAGGGGATGGAATATGTCTTCAGCCCGATCGTTATCGTGCTGATCGTGGTTACCGTGGTTTCGGTCATTCTGGGTATTCGCCAAGCTAAGATGATCATGGCCGAAGGTGAGGTCAAATCCGGAAGCAAGCGCGCGCCGCTGATCTTTTTGCTGGTGATCATGGCCTATCTGATCGTGGCTTTGGTCAATGCCAACATGATCCCTGACTACAACATGACCGACAAGATCATCCCGCTGGTGATCGGTAGCGTGTCGCTGTTCTGCTGCGTCATTCTGTTGATCCAGATGATGCGGCGACCCGAGGGGGATGCAATCTTTGCCGACAAGGAAATTGCCGGCGAGGATGCAAGCGCGCCACATGGACTTTGGTCAACACTCGCGTGGTTTGCGGGTCTGATCGCGGCCACCTGGGTTGTGGGGTTCGTCCTCGCCCTGATCGGGTTCCTGATTGCATTCTTCCGCATTCGCGCCGGGTCCAGCTGGCAGGTGACCCTGCTCCTGACGGCCTGCGGCATCGGTTTCATGTGCTTCATGGCTGGTGCCCTGAACCGGGATTTCCCGCCGGGTCTGCTGCAAGACATGGTGAACCTGCCATGGCCACTCAAGTAGGCGCTCCACGGATGCCCGGCCGGCCAATAAGGCGGGCCGGACAGCACTGAAATGAGAAATTTCAAAGGTTTGTAAAGGAGGGTTCGCAATGACCCAGACAGCAATCCCATATGTCTTCATGCGCGGCGGCACTTCCCGAGGGCCTTATTTTCGACGCTCTGATCTGCCTGAAGATAGGGACAAGCTGGCTGATGTGCTGGTTGCTGCCCTCGGGGCCGGACAAGCGCTCAACATCGACGGGATCGGTGGTGGTAACGCAGTGACGACCAAAGTGGCGATGCTATCCGTCAGCGAGGACGAATGGGCGGATATCGACTATTTCTTCGCGCAGGTTTCTGTTGATGAGAAGCTGGTCGATTTTAAACCAACTTGCGGGAACATCCTCTCCGGAGTTGGTCCAGC
Organism: Ruegeria sp. CDSB029; assembly: GCF_059611125.1. Classification (NCBI taxonomy): domain Bacteria; kingdom Pseudomonadati; phylum Pseudomonadota; class Alphaproteobacteria; order Rhodobacterales; family Roseobacteraceae; genus Ruegeria; species Ruegeria sp. CDSB029. Next base: position 6,247 of record NZ_JBXWOX010000030.1, read on the forward strand.
TGCGATCGAAATGGGATTGCTTCGGCCCAACGACGATGAGACCGAAATCCGCATTCGCGCTGTAAATACGGGTGCCCGTGTCGTTGCAAAAGTACAGACCCCGGGCGGTGAGTTGGTCTACGAGGGCGATGCGGAAATCGCGGGGGTTCCCGGTCATTCTGCACCCGTGCAACTGAGCTTTATGGGCGTTGTGGGCTCGGCGACAGGTTCATTTCTACCCACAGGAAATTTGCGCGATACAGCGCAGGGGATCGAGCTGACTTGCATGGATGTCGCTATGCCAATGGCCATAGCCCGGGCAGCGGATTTCGGACTGACAGGGTATGAAAGCGTTGAAGAGCTAAATACCAACCGGGCTTTCTTTGACCGGATGGAGGCAGTACGGATCGAAGCCGGGAAACTGATGGGTATGGGGGACGTATCGAAATCTGTAACTCCCAAATTCGGCCTGATGGCACCCGCCAGAGAGGGTGGAACCCTTGCGGTTCGGTATTTCATGCCATGGAAAACCCACCCAACAATGGCCGTTACGGGTGCGCAATGCATGGCATCTTGCGCTTTGACGCCCGGAACCGTCGCAGACGGGTTGCTTGATCGTCCGGGTTCAAGCCCGGCTGAAGTTGTGTTGGAGCACGCCTCGGGCAAGATCGACGTTCTGGTGGACTTCTCGAACGACGGGGAGTTCAACGTAATTTCTGCCGGTCTGGTAAGGACTGCGCGTAAATTGGCGGATGGGCATGTTTATGTGCCGGAATCTGAGTGGAACGGCAGTTGAAATGACAATTCTCATTGGGTATACTATGGTATACATCATGAGGATATCACGATGGACGACTATTCCGAATGCCTTGATATCGCGCGTCAGGAACTCAGGCTGGCGCAGTCGGTTCTGCGGAGGGACATCGCGGACTACCCGACACCGATTGCCGGGTGTGATGAGCAATTCAACCATTTGCTGGATCAACGAGAACGGGTTCGCAATGCGCTTGAAGCACTCGACACATGTCATTTTGTGCCGACGCCAAGAAAACTGAGCACCGAGTAGGGTATAGAAAGTCGATGAAAGTACACATTCTGGATGACTGGTTTGACACACTGCAGGGCCTGCCCTGTTTTGAAAAGCTATCTGACCATAACGTGAAGGTCTGGACAGATCATGTCGAGGATACCAGCGAATTGGCTGAACGCTTGCAGGAGGCTGAGGCGCTGGTGTTGTTTCGCGAACGCACCAAGATCACCCGCGGTTTGGTTGAAAAACTCCCAAACCTGAAGTTGATCAGTCAGCGCAGTGTATATCCACACGTCGATGTGCAGGCGTGCTCGGACAACGGAGTGCTGCTGTGTTCGAACATGCATGGCGGCACGCCTTCATATGCCGCAGCCGAACTGACATGGGCGCTGATCATGGCGGGGATGCGCGATTTGCCTGCGCAGATGGCCTCGGTCAAAATCGGACATTGGCAGGCCGGAGTTGGCAAGACCCTGAGGGGGAGGAAACTGGGGCTGTATGGATATGGCCGTATCGCCCGCGCTGTTGCTGACTACGCCGAGGCGTTCGGGATGAATGTGGTCTGGTGGTCCTCGGACGATGGCCGGGCACGCGCGCAGGCCGACGGCGTGCAGATTGCCACAAGCCGTGAAGCGTTCTTTGCCAACAGCGATGTTGTCTCGGTCCACGTCCGCCTGAAGCCCAACACGCAAGGTATCATCACAGCGTCAGATTTCTCGCAGATGCAACCGGGCGGGATGTTTGTGAACACCTCCCGGGCCGGGCTGATCGCTCCGGGTGCTTTGTTGGACGCGCTGAAAGCCGGTCGCCCGGGGAAGGCCGCAATTGATGTCTTCGATTCCGAGCCGCTCATTGACCCGAATGATCCGTTGCTATCGCACCCAAACCTGATTGCGACACCACATATAGGTTTTGTGACCGAGGACGAATTTGACCTGCAATTCTCAGACATTTTCGATCAGGTGAACGCTTATGCTGAAGGCGCTCCCATTCACATGATCAACCCCGAGGTTTGGACCAGCGCAGGATAAGGTTGGCTGCTATTGGCGCACCGATGATCACCAGCACAATCCTTGTCAGGTGGTGCGTGATCACAAAGCCCAGGTCCGCGCCCGAAACGATAGCCAGCACTGTCATCTCGGCCTGTCCGCCGGGGGCAAAGGCCAAGAAGGCCTCGACCGGCTGGCCGAGCCCCAACGTGGTGACAACAGCGGTGAAAGCGGCGGCCAAGATGGCAAGGACGATGACATAGGCGAAGCCCGCTGCAACCACCCGGCGGAGTTCAACCCAAGTGACGCCTACGAATTTCACGCCTATCCCGCACCCGATAAAGAACTGCGCTGCAAGGATAGCCTCGCGCGGCGGTCGGGTATGAATGAAATCACCCAGTGACAGAGCCGATGTCAGGATCATTGGGCCGAGGATGGATGCCCCGAACAGGCCGATCCTCTCACCGCCTTTCCAGCCTATAAGGGCGGCCAGTACCATCAGCGCCAACTCATGTATTGGCAGGTCGCGCGCAGGCTCTCCGATTGGGTTGGTGAGCTGGGCATCGTAGAACACTGTCAGAAACAGTGGGGCCAGTGTCACGATGATCAGCACGCGCGTACCGTGGATCAGGGATAGCGTACGCGGGTTGGCGCCTGCTTCGGCGCCAAAGATGATCATGTCCTGCAATCCGCCTGGCATGGCAGCATAAAACGCGGTCGTGGAGTCAAAGCCCCAAATCTTGCGAAAGAATGGCACGCCTACCAGCGCGATCAGCAGGATAAAGAACGGGACCAGTGCTATAGACGCGGCCATCTTCGGCAATTCGACAAAAAGGGCAGGGGTAATCGAAGCCCCAACTGCAACGCCGAGTATGGTGCGCGCTGCAACCGATATCTGACCAAAACCTTCCATAGGGGCATGCGCTAGGGCGGCGATCAGACACGCGCTCATTGGGCCGAATAGAAAGGGCAGCGGCAGGTTCAACGCCCAAAATACTCCGGTGCCCAACAGCGCAAGGACCAGTGTTACGGCCCGCTTTGTCAGGAAAGAGGGTGTTTTGTTTTGGGTGGGCAAGGCACGGCTTTCGAAAATATTGACTCACAACGTATCCAAATGTATACAAGTGGACGCAAAAAGACAAGTGAGCGCTCGATGACCATTCAAGACGACCCCTATCAGCCTGGCCCACAAGGCAATTCAGCGTATCAACACCTGCTGGATGAGATTCGGGATGGCACACTTCAGCCTGGCGAACGCCTACGCGAGATTGAGTTGTCAGAACGATTGGGCGTCAGTCGCACCCCTGTGCGCGAAGCTATCCGGCAGTTGGAGTCCGACGGGCTAGTAACTCATGTGCCACGGCAGGGCGCAACCGTACGCAGCCTCGATTATGCCGAAGTAATGGAGCTTTATGAGATGCGCGCGGTGCTCGAGGGAACGGCGGCACGACTAGCGGCACGTGCAGCGTCGGATGTCGAGTTGGACGAGCTGGGCGTTTTGAATGATCGCTTGGCTGAGGCTGGCACAGGCTCGGAAGCGGCTCGGATAAACCGGATTTTCCACGCCACACTTTTGGACGCAGCAAAGAACCGGTTTCTTGCCAAGTCTATGTTGTCTTTGCAAAAAGCGCTGTTGATCCTTGGGCCATCGCAATTGCTGGACGGTGATCGGGCCGAGACAGCAGTGGCAGAGCATAAGCGCGTCATGGCTGCCTTAAAGGCCCGTGATGGCGCAGCGGCTGAAACAGAAATGCGCGCGCATATTCAGGCTGCACAACGGATGCGTATTCGGGCGTTGCAAGAACGCGACCGGACAACCGACAAAAATCAATAGGTAGACAGGATATGGCCACCCAAAAGGAAGCTTATGATATCGCTGTGATCGGCGGTGGGAATGCTGCCCTCTGCGCCGCGATGACTGCTGCCGAGGCAGGCGCCCGTGTTCTGATCCTCGAGACAGCGCCAAAACCCTATCGTGGTGGAAACTCGCGCCATACACGCAATTTTCGTTGTATGCATAGCGCTCCTCTGGGCCCGCTGATCGAAGAATACAGTGAAGATGAGTATCTTGAAGATCTGCTCAAGGTCACTGGCGGCAAAACCGACGAACATCTTGCTCGCCTCGCGATCCGAACCTCCGAGGAATGCCTTCCGTGGATGGAAGAACACGGCGTCAGGTTCCAACCATCCCTGTCCGGGACCCTGTCACTGGCGCGGACCAACGCCTTCTTCATGGGGGGCGGGAAGTCTCTGGTGAACGCCTATTGCCGAACTGCGGCGGGTCTGGGTGTCGATGTTCTGTACGAAGCTGCTGTCACGCATCTGGAGTTGAACGGTGATCGGATCGAGTGGGTCGATTACACCTATGAGGGCCAATCTCATCGCATCACGCCCAAAGCTGTCATCGTTGCCTCAGGTGGGTTTCAGGCCGACACCGATTGGCTGACCCGTGCATGGGGTGAGCCTGCCAAGAACTTCTTGATCCGGGGCACACCCTATAACCGTGGTGTGGTTCTGTCCGATCTGTTGGATCAAGGTGTGGACAGCGTCGGCGATCCGACCCAGTGCCACGCCGTCGCCATTGACGGGCGCGCGCCGAAGTTCGATGGCGGTATCGTCACCCGCCTGGACTGTGTGCCGTTTTCAATCGTCGTGAACAAGAATGCCGAGCGGTTTTATGACGAGGGCGAAGACGTTTGGCCCAAGCGCTATGCGATCTGGGGACGTCTGGTGGCGGCCCAACCGGATCAAGTTGGCTATGTGATCATCGATGCTAAGTCGCTAAACCTGTTTATGCCGTCGGTCTTTCCACCACTGAAGGCGGACACCCTGGAAGAACTGGCTGCAATGATGGATCTGCCCGCCGACAAGCTGAAGGCGACCGTTGCAGAATTCAACGAAGCATGCGGCGATACCAGTGGATTCCATCCGACTGAGTTGGACGGGGTCACGACCTCGGGTCTGACGCCGCCCAAGACGAACTGGGCGCGTCCGATCACCGAGCCTCCGTTTTATGGCTATTCGCTGCGCACCGGTGTGACCTTCACCTATCTGGGCCTGAAGGTCGACGACACAGCGCAATGTTCGACCGCCAACGGAAAGATCAAAAACCTTTGGGCCGCCGGCGAGACCATGGCCGGGTCGATCCTGGGGCAGGGGTATCTGGCCGGTTTCGGCATGACCATCGGAACCGTTTTTGGACGCATCGCAGGACGTGAGGCCGCTGCTTATGCAAACTGAACTTATCCAAGAAGCCCGCCGTCAGGCCGAGATTTGTAACGCTTGCCGCTATTGCGAGGGCTATTGTTCGGTCTTCCCGTCGCTGCACGCGGAACGCGCGTTCTCGGATGGAGACATCACGCAACTGGCCAACCTGTGCCACAACTGCAGAGGGTGTTACTACGCTTGTCAGTATACGGCACCGCACGAGTTTGACCTAAACCTGCCGAAAGCTCTCGCTGAAGTGCGGCGGGACAGTTGGGAAAGCTTTGCTTGGCCGCAGCCTTTGGCGCGGCGGTTCCATACGCATGGTGGCGCGATCGCGCTGGCCCTGGTCATCGGTTTTGTCCTGCTGTTCTGGGCAATTCGCGTTATCGGTTCCAGCGGAGGAGAGGGGTTCTATGCAGTCCTGTCCCACAATGTGATGGTTGCAATCTTTGCGCCGGCATTCTTGTTGCCACTCTTTAGCTTGGCTATCAGCCTGAGGCGCTATTGGGCGGAGGTCGGTGGCAAACCCATCCAAATATCTGATCTGACAGTTGCGTTCAAACGCGCTGGCAATATGCAAGACTTGGCCGCAGGCCACGGCGAGGGTTGCAATTTCGAGGACGAAGACCGCTTCAGTCAGGCCCGACGCCACATTCACCACGCCATCATGTACGGCTTCCTGCTGTGCTTTGCGTCGACCTCGGTGGCGACGGTTATGCACTACGGGTTCGGGTTGCACGCGCCCTACGGGTTCTGGTCTCTGCCAAAACTCTTCGGCGTTTCCGGTGGTGTTTTGCTGACATTAGGTTGTGCAGCCATGGTTCTGCTCAAGCAAAAGTCGGATCGCGAGCTTGGCGACCCGTCTGCATGGGGCGGCGAAATCGGCTTCGTCCTATTGCTCGGCTTTGTCGGGCTGAGCGGGCTGGTCCTTTACGTCCTCGGTTCAACTGCTCTGATGCCCGCGCTGCTTGCCATCCACCTTGGCTCGGTTCTGACGTTCTTCCTGCTCGTACCATACACCAAGATGGCTCATGGCTTCTATCGACTTGCAGCTTTGATCAGAGACGCGCAGCGTAAGAGAGAATTGTCCTTTGGTTGCTAGCAAACATCCACCGCCAAGGGATTAAAAAGTCGCAATTCAAGCGCATTTTGACGCCCTTGCAGTCTTCGTTCCAGCACCCCGGGTTGCGGTCAACGTCTGGAATGGGTCTGTTTGCTGTGATTGACAACATCGACACGAAAGGCAGCTTTGTCCGCGAAGCAGATATTGGAGAGAGTTGCGACGAATGACCACTCTGCGGACAAAGCGGCCTTTGGTTCTCCAAACAAATCGGACATTTTTGGTTTTAGACTAGGCGGTTGTGTAGAGTGACAGGATTACTTGTCTTCTCTTCCGTAAGCACAATATCTCAATTGGCACCCTCATTGGATGCTGAGGAGGCCGCTACCAATCGAATTTCCATCATATCTTTAGGTCCAAGCGCGGCTTCCAAAATGGGCGGAAGAGTTCAATCTTGGGGCATCGGTTCATCACGACTTTAAGGCCCGCCGCTTCTGCGAGTTGCGCTGCTTTGTCGTCATACACACCGATTTGACCCCAAAGAACTTTTGCCCCGATTGCGATAGCCTTCTCGGCAAAGGCATATAACTCTTCCTTCGGGCGGAAAACGTCTACCATATCAACATGTTTGTCGATCTCTTCCAATGAGTGGTAGACTTTGAGCCCTCTAATTTCCGAAACATTCGGGTTAGGATTCACCGGTAGAATATCATAGCCGATTTCACTCAGCTGTCGCAGAACGCCATAGCTGAATTTCGTTTTGTCCGCGCTAGCCCCCACCATTGCAATGGTTTTAACCGACTGCAGGATGTCGGCGAGGTAATTGGGGTCGTAATCGTAGATGTGGTCGATATCTGCTTCGGGCATCGGTTAACTTTCCTTCGGCGTCGCAATGTCAGCCTTGAGTTCGTGGGGTTTGAGAGGGTCGAGAAACGGATTGCGGTACAGCTTGCCATGGCTCTCGACCCCGATCTCAAGCGTGATGTCGGATGTCGGACGTGCCACGCAAAGGATCACATAGCCGTTCGCGATTTGCCGATTATTCAGCGCAACCTGTCGGCGTTGATCGATCGCGCCAGTCTTTAGTTTTGCCGCGCAGGTAATGCAGCCGCCATACTTGCACCCAAAAGGCAAGTCGACGCCCTGTTCTCTCAGCGTTTCCAGAAGTGGGCGCCGCGCATCCACACAGTATTGCGCGCCATCTCTGTTCGCGATCGTCACGGTATACATAGTCATAGCCAGATGTCGCTTGTGCAATCACCGCCCGGATACCGGCTCTCGTGACAGCGCGATGGACCATTCGGTTCTTTGCCAAAGTCCACAATGAAATCCTCGTTGATCTTCATACCACCGTTTTCAGGGTCGCAATCGATCATCACCATAACCCCGCCCTTTTCGCGGATCTCGGGATAGAACTGGTTATCCCAAGTCGAGAACAGCGAGGTCGTGACATAAAGCCTTCGCCCGTCGAGAGAGAGCTGGAACATTTGCGGACCACCCGCGACCTCGACCCCGTTAACGATCGGAGCTTTACCCAAAAGGCCCCCCATAAACACTTGGCCGGTCAGCTTGGGATTATGCGGGTCGGTGATGTCATACTGGCGCATATCTCCATGCAGCCAATTGTTCAGGTACAAGTATTTGTCGTCCATCGAAATCAGGATCGCCGACATAACCCCCGGCAACGGGATCGGCCATTCGGGGTGCATCTCGTTTTCCACGTCGATGATCTTTTCCCACTGCCACTTTTTTGCATCGTCTTGCCACCAATGGATCACATTGGTCGAAAGAGCTGCGCCACAGAACCCATGCGTGCTGTCGGGGTCATGGTGGAACTTGACTTCCAGTGGCAACAGCCCGTCTTCACCCAGATAGAAGCTTTCGACCGGTTCGCGCTTTTCGAAATCCCAAAAATGCAGCTCGCGCCCATATTTCAGATGGCCCACTTCTTCCAGATCGAAGCCCGGCATGAAGGTATTGGGCGCAGCCCATTCGGAACTGACCATCACGTTGTGGCGTGGTTGGTACCAGAAGTCATAGCCGAATTTGATCTCGCCCATCGAGGTTTCCCAGCGACCGACGATGTTGAACTCTTTATCGAGATGCAGATAGCCTCCAGGAGCTTCACCCTTGGCATTTCCAAGGAAGGAAATGATGATTTCCGAGCCCAAACAATGCACCGTATGCGGGCCCGATAAATCTGTCTTGGCCTTGATTTCCGCCCCGTCGATGACCTTATGCAACCGCGGCGCACGCGGGTCAGTGGCTGTATCAACGATATGAAGGTTGTTAGAGCGTACGCCCGGCAGGATCAGGTATTTGCGGGACATCGAGCCGTCGTCGTGACAGGACGAACAGGCGTTCCACCCCATGTGGTGAAGCTCGTCCCCAATCCCCGGCATTTCCAGCCTATGGATTACCTGAGAATAGGTCGAGCTGTTAGGGTCGACATCCACTGTAGCAAGGTAATCAGGTTTCTGAATCCCTGTCCCGGTGTAGATGGCGATCGTGTAGAGTAGCTTTTCTCGGGGGGCTTTGATGGCTTCTTGCGGACTCTTGAAGCCCGGTCCACAGCATTGTCCATCCATCGTATGCTCCTCCCTTGATTCCCTAAATTGTATCGTATATCGAAAAATTAGTTATCATAAAGTGAGAAAAATGCATCTCGAACGATTAGCGCTGATTTTGGAAATCGTGGGTCAAAAAGGACGTGCGTCCGTAGCGGATATCTGTGCCCAGTCCGATATACCTAAACCGACGGCCTACAGGCTGGTTCAAGACCTTGTTTTGTCCGGCCTACTTGAATCACCAACCCGCGGTGAGTTCGCGATTGGGATTAGGCTAAAGCGTATCACGTTGAGCGATCACTCTGATCCCGCTCTTTTGCAGGTGATTGCGCCTGTCCTCTCTGGCGCCGCTAATGACTATGGCGCTGCGTTTTTCTTGTCTCGGCTACGGGGCCATTGGGTTGAGATTATTCATGTGGAGACACCGCAGACGGGCGTGTCTTTTCTTCATCCAGGTATGGGCAAACGACCAATGCACGCTTGCTCTTGCGCCAAGGCAATCGCCGCCGTGTCGCCTGAGCTGCTGTCTCAAGACCGATTGGATGGGCAGCTTAAGCGGTACACAGATCGCACGATTACAGACCCTAAGGATCTGGCCGCGGAACTCGATGTCATTCGAGCCAAAGGGTATGCCGTATGTGTTGAAGAGCTCGAGCACGGGATCAGTTCTGTCGCAACAACGCTGACCAAGACAGGTGTTGGTGCGACGCTTTCAATCGGCGCTACGGCGTCTCTTCGGGTGTTTACACCTTCGAAGCGAGAAAAGATTGGCCATACACTTACCACAATGTCACACGAACTTGCACGCGCGCTAGGATGGGGTGAAGCAGATAAAGAAAGGATACCCGCTTAGGTTCGTGGGTATCGCAGTGCTGTAGGTTAACGCTATCCAGCAGGACAGGTGTGTTTTGCGACCTTCGCCGCTTTTAGGTCAATGAGGGAGACAAATATGGACGATGCAATGTTTGGTGGGTTCTTCGTGATCAACGTAAAACCTGAGTATCGGCAGCCATTTTTGGACGCCAGCATCTTCCAAGCGCAAAATGTTGTCAGTGAAGAACCCGATGTTTTCCAGTTTCATATTATGGTGGATGAGACAAACCCAAATCGTTTCTATTTCTACGAAGTGTTCAGAAACGAAGCCGCGGTCCAAGATCATTGGGAATCTGAAACCTTCAATAACTGGTTGAACACTGTCCGAAAGATGCTGGATGGTGAGATCGAACTTGTTGCCAGGATGCGCTCGCTTTTTCCGACGCCAAAAGGTTTCGAGGCGCAAAAAGCAAGCCTGCTACTATGGTAAAATTGACCGACGTTTGAGATTTTCGTCCGTGCGAGAACATTACGGGTTTCGGTGCTGGTCCGCTTTGGACTCGATGCGATCATGCGATGATATTTCGAGAGCGTCTTCGATGCGCTCGAAGCTGATACCCGACAGATTTGACTGAACAGCTGCCAGCCTATTTTAGGGAAAAAGGGAATTTCGTATGAACGGATGGATCTATTTTGGGTTTGCGTTGCTGGTTTCAGCGTGCAGCCCGCCTACACAGGCTCCATTGGTCACTGACGCGAACGGTCAGACTGCCATCCAAATCAACACAAGCGGGCTGACATGCTACGGGTCGACCTGTCTGGAGATCACAAGAGGCAGCGTTCGCGCGATCGGACACAAGAGAGCGCGGATCCCAAAAGGTATCGATGTCAGCAGCGGAACCGTCACCCCAACTGAGATCGCAAGCTGTCTTCCCGAGTTCCGCTCGCCGACCGAAGTTGCAAGTTTACCTGCGCGACTTCTTCGAGCCGCGAGCGCACATAACTCTGCCAAGTACCAGCGATCTGGGAAAGCTCTTCCGCGGTTAAGGGAACAAGTAGGATCTCGAGATCGTCGGCAACAATCATCTCATCTACGACTGCATTTATAAGATTGTCATTCTCGACTTCCACAGCCTCTTGGTCCGCCTCAGTCTCTTGCGCGCCGGCAGGAAAAGCGCTCGCTAATGCCGTGAACCAAATGAATGACCAGATCGTCAACGTTCTCAGTGCTCGTCTCATCTATCTGTCCCCTACTTCTTTAACGGTCGAAGAGAGCACACTCAGACGCAACAAATCCAGAATTATGTCTATATTTGAATATTTCACTGTGACGAACACCACAGATCTTTGGGCCGCTGTCGATATAGAGAACCTCTCAAATTGGAGGAACCACGGTTTTGCGAACGAAACTAAAGTTTGCGTGGAGGGGTCATAGATTTGCTGTGCACGTCGAATTTAAGGCTTTGTTTATTAGACCCATTAAACCGAAAATAATGGCCTCCTGGCGACACCACTCACTTGCGTCTCAAGGAGACAACCAGACAAGTCTGGCGAATGCGCGAGCACCAGAGGTAATACAAATTTGCTACGCATTCGAATACTTGAATCTAAAAAACAACAATTCAAGTAATTTTACGCGCGCCAAGAAGTTTGCTCTCGCGTGATTTTAACGTGCATGTACATATATGCATACAGGTACGCGTCAGAATTGTAGTCGCGCCTTGCAATCGTAGGGTTTCGAATTTGAACAATAGTGTACAGATCTAGTGTTCATGCCAACTCAGCTTAGACCCACGATGAACCACACATTCGAGATAGTCTGGCCAGTCCCATGACCAGACTAAATCCCCGCGTCGCCTATCATCCCAGATAAAGGTGACGCGGGGCACATTGATCCATCTTTCGGTCAGTACCGTAAAAACAACACCCCTAAACTACTGCCCGCGGTGTTCACTCGGTTTCCCTCCGAACGATGCAGGTTTTCTTGGGGATTGGGTTGTAATGAGTTTCCGTTTGCAGAGCGACCGACCGGACCTTCTAGATCTGGTTCGGTCCTGTTGCATAAGGTGGTCGCTCTATCAAACGCTTTTCAAGCCTTTCGAAAAGACGCAGCCATTTTTTTGGTTTGAAGACTCGCGTTAACGGTTTATTCTCATATCTTCATTATGCGATATTTTAATGGGAGTGTTCCTATGAAAATGACAACCATGATGCTTGTTGCCGCTGCTGTTCTTGCATGCGGAGCAACCGTAGGACATGCCAAGGACAAAAACATTCTGCCAAAAGACAACGCAGAGTTCGTAAACTACGGCGAGGAATCCGGCTGGAATATTTTTGTGGATAAGAGCCGAAATACTTGCCTGATCGAACGGGTAGATGAGAATACCAACGTTGTTCAAATGGGTCTGACCCCAGACAAAGACTTCGGCTACATGGGTGTTTTTACAAAGGCGGACATCGAATTTAAGGATGATAAAGTCGAGCTGCTCATGGACAACAAATTGTACTATGGCGATACGACAGCAGCTCCACCCAACTTGGCAGACGGGTACAAGGGCGGTTATCTCCTTGCTAACAATCCTGACTTCGTCACAGACGTGATGGAACGCGAAACGATGATTGTAATGCCGGAGTCCAATTTTGCTTTCGACATAAGCCTTGCTGGTACCAAGAAGGCGATTGAAGCGGCGCGTGAGTGCAATGCTTCTCTGACCAATTGACCTGTGCCAATGCTTCAAGGCCGTTCACTTTGTGGGCGGCTTTGTTTTTGACCGTGCGACTCCTGAGTATCGAGGAAGCCTTTAGTCGAGTTTAGGCTTTAATTTCGATCAACACTGTTTTGTGACTTAGACAGTTTGTCCCTTTGTTCTAAAATAACATTTTTGGAGTCACGAAAATACGTCCGATTCGGGCTCGAAGCGGTCATCTGACTGTTTCTGTCGGATGTCCGTTTGCCAGCGCGAAGCGGACGATAGTGCATAAGTGCAACAGTCTCGACACATATCACGCGACTAAGAAGAACCTGAGCAAAAATGTGAATTGCGCCTATGCGGTACTGTAGAGCAGAGACTGCAAACATCGTTGGTATCCTGCTCCCGCAACCAAACTTTAAGGTCGGATATCAAATACTTAGCCTCGCATAACGCGAGGCTTTTTGCGTTAGGTCCAAACTGACTGGAAGCATTGTGGAAGCAACAGGATACAGTTGTGAGTGTGGGTATACCTCCGAAACGGATTTGAAACGCGAATTGTCCAGAATTTTTCTCAGTGCATGGCTGTCCTTGAACCGCTCAAACCCAAAGCGGGATGTAGGCATAAGGTAACGAATGCGTCCCAACGCGTCTGTAAATGCGACTCCGATGATGTCGTGCATGTCCTGCCAATTTCACATCTCGAAGCGGTTGCGGAGTCGCTTAGAGCCCAATCGCATCTCAAATCGCCAGATTTGACTTGCTACCCGGTCGGTCAGGTCAAGGGGCGGTTTTGCTGGTGACGTTTAGGGCCACAGAGCCAAATTCGAGGACGCAATGCCCTGCCGCTGGGTTGTTTGGCGATGTTTGGGAGAAGAATGTGGGGGCTTTTGCCCCCTAAGTGCCTCCAGCGGGGCAGCATTTGTTTTGGGGCCGGGCCGCCGTCGTGACGGAAGTACTGTTACATCCGGCGCGCATTTCCCTGATCTAAACTTCGGATGACCGCAAACGCCGGGGTAATCGGATCGAGACTATTGTCGGGAGGCTGAGGAAATGGCACCACCCGGCAACTCGATTTGGAAGAAGGCCATCGCTCTCATTTTAGACTTTAAAGCCGCACATATCTGTTTCTTTTGATCAGGACAGAACATGCGAAGACCCAGCGTTAGAAAAAGATCTCAAACGCTGGATGGTCTTTCATCAATAAAGCAAAGAATTGGGCTCCGGCTTGGGTAATATGCACTCGGTCCGCAGAAATAATGTCTCCATTTTGATCGAAAACATGGATCTGATTCCCATTTGTGGTCGCGTAGCTGATGATATCGACATACAAACCAGCCGGTATGACCGACGCATTCTGCCTGTTTGCCTCAACTATTTCTTCGAATACCTTCGTCGTATAGTTTGGCCGACCATATCTGGGCAGTAAGGTGAATGCATTGAGATTGTAACCAAAGTGTTTGGGGCCGACGAAGACGATATTGTGTTGCGCGGCAAGCCCGTTTTCAAGAAAGAGTTTGCAAGCGCCAGAAAGGTTGACGATTGGCAAGAAAGTCGCGTCAGCATTTTGTATCAAAGATTTTGTGTCATCGTCCCAAAGCCTGGGCTCGCAAACATTGAGCGCGTCGCGATAAATTAGATTTGCATCCTTCATTATGCCCATCTCAATGAGAATATTCGCAAAATCACGGGCCTGACTGTTTCCGACAATCAAAACGTTGATGCCGCTGTTCGTATCAAACTTATCTGCGTCGTATTGGCTGATGCGGTGATTATACCAAATGTGCATCCCCGCTGCGACCTCTCGATCCGTGTCGAAAACGCGTGTAGGGAAGCCTTGGCCGAGATACAGCGAAAGCCCAACAGCACACAGCGTTGCGGTCACTGCGGTGCACGAAACAACAAGGCGTGAAAGAGAGATCGCGTTTTTGTTGCGAAACGGTTGTTCGACAAAACGCCAGGTCAGATAGGACAAAAGGAATGCAAATGGTATCAAGCTGGCAAGAAAATACGGGCTGGGTTCCTCAAAGCTCGCAATGCGCGCAAATGCGAAAATTGGTTGGTGCCAGAGATACAGGCTGTAGCTGATCAGGCCAATGCCAACCAGAATTCTGATGCTCAGCAGTTTGGCGACAAAAGTGCCTTCCTTTGCATAGAGGAGAACGAGCAAAGACCCGACGACCGGAACGGCTGTCAGGTATGACGGGTGTTGCATGGTCCCGTCAAAGATCACCATAGATGCAATCACCGCTATAAGGCCAAGTAGCGAAAGACTGTTGCTCGCTCTAACCTTGCGCTTATTTTCCCAACATGCCCCCAATGCACCGAATCCGAGTTCCCAGGCGCGTGTATGCAGAAGATAAAATGTGCTCTCCGGGTGGGTTTGAACCAACAGTACGCTCGCCAGGAAACTGGACCCGATGATAGCCCAAACCAGCAGATCCGTTCTGTGTTTAAGTACCGGGTACAGGGCCATAAGCAAAAGCGGAAAAACTATGTAAAACTGTTCTTCAACTGCCAGGCTCCATGTGTGAACCAGAGGTTTGAACTCGGACGCGAGGTCCCAGTATCCACTTGTTAGCGTGAGAAGAACATTATTCAGAGAGAACATCGTGGCCACGACACTCTGGCCGAAGTTTTCCAGTGGATCGGGCAGCATGGTAAACCAAGCGATAGGAATACACACCAGTACGACGACACTCAGGGCAGGCAAGATCCGTCGGGCCCGACGCTCGTAGAACTTCAAAAGAAAGAAGCTATTTTTTCCAAGATCATCAAGGATAATAGAGGTTATTAGATATCCGCTGATAACGAAGAAAACGTCTACGCCTAAAAAACCTCCACTGAACAGGCTTATGCCGGAATGAAAAAGAACCACTGGTAAAACTGCAATGCTGCGAAGGCCATCAATTTCTTTCCGTTACAGCATTTAATCAAAACCCACTCTTGTATTTTGTGCTCGGGCCTGTGAGCTTTCGAAGCGTATCTGTCGTCAAGAGTGTGTCGAGGAACTTTGAGCCGCCGCAGCCAATCGAACAAAGTATTGGCAGGTTTATACGTTCCGGTCGTTGCAAGATCCAGGCTGAAACCTTCTGAGTGAGCCCCGCGAAGTCACTGCCATTGCTAGCACCCTTATCGTAGAATTTTTTTGGCTGATTGGAGCCTGGTACAAATTGCCATCACCGATTGGTTCGCGCTCTTGTCGAATCAAATCAATTCGTATTTGGTCCACGTGATGGTTCCCGACTGTATTCTGCGGTCAGGGATAAAAGGGAATACGGTACGGATCTGTAAAAAGGCCAATTCCGTGACTGCCCCCGCAACTGTAGGCGGCGAGCGACCCGAGATCGTCCACTGGGCAATGGCCTGGGAAGGATCGGGATAGCTTTGACCCGCAAGTCAGGAGACCTGCCATCCGAAATTGATGAACCTGGGCGGGGTGTCCCAGAGGGAGATGACAATGTTTCAAGCGGTCCGTACCGTGCACGAACTTGCGCTCGCTTTGCCCCTGTCCGAACACAGGAGGCGTTGCCGTTGTCATTGCAAAAAGCTGACACCCAAAGGGGTAAGTGCTTGACGGAATTCAGTGTTCCGGTGCTGGTCGCGGGGGCTCTGGCGCTGTCGGCGATCTTGTGGCTCGCGATTTACGCGGTGATTTGATGTCGGCCGTTTTACAAATCCGCGATCTGACGTTGGGCTACCGCGACCTGACATTGTTTCACCGCCTCTCCATGGATATCGCGGCTGGGACAACCCTGGCCGTTCTTGGTGCGAACGGGTCGGGCAAGAGCACTTTTGTAAAGATGCTGCTGGGCTTGATGGATCCGCTTTCGGGCAGTTTGACTTGGCCGCAGGGCCGTCCTGGTGACATCGGTTACCTGGCGCAGATGACCGAATTCGACCGCCGATTTCCCATCCGTGTGAGGGATCTTGCCGCGATGGGGGCCTGGCGCGGCTTTGGTTATCGTACCGGGCTGGACGCCGCGGCGCGTGACCGGATGGCCGCCGCGCTGGATGAGGCCGGGGTACTGGATATCGCTGACCGGCCTCTGCATATGCTATCGGGCGGGCAACTGCAGCGCGCGCTGTTCGCGCGGGTTATCATGCAGGACGCGCCGCTGATCCTGCTGGATGAACCGTTTGCCGCAGTCGACCAAAGTACCGAAGCACATCTGTTGTCGATTATCCGCCGATGGCGCGATGAGGGGCGCGCGGTGGTTTTGGTGGTGCACGATCTTTCCTCAGTGCTGGATTATTGCAGCCACGCGCTGCTTTTGGGCGGGCAAGAGGCGACCCACGGACCGGTGTATGACGTTCTGACACCAGACCGGCTGGTTGCACAAGGATACCTCTCGGAAAGTCAGGCGTCCTGGATGTTCCGTGGCACCCATTCAACACCGGAGCACGCCAATGTATGACCTGATCGTCGAAATGTGGAGCTTTGCCTTCATGCGTCGCGCTTTTGTGGCAACCACGGTTTTGTCGGCTTCGGTCGCGCCGGTGGGGGCATTTCTTGTTCTGCGTCGCCTATCGCTGGCTGGTGAGGCCATGGCCCATGCGATTACGCCAGGCATCGTCATCGGCTTTGTCACGGCGGGCTTGTCAGTCATGTCACTGCTGGTCGGAGGGCTTATCGCGGGTGTTGGCGTCGCCATTTTGACCGCCTTTCTTGCACGCCGGACAATCCTGCGCAGCGATGCCAGCCTTGCCTCGCTGTATCTGATCGCATTGGCGGTAGGTATCTTTATCCTGTCTGCAGCAGGGTCCGCAGTTCCACTAAAAAGCTTCCTGTTTGGATCAATCCTTGGGATCGACGACGCGTCGATGGTCCTTGTCGGCGGGGTGGCGACAGTAACATTGCTGGCATTCGCCGTTCTGCTTCGTCCGCTGATTGTCAGCACCTGTGATCCGGTTTTCTTCGAAACTCAAACGCGCCGGCCGTGGTTGGTAGATCAGGGTTTTATGCTGCTGTTGGTTCTGAACCTGCTGGCCGCGTTCAAAACACTGGGAACGTTGATGGCCGTTGGCCTCATGATCCTGCCTGCGACCGCCGCGCGCTATTGGGCCAGTACGATCACCGGGCAACTGGTCCTGGGCTTTGTGTTTGCCTTGTCCAGCTGCTGGATCGGCCTGACCCTGTCCTACTTGTTCCCGGACACGCCGTCCGGCCCGGCGATCGTTTTGGTTGCCGGTGGGTTCTTTCTGTTCTCGGCCATTTTCGGTCCCCTTGGTTTTGGCAGACGGATGCGCAAACCGTCTGTTTCCAAAGACATCCCCATTGCCCAAATTCAACAAGAAGAGAGAGCACAATGACTCTTGTGAAGTCACTCTATGCCGGCATCGCCTCTGTGTCGTTTGCTTTGGCTGCATTGCCGACTGTTGCGGCAGAAGACAACGTCAAGATCGTCGCCAGCTTTTCGATCCTCGGCGACATGGTTGAAGAAGTCGTGGGCGATCTGGCCACAGTTACGACAATCGTGGGTCCGGATGCGGATGCGCATGTGTATCAGCCTTCGGTTGCAGATGCGAAGGCCGTTGCCCAGGCGGATATCATCTTTGTCAACGGTCTGGGCTTTGAGACATGGTCCGATACCCTAATCGCTGAATCGGGCACTGACGCAACCGTGCACGTTGCCACCGACGGCATCACGCCTGTCACAGTCGAGGGCAAAATCGACCCCCACGCCTGGAATTCGCTGTCGAATGGCATGATTTACGTGACCAATGTCGCCGACGTGATGACAGAGGCGATGCCCGAGCACGCCGAAGAAATCGCTGCCAATGCCGCGGTCTATATCGCGCAGCTTGAGGCGCTGGATACAGAAACCAAGGCAAAGCTGGCAGGTCTGCCCGCCAATCGCCGCACGGTTGTGACCGCACATGACGCATTTGGATATTTGGCAGACGCCTACGGCCTGACTTTCCTTGCGCCGGTTGGCATCGACACCGAGGCAGAGCCATCAGCCAAGGATCTTGCTGTTCTGATTGACCAACTGAAGGCGGATGGTGCTGCCGCGTTGTTTGTTGAAAACATCACAAGCCCCACTTTGATTCAGCAGATCTCGGATGAAACTGGCATCGTGATTGGTGGACGGCTGTTCTCGGACGCCTTGTCGGAACGGGGTAGCCCTGCCACCAGCTACCTTGCGATGTTCCAGCACAATCTGAACACTCTGCTGAATGCACTTGGGAACGCAACCGCAAGCTAATTGGTCTTCAGGCACGAGGCGGTGCTTGAGCCGCCGCCTCATACGGTGCTTTGGAACACTGGGTTTTGGGAAAACGTCGCTTAGTCCGGCTTCCAGCCGTCTTCGTATTCTCCCAAAGTACGGGAAAGATCCAATAGCGAGGCGAAAAATCTTGCGTAAACGTCCCGTGACATCATCGTCTTGTTGTCATCCAACACCTGCAAAAGATCGACAACGCCCGAGGCAAAGGCGTCATAGACCAACTGGTCCGCAGGCGTGGGGTCCAAGGTCCATATGTCATGCGTGTTATAATACCCTGCGGGTTGGGGGTCGTCGTCTATCATGTGTCCGCCTCATTTTGATGCCGCACATGTAAGTGAGAGGAAGGCGAACGCTAGTGATGTGGCGGAAAGTCACAAGTTTTTGGCGGTACCAAAAACGCGACCCCAACCTTGCGTCTCAGTGCTGATAGGAAGTGAAAAGCTTCGCTTCGACCACAACCGGCATGCATTGTGTCGACCGAGAAGTTGTCAGGGTTTCGAATGTTCGCTCTGCAATACTTCCAGAAACAGTTTGGTCACCCGCGTCGGTTCAGGTTGCTTTCTGGTCACTGCAGCAAACCGGGTTCGATATTGCGTTTCGTCCGGCAACACCATCCGCATCTTTTCCTGGTCCACAAAATCCTGCGCAAGATGATCAGGCAAATAACCTATGTACCGCCCCGACAAGATAAGTATGGCCAGCGCCTGCTCGCTTTGAACTTTTGCTGAACGTTGAAAGCCCAGTTGCTGACCGACAATGAGGTTCGGAGAGTTCACGCTGAGCCCAACATAATTGTACCTGAGTAGGTCACTGGTCCTGAGTTCCCGGTCCGGTATTTCGAACAGGGGGTGTTCCCGGCCGCAATACAGGAACATGTTCTCGCCATATAACGGCGCATAGTTCAGACTTGTCGAAGGGCGATGCAGCGCAATAATCCCGATGTCGAGCTGACCGCTGATAACCATGGTTTCGATCACGTTTGGCGGCTCAAGGGACAATTCGATCTGAACCGAGGGGGCGGCTTCGTTGAACCGATGAATGGCACGGGCAAGCCGGGAATCCGGGTTTGATGCACATTGATCAAACAGCGAAATGCGGATCGTTCCCCCCAACTGTTCCTTGATCTCGCTGACCTCGTTTCGAAATTGCGACACGGACACAAGCAGGTGATCTGCTGCCTGCAGCACTTTTGCGCCGTCTTCGGTCAGGGCGAAACCCGCTGGGCCGCGCGTACACAGCTTCAGGCCCAATCGCAGTTCCAGATCAGTAATATGCTTGGAAATCGTCGATTTGCCGATATTCAGCTCAACTTCGGCCGCAGACAGACCACCACTTTCCACAACCGTCTTGAAAACGCGCAGCAATCGGATGTCGCTGTCGCCGATGCGTGAGGCAACCATTTTCTACCCAATTCGTAAGGTTCGATATATATGAAACCTATCGCGCAAAGAATGGCAACATAGAAACACATTTCACGAGCTACTCTGAAAAAGCCGAGGTAGAATCGGACTGGCCATCTCTCCCCAGGTCAGCGCGCACCTCGAAACATGATAAAACTGGGAGGACATCTATGTCATTCATCAAAAAGCTTGGCACCATGACTGCTGCCGTTTCGGTCGCAGCCCTGATGGTTGCGGGCGCAGCCGACGCGAAAAACTTCAAGATTGCTGTAGGCGATAGTGCAGGCAGCGCACAAGAAGCCCTTGGCTTGGCTTTCGTTAAGGCACTCGAAGAAAAATCGGGTGGCGCACACACAGCTACACTGTTCCTGAACGGTCAGCTGGGTTCCGAGCAGGACACCGTCAACGAGGCCGCAATCGGCACGCTGGACATGTCGCTGCTGGCGATCAACAACATCACGCCGTTCTCGCCTTCGGTTGGTGTGTTCACTCTGCCTTATGTGATCCTGTCCCTGGAAGATGCTGAAAAGCTGACCCAAGGCCCGATCGGTCAGGAACTGGTGGAAAACACCATTCGTGACGCAGGTGTGCGCATCATCGGCTGGACCTACACAGGTTTCCGCCGTCTGACCAACTCGAAAAAGCCTGTCAGCTCGGTTGCTGACCTGCAGGACCTGATCATCCGCGTTCCCAAGAACGAAATCATGATTGAAACCTACAAGTCCTGGGGTATCAGCCCGACTCCGATGGCATGGTCCGAGACCTTCACCGGTCTGCAAACCAAAGTTGTCGACGGTCAGGACAACCCTTACCTGACGATCAACGCAATGAAGTTCTACGAGGTCCAGAACCACGTGACCAACCTGCGTTACATCTTCTCGATCGAACCGCTGATCGTTTCGGAATCTGTTTTCCAGGGTCTGAGCGAAGAAGACCAGAAGATCATCCTGGAAGCCGGTCAGGAAGCAACTCAGATTTCCGCTCAGTTCCTGCGCGACTCTGAAGCTGCGATCAAAGAAGAGCTGACCGAAAAAGGCATGGCAATCATCGATCCTGAGAACGATGAGGCCGAGTTCATCGAACTGGCAACCGGTGCAGTATGGCCTCAGTTCTATGAGTCCATCGGCGGCGTCGAGAAACTGAACACGGTCCTCGAGGCCATCGGCCGCGAGCCCGTCCAGCAATAATCGCCAAAGAGCGAAAAGGAAAAGAGCGCTTCGGCGCTCTTTTCATCTCAGGGAGGAGGGAATTCCGCAATGTTCTGGAAATTTCTGGACAATATCGAAAGTATCATCTGCCGGATCCTGTTATCCGGCTTCGTCTGTCTGCTGTTTGTACAGATCATCGCGCGGGAAGTCTTTGGCTTTTCGTATAGCTGGATCGAAGAACTGTCAGTCTACATGTTCGTCTGGTTTGTCTACTTTGGCGCCAGCTATGCGGCATTGAAAGGCGCGCATAACCGGGTGACCTTCCAGTTCAAGTTCCTGCCCGAACGCTACATCAAGTATATCGAGGCTTTTGCTGATCTCTTCTGGCTCTTTTTCAACGTCTACTTCCTGTATCTGGCGACGGACTTTGTCTTCAACAAGATGAACAAGTTCTGGAAGTCCCAGACCCTGGGTATCGAGATGAAGTATGTCTACATGGTTCTGCCTCTCGCCTTTGCGCTGATGACCGTGCGCATCATTCAGGTGAACTATCGCCGCCTGATCAAAGGCGAAGACATCCATGATCCTGACCAGATCGACCTTGATGAAATCAAAGCTGCCACCGAAGCAGCTAAGCGCGACTGAGGCAGGGAGGAAAAACCATGGAATCCGAAATCGTCACAATCCTATTTGGATCGTTTCTTTTACTGCTGCTCATCGGTGCACCGATCACGGTTGCGCTGGGTGTGGCATCGCTGTTCTCGTTCCTTTACCTGGGCGAAAACCCAATCAAGTTCGTGCAGATTGCATTTACCTCGGTGGGTGCGTTCCCATTGATGGCGCTGCCTGCATTTATTCTGGCGGGGGCTCTTATGGAGGCCGCCGGTATCTCAAAACGCCTAATCAATGTTGCTGAAAGTTTGGCTGGTCCATTCACCGGCGGTATTTCGGCTGCAACGGTTATGGCCTGTCTGTTCTTTGGCGCCATTTCGGGCTCGGGCCCGGCAACAACCGCGGCCGTGGGGATGCTGATGATCCCAGCAATGATCGACCGCGGCTATGAGCGCGGCTATGCCTCTGCCATTACCGCTTCTTCTGGCGGCCTCGGGATTATTATTCCTCCCTCCATCCCGATGGTGATCTTCGGCATTGCCGCGCTCGGTATGGCGCCTCCGCTGGAAGCAGTTGAAAAGTTCGGCACCTTCCAGTCGGTTTCTATCTCGAAACTGTTCATCGCGGGCTTTGTCCCGGCGTTCCTGATCGCCACCAGCTTGCTGATCCTGAACTACTTCATGTCTAAGAAGCGTGGGTACAAAGGTGTGGCCGAAGGTTGGTCGCTGCGTCATGTGGCCTGCGAGATGTATCGCGGGTTCTGGTCGCTGATGGCGCCGCTGGTGATCCTGGGTGGTATCTATACCGGCTTCTTTACCCCGACCGAGGCTGCAATCGTCGCAATCTTCTACACTCTGTTCGTTGGCGTGGTCATCTATCGTGAACTGACATGGCAGTCGCTGTTCCAGTCGCTTGAAGCCACCACGTGGCTGACGGGCCGTGTTCTGCTGATCCTGTTCACAGCGACCGTGTTTGGCCGCCTTCTGGTGGAAAACCAGATCCCGGCGATCATCGCGGACTCGATGCTCAGCTTTACCGACAACCTTTATGTGATCTGGGCGCTGATCATCTTCTTCCTGCTGTTCGTCGGCATGTTTATGGAGACACTGGCCACCATCCTGATCCTGGTTCCGGTGATGCTGCCGGTGGCCTATTCGGTGGGTATCGACCCGATCCACTTTGGTGTGGTTATGGTCTGTACGCTGGGTATCGGCTTCCAGACGCCGCCGCTGGGTGAAAACCTGTTCATCGCATCGGGTATTTCGAACATAACGATCGAGCAGATCTCGTTGCGCGCATTGCCCTTTGCGGCGGCTAATACCATCGCGATCTTTATCATTGCGTTCTTCCCTGAGCTGTCGCTATGGCTGCCAAGGCTGTTGGGCTACTGACCTGAAAGGATGATGTTATGAAACAAATGGTGACAAATATCCTGTTCGCGACCGACTTGTCGGAGAACTCGGGTCACGCCATGCGCAATGCGGCCAGCATTGCAATGGCAACAGGGGCAGAAATTCACGTCCTGCATGTGAACGAACCCCTGTCCGACGACGCGAAGATCACGATGGACATGTTCATCCTGAACGAAGAGACGCGTAAAACCGCGGCCCAGCGTCGCCATGAAATGGTGCGCAAGGTGCTGGCCGAACGGCAAGCCAAGTTCTGGGCACAGTTCGAAGGCGATGACGCCAAGATCCGTGAACAGGTGTCCTCGATCGAGGTCACCGACGGGCACCCGGCCGAGGTGATCCTGCGGCGCTCGGTCGAGATGGGGTGCGATCTGATCGTGCTTGGCGCACATGACCACGGCTTTTCGCACACCTTCCTCGGAACGGTGGCGAAACGTGTCTTGCGTCGGTCGAAAATCCCGACACTGATCGTTCCGAACCCGGACGAAGTCTAAGAATTTCCCTGGGCCGCTGCGTTCGTAGCGGCCCATGCTTTGCGCTGTACCGCTAACCAATTTGGTGATGCCCGAACACCGCCTGTTCCGCATCCAACGGCCCTACGTTCATCACGGGCCAAAGCTTTCCAAACTAAAAACCTCCGCCTCAAATCATACCCAGAAAGCTTCGTTAACAGAGCTTAATGAAACGGTGTTCTCTCCTTAAGAACCGGTTCCTTTATTTGAGTTGTGACCAAAACCGCAATCCAAATTCAGGAGGAGAAGACCATGGAAGCGACACAGACTATAACCTCGAACCGCAACGTTTTTTCTGCGCTGTTCGCGGATTATGCAGAGGCCCGAACCGAGCATTTCCGCCGCAGTATTTTCGCCAATACAGTCCACGACCTAGAGGCGTTGAACGATCGCCAATTGAGCGACATCGGCGTCCCTCGGGCTGAAATCAAGCAACGCGCCTATCAAAGCGTTTATCACGGCGCGCCTTATCGGCAGTAATCAAGTGCCGGAGATAGCACCCGCGTAACCAGTTATGAGGTAGTACCAATGTTTGATGTCATCCCGCCAAGCAAGCAATTGCCGCCCACGACCAGTGCCCTGCAATTGTTCGACCGCGCCATGCAACTACGTGCGGTCAGCGCCGATATCGTGCGGGCCGCACAGTACTTGAACAGCTTTTCCGATCAGGAATTGTCAGAGCTGGGCATAATTCGCAGCGATATCGAAGACACGATTCAGCGCTACATCTGACAGGCTGGCAAAAGCCGGGCGATTGAAAAAAAGCGAAACAAAGCCACTCTGGCGTGCCAGAGTGGCTTTTCTTACGCGAGGTGATCCACAACCTGCAAATGCTGGGCCAGCTTGTCGATCTCGGCCATCCAGCCTTGCACCAGTTTTGGGTCGCTAGGTGCCGCATGGACACCGACGGCGATCGCACGGTTCAGGACCGCTTCGACCGCCAGCGAGACCGGGATAGACACCAGCCGCGCCATTGCCGTGCCACGCGCGTCGCCCCAGGCATCCATGACATAGGTTTTGTGCCAGACGGGGGTGCCGTTTTTCTCGGCCTTCAGCCCTACGCACAGAACCACGCGGTCCGGTTCGCCCTCGTCATAGGCGTTTTCGTCCCAGAACTGGTCCGACATTTCCTTCAGGCGCGCGTCGCCTTCGGGTCCGGATAGGGTTTCGATCTCGCTAAACACACCCGACCACGCATCAGCCCAGCCATTCAGGCGCAGGGTCCCGCGGACGAATTCCTTGACGGTCCAGTGATCCTCGAACTGATACTCTTCCATGAACGGTAGCGAGTCGCGGTTCGGATAGACTTCAAAGCTTTCCGGCGTCGGCAGGGGTGCAACATAGCTGCTGATTGCATCCCAGGGGCGGGCTACATCCAGCGGAGCATAGTCACGGATCGACTTGGACGGCGAACGCAACGCCTTGAGCACACCCAGCGGGGACCAACTGAACTTGTACCGGAACGGGTTGGGGTTCTTCGGAATGCCGCCGCAATACGAGATGAAACTCAGGTGGTTGTTCGCATCAAACGCGTCCGAGGCGCGATAGTCGGCGATCAGGGCATGTGCCATCAGGTGGTCAATACCCGGATCAAGCCCGACCTCATTCACCAGCGCCACACCGGCCTCGCGCGCCTTGTCGTCCAGCGCGCGCATCTCGGGCGCGATGTAAGAGGATGAGACAAAGTTGGCCTCTTTGGAAATCGCGAGTTCCGCCAGCGGTACGTGCCAATCGCCCGGCAGCATCGAGACGATAACGTCGCCTTTTTTCAGCACTGCGCCCAGTGCGTCGATGTCAAAGGCACGAATGTCGTCGGTCAGGTCTCCGACTTCGGCCTTGGCCTTTTCAACGGTCCGGTTCCAGACAGTGACCTTGTGTCCGCCTTCAATCAGGCGACGCAGGCCGGGGATGGCCGACAGGCCGGTGCCACACCAATGGATGTTCATCGTTCAGATCCCTTCGATATGAGATTTGTAGGTCGCCGCTGCCCGACCCCAAACGCCGCTGTCCAAATCGGTCAGGGTCAACAGGGATGGCAACAATTGCGCTGCATAATCGTCAGAGCTTTCGACCGGCAGCATCGAGGGCAGGTTGTCGATCGCCATGACATCCATCACCGGATCACTCGCAACACGCAAGGCAGGGGCGTCCCACGTGGTGGCACGGTCGTAAACCGGAACCGGGTTGTAATCGCTGTCCGGGTCGCAAGCGACATCACCGATGGCTGTCAGGTTCCGCGGGGCGGTCAACGCACCCCGTGGTACAAAAACCGGGGTGCCGGGGCGCGCAAAGATGCAGTTCAGGAACAGGTCGTGATCTAGGATTTCGGGGAAAGGCCCACCGCTGGCGGTTTCGGCCATGTCCCATTTAGTGACAGTGACACCCATTGCCTCACACAGATCAGCCGCGCCCGCGCCAACACGTCCCAAGGCACCGATGACGATGGCGCGGGGTCGATCAGAACCCGTTGTATCCAGTTCGGCAAGAAGTTCTTGGTTCAGGGCGTCTTTGCTTGGGTAAACACCAACCGGAGCGCACTCCTCTCCGCGCTGCTGTGCCGCCCACGTCTTGAGGGTGACAGCCGCACCGGCATAACCAGCCCAATATCCGAAAGCTGCGACACGGCGATCGTTTTCATCCACGAGGTATTCCAGATCGTAGAGCGTGCCTCCCCCGGCCTTAAACCGTTCCAAAAGGGCGCGACCAGAGTGCTGACCCTTGTAGGCATGACCAAACATGATGTGGCGATGGGGCAAGGGTATGCCATTCTCTGGCAGTTCCTTCAGGCCAAAGATGATTGCGTCCTGCGGCGCGTCGGGCCACGAGTTCTCGGGTGCAATCTCACAGCCCGCCGCTTTGTACCCATCTATCGGAATAGCGCGGACATGGCTTTCCTCGACTGTCACCCGGATGCCTGCCGCAACCAGGGACGCCCCGCCTTCTGGGGTCAATCCAACCCGTTCTTCATTCGGGCGTTGCTCTGCCCGTACCCAGAGATGTGTCATGCGTCGTCCTTTACTCAAATCATCCCGGCGGCGCGCACCGCCTGAACCGAGGCGCGCGCCTCCATCGCCTCGCGGAAAGCGAGGATTTTGGGAAAGGCCGACACGTCCACACCGTCACCTTCCAGCCAGCTGCACACCACGTACAGATAGGCGTCCGCCAGCGAGATCGTATCGCCCAACACAAAGGGCCCGCGCAATCCGTTTGATACGATGTACTCACAGGACGTGGTCATGGTCTGGGCGACCTTGGCGGTCATGTCTTTCCAGCTGGATTTCTTGTCGGCCCAACGGGCCCCGCGCAGCTTGTGTGCGTGGTTTACATGCATGGTCGAGGCCAGATAATACATCACTTCGCGCATACGGGCCGCCATGACAGGATCGGCGGGGACAAGATTTGCGTCGGGCGCAGCCGTAGCGACATATTCCAGCAACGCCCCGGTTTCAGTCAGGATACCGCCATCAACCGCCAATGCAGGCACACGGCCTTTTGGATTGATCTGTTTGTAAGCCGGTTTGGTCTGGTCGCCTTCGGCGAAGTCCAGACGGACCGCTTCATAGTCCAGACCGGCCTCCTCCAAGGCGATGGCAACGGCGATCGAAATAGTGCGGGGGGCATAATAGAGCTGCATCAGGGGACCTCCGGGCTTGGGTTACAGATGCGTTTGGGCAAACTGCCTGTCTGGCGCTTCCAGGTGCGGGACTGCGTTGAACAGAACCGGGCTTAGCTGCGCGCCAATCGGGTGCAGACGATGCATGGAGGTATTCATGATGGCAAGGGCCACCCGCGCCATCGCAGGTATGTCCAGTCCCATGGCCTGCCTGACAACCATCGAGATCAACCCACCCGAGGTTACAACAATCGCCGGACCGCCTTCGGTGCCGATGTCGCGCAAAGCGTCCGAGACGCGTGTTTCGAACTCCTCAAAGGTTTCGGGCGTTTCCTCAATCTCACCTCTGGCCCAGGCGGCAAAAGTGCGGGGCAGATGTTCGACAAACCCTTCCCGGTCGGTCGGCACGGGGATGCCATGTTGCTCTTCATACAATTTCGAGATGGTGAAGTATTCAACCTCATTGAGGCGTGGATCAAGGGAAGGCTCGGGCAGTCCCATGCTGGCGGCGGTTTCCACGTGGCGCGACAGGGTTCCGCAATAGACGCGCGGGTAGAACGCTTGTGTGTTCTGTAGATGCGCGCCCAGCCAACGGGCTTGCTGATGGCCCAGATCGCTGAGCTTGTCATAGTTTACTTCGTCACGTGCGGTGGTGTTGGCCTGCCCGTGACGCACCAGTGTGATATGTGCCATTGCGTCCCCTCTTGCGCGAAGTCTTAGGGCAGGTTCCGGGTCGGTGCCAGAGCCCTTTGGCAGAAAGCGGCTAAAAATCAGTTTGATGGTTCGGCTGTCTTTTGTTCGCCGCAGAAATTTGCCCATGGCACGTCGCATGCGATGTTGCCTAACGGAAAAAAGTTTCCTATAGGATACAAAGCTGCTGCATGCGGCCGTATACATGCCTCTGCAACGCCAGCCTCGGGGGACCAAAAGACCACCAGCAGTCGAAGCCTGTTGACTCGCTGCACAGTCCTAGGAACCTTGGTGTCAATTGGCGGCACTACCGAGATAACGTTGCAATTCATGCGGCAATATTGCCAAGGACTTAGGAAAGGTCTCTGCCATGTCTGACGCCCTCAAACGCACCCCCTTGTATGACTTGCACGTTGAGTTGGGGGGTAAGCTTGTTGACTTTGCTGGTTGGGAGATGCCTGT
>NZ_JBXWOX010000031.1:0-33512 GCF_059611125.1 Ruegeria sp. CDSB029
GTGGTAGCCCGTAGGGGAATCGAACCCCTCTTTCCAGGTTGAAAACCTGGCGTCCTAACCGATAGACGAACGGGCCACGCTGGCTTGTGGAGGGCCTTTTACGGTTTACCTCTGACCCCCGCAAGCCGAAAAATGCAGGGATGCGAAACTTTTTTGGCAGGGCCGGAAATGGGCTCAGTTTGCCTCTGCCGCGTCCTCCAACCTCAGCTGAACGCTTTGCCGTCCACCCCATGTGTTCACTTCAAGCCGTCCGGCGAAATGAAAGCGCGCGCCGCCATGGTTGGACAGCTTTTCACCCATTGGTCCGTCAAAGGCTCCAAAGGCAATGGCATCAAGACCACCACCAACCCCGTCGGACAGCGACAGTTTCAGATGCGATTCCCCCACGCGCTTGGCAAATCGCACCTGCAAGTCCGGCAACGCATAGCGCGGGGCAGGGGCGCTGGCCCCGAAAGGACCGGCTTTTTCTATCTGTTCGATCAGATCGACCGAAGCTGCGCCCGGCATAAGCGCTCCGTCTAGCTTCATGTCTGCAGGACCGCCCTTGCCCGCGCCTTGCTTGGCCAACAACTCGCTGAGGCGTTCCATGGCCGGTTCCAACTGATCCCGCATAACGGTCAGCCCAGCGGCCATCTTGTGCCCGCCGCCTTTAACCAAAAGCCCCTCGGCCGCCAACCGTTGGATTGATGCCCCCAGATCAACGCCAGAAACCGACCGCCCTGAACCCTTTCCTTCATCACCATCAAAGCCGATGACAATGGCGGGTCTGTTGGCGCTTTCCTTGAGGCGGGATGCCACGATGCCGACAACGCCGGGATGCCACCCTTCGCCCGCCGCCCAGACTAAGGGGGCATCCAGCCCACGTTCCTCGGCCTGTTCCAGCGCCGCTGCACGGACTGCGTTTTCGATATCACGACGCTCGGTGTTCAACTCGTCCAATCTTTGAGACAGCGCTTCGGCTTCGGTCATCGAGTCCGTGCTGAGCAGTCGCGCGCCCAGATCCGCTTGACCGATCCGCCCGCCCGCATTGACGCGCGGACCCAGAAGAAAACCTAGGTGATAGCTGGTAGGCGCTGAATCCATACGCGCCACATCCGACAGCGCCACTAATCCCGGTCGTTGCCTCTGCGCCATGACCTTCAAGCCTTGCCGGACCAGCGCCCGGTTCGCGTCGATCAGCGGGGCCACGTCCGCAACGGTTGCCAATGCCACAAGATCCAGCAACCCGATCAGGTCGGGACCCTTAACCTGAGCCTCACGCAGTTGCCGTCCGGCCTCAACCAGCATCAGAAACACCACCGCAGCAGCGCAGAAATAACCCAGGTCGCCGCTTTCATCCTGCCGGTTCGGGTTCACTACGGCCACGCAATCCGGCAGCGTTTCACCACCAAGGTGGTGGTCCAACACAATGACATCCGCGCCTTTTGCCGCCGCGATAGGTTCGTGGCTGAGCGTTCCGCAGTCCACGCAGATAATCAGGTCATGCGCGGCCGCCAGTTCCTGCATTGCAGGCACGTTCGGCCCATAACCCTCATCAATTCGGTCTGGCACATACAGCGTGGCTTGCAGCCCCATCTGACGCAGCCAGACAAGTAGTAAAGCCGCCGAACTGCCCCCATCGACGTCGTAATCGGCAAAAACCGCGACCCGCTGCTTAATCCGGACAGCTTCCAAAAACCGCGTTGCGGCGGTCTCCATATCCTTCATGCACCGGGGATCGGGTAGCAATTCCTTCAGCTTTGGTTCAAGAAAGCTTTCGGCTTCCATGGGGGGCACTCCGCGCCGCGCCAGAACCTGACACACTGCACGAGGCAGGCCAGCCTGTTGCACCAGCATTTCTGTTGCCCGTTCGACCTCGGCCTCCGGTCCGATCCAACGCCGCCCGGTCAGTGACTGCTCAACCCCTAAAAAGCTCATGCTTGCCTCTCATATGCTAAGGCCGGACCCTCTCGGACCCGGCCTCAATGTATCTATCGATACCTCTGCCAAAGGCAAAGGTGCAAGCCATTACGCGTTGTCGTGCGGCCAGGTTGGCGTGCGGTAGGACATGCGGCGCACCGACCCGGTTTTGGAACGCATCAACAGGGTGGTGGTTTCAACCCAACCCGGCTGGCGTTTGATCCGCGGCAGCAAAGAGCCACCGGTCACGCCAGTTGCGGCAAAGATCACGTCTGCAGTCACCATCTCATCACGAGAATAAACACGGTCCAGATCGGTGATACCCGCCTTGGCGGCACGACCACGCTCGTCGTCGTTGCGGAACAGCAGGCGGCCAAAGATCTGCCCACCCATGCATTTCAGCGCGGCAGCGGCCAGAACGCCCTCGGGTGCTCCGCCTTGCCCCATGTACATATCGATGCCGGTCTCTTCGCTTTCGGCACAATGCATGACGCCGGCCACGTCACCATCGGTGATCAGGCGGATCGAGGCGCCGGTTTCGCGCACTTCAGCGATCATCGCTTCGTGGCGGGGACGCTCCAGAATGCAGACGGTGATGTCGGCAGGCTTGCAGCCTTTGGCGTTGGCCAGCGCTTCAACGCGTTCACGCGGGCTCATGTCCAGGTTTACGACGCCTTCGGGAAAGCCCGGACCAATGGCCAGCTTGTCCATGTAAACGTCAGGAGCATGCAGCATCGACCCGCGCGGGCCCATCGCGATCACGGTCAGCGCGTTCGGCATGTCCTTGGCGGTCAGAGTCGTGCCCTCAAGCGGGTCCAATGCGATGTCCACACCGGGGCCGTTTCCGGTGCCGACCTCTTCGCCAATATACAGCATCGGTGCTTCGTCGCGCTCGCCTTCGCCGATGACAACCACGCCGGCAATGTCCAGCAGGTTCAGCTGCTCGCGCATCGCGTTTACAGCCGCCTGATCCGCAGCCTTTTCGTCACCACGTCCGACCAGCGAGGCCGATGCCAGTGCGGCCTGCTCTGCGACCCGTGCAAGGCCCAGAGACAACAGGCGGTCGTTGAAATCGATTTTGGCAGCGCTCATTTTTCGTATCCTCAGGTCAATAAAGGCGTTTCATCGGGCATAGCCTGCGTTTTGTGCAAGCCGCAAGGGTCAAACCTCTTCAATCCGCAGTGCGACGGGCTCACCCGACACGACATCGGTCGCGCGAAGCCCTTCCAAAGCGACATCCAAAGTGGCCCGCGTGGTTTTGTGGGTCACAATCAGAACCGGCGCGGTGGCTTCGGTGTGCCCGTATTGGCGCATCCGGTCGATCGAGACGCCCGCGTCACCCAGAATGGCGGCCACTTTGGCCAGTGCACCGGGTTTGTCGAACAGCGCGAGGCGCAGATAGTAGGGGGCGGGCAGGCCGGTAATAGCGGGTTTTGCGTCTTCCAATGTTGTTGCTGGGCGGCCAAAGGTCGGGATTTGCAACCCCCGCGCCAGATCGCAGACGTCACCCATCACGGCGCTTGCCGTTGGACCCTCGCCCGCACCGGGGCCGCGCAGGACGACCTGATCGACTGCGTCGCCTTCGATGACGACCATATTCGTGCCGCCTTCCAGCTGACCCAAGGGCGAGCCGCTGGGTACAAGGCATGGCTGCATCCGCTGTTCCAGACCGCGTGCCGAGCGCTGAGCGACACCCAGCAACTTGATACGATAGCCCATGTCGGCTGCCTGATGAATGTCATCCAGACTGATATGCTGGATGCCTTCGATCTGGATGCCGTCGAAATTCGGTTTGGTGCCAAACGCGATCGAGGACAACAGCGCCAGCTTGTGCGCCGCGTCGATGCCGCCCACGTCCAGGTTCGGGTCAGCCTCAAGGTAGCCCAGCTCGGCACATTCTTCGAACAGCGCGTTATACCCCAACTCCTGCGATTGCATCCGCGTCAGGATATAGTTGCAGGTGCCGTTCATCACGCCCATGACGCGGGTGATCTCGTTCCCGGCCAGCCCCTCGGTCAGGGATTTGATCACAGGGATACCACCAGCAACGGCCGCTTCGAAACGGATTACACGGCCTGCGTCCTCGGCTTTTTCAGCCAGCTCCTGACCGTGAATGGCCAACAAAGCCTTGTTTGCGGTCACCACATCCTTGCCGGCGGCCAACGCGGCCTCGACAGATGCTTTGGCGGGGCCGTTTTCGCCGCCCATAAGTTCGACAAAAATATCGACATCGTCGCGCTGCGCCAAAGCAACGGGATCAGTCTCCCATGCATACTCCGACAGGTTCACGCCACGGTCTTTGTTTGCGTCGCGTGCAGAAACAGCTGTGATTTCGATCGCACGACCTGTACGCGCCTGCAGCAGGTCCGCATGGCGGCGCACGATCCGCACGACACCCACGCCAACCGTTCCCAAGCCCGCAATTCCCAGCCGCAGCGCCTGTGTCATCCCGTGGGTTCCTTTCCGCTCGAATGTCCTTGGTTTCGGGCTGTTTGCCCGTTCAAAGGTGCCTTAACGGGTTCGGCGCCGAGGCGCAATCCGAGACAGCGGTAACAGTCGGTTGAAACGCTAAAGGTCAGTTGGTTTGCGCGTTCTGCAGCGCTTCGGCCCTTTTGGCCAGCGCTTCGCGGCGCGCGGTCAGGTCTTCTTCAACCTCGGCCGCTTCGTTCACGGGATCTATGGGCGGGCCAAGAATATCCTGAAGTGGGACCAGCTTCGGATACGCGGCCGAGCGCACATTCGGCTGCTCGCGTCCTTCCAATTCCGGAAAGTCCGTGCAGGCAGCGCAAGTCAGAAGCAGGACCAACAATGGCAGAGGCTTCATAACGAACCCTTTCAATAACGACTTAGACTGTGATGCACCTTTTGCTGGGGTCGTTCAAGCGGGGTTCTATATGAACGCTTGTTCATATACGATGGCGGTATGGCACGTACTCAAGGTTCACATTCCGATATCACCGGCCCGCGCATTCGAAAAGCAGCGCTGGGGCTGTTTGCCCGACATGGCTATGCAGCCGTGTCCATGCGCCAGATCGCAAAGGAGGTGGGCGTACAAGCGGGTGCTCTGTATAACTATACGCCAGACAAGCAAAGCCTGCTTTATCGCCTGATGCATGACCATATGCAGGATCTGTTGGCCGCATACGATGAGCTTGAAAAACCTGCCGATGCAGAGGCTGCGCTGCGCCGCTTTGTCGGCTTTCACATTCGGTTTCATTTGGAGCGACCGGATGAAGTCTTTATTGCCTATATGGAGCTGCGCAACCTCACGCCCGAAAACTTCTCGGAAATAGAAGGCCTGCGCCGGGCTTATGAGGATTCGCTTGAAGCCATCTTGCAGGATGGGCAGAAGTCTGGGCTCTTCTCGGTTGCCGATACCAAAATCGCGACCTTGGCCGTGATCGCGATGCTGAACGGTGTGATGACCTGGTATCGTGCAGGCGGACGCTTGTCGCTGGACGAAGTAGAGCAGGTTTATTGGGATATGGTCAGACGCGCCGTAACCGCCTGACCAACTTTGTTTAATCAGTGCGCGGCGCGGATGAATGTGCCATTGCGGAGTTCTTTGAACGCCAGTTCCAGTTCGGCACGCGTGTTCATGACAATTGGACCATGCCATGCGACAGGCTCATCAATGGGCGCGCCGGAGATCAACAGAAACCGGACACCTTCCGGACCAGCTTGAACCGTGACCTCATCACCGGTGCCAAACCGAACCAGAGTGCGGTCACCGGACAGATCACGGATGTTAACCTCTTGTCCCGCGACTTCTTTTTCCAAAAGCACGCCGGTAGGTTGTGATGCATCGGCAAAGGCCGCCTGTCCTTGGAACACATAGGCAAACGCCCGGCGGTAGGTGTCGATGCGAAAGGTCTTTCTCACACCGGCCGGAACCTGAATATCCAAGTACTGCGGGTCGGCGGCAATACCGTCTACCGGGCCGGTTTTGCCCCAGAACTCACCAACAATAACGCGCACGGTGGTGCCGTCATCATCAGTGACCTCGGGGATCTCTTTGCTTTGGACATCCTGATAGCGGGGGGCTGTCATCTTTTGATCTGACGGCAGATTGCCCCACAGCTGGAAACCGTGCATTTGGCCCGCACCGTTTCCCTTGGGCATTTCCTGATGCAGGATTCCGGACCCGGCGGTCATCCACTGAACGTCGCCTGCGCCCAAAATGCCGGTGTTGCCCAGCGAATCCGCATGCTCGACCGAGCCGGACAGGACATAAGTGATGGTTTCGATGCCGCGATGCGGATGCCAGGGGAAGCCTGCCTGATAATCCTTGGGGTGATCATTGCGGAAGTCGTCGAACAACAGGAACGGGTCAAGCTCGGACGGGTCCTGAAATCCAAAGGCCCGGTGCAATTTGACGCCTGCGCCTTCCATGGTTGGCATGGCTTTGCGGGTTTCCAATGTTGGTCTAAGGGACATGATGGCCTCCTGAATTTGTGGGGATCATGTATGCTGTTGGCGATATGCGTCAATTTGCGTGCAAACACGGGTGCTGTGCGCAATTCCATAGTCGGCTTCCCTCTGTTTTTCGGCAGACAAAGCGGATAAACCCGGACCGAGCAGAGCAGGGGACGTCAATGCAACAAGAAATTCTGGCCACGGTCCGACCTTCATCATCCAGACGTTGGATAGGGGTGGGGATGCTGTCGACCGTGGGTGTGCTGGTCATCTATGTCGCTTTGACCACGCCACCGGAACCGGCCTGGCTGGTCTTTTTACTTGTCGTTGGTGTGGCGGCGTTCTGGCTGGCCTATCGCATGTGGCAAGCCACCAGTGACTGGATCGAGCTGACCGAGACTGAATTGCGGACCGGTTCAGGGCAGGTGATTGCGCGTGTCGAAGATATCGAGACCATCGATCAGGGGGTGTTTGCGTTCAAACCGTCAAATGGATTTTTGTTGAAGACAAAGGAAAGCGCAGGAAACAGCTGGGCACCGGGACTCTGGTGGCGATTGGGGCGCCGTGTTGGCATCGGCGGCCTGACCACGGCCGCCGAAACAAAATTCATGATACAGGTGCTACACCCACTGGCTCTACATCCTGCTGACAGAAGTGATCAGAAACGTTCCCCTTGACGATTGGAACAAAACGCGGACGCGTGAAAACAAAGTTATTGAATGTGTGATCTCTGTCCAGCCAAGTGGTGTTCAGCAATGGAACGTAGTCTTTCGACGTTTCGACAATGATCATAGTGTCCAAATCCGCCATTTCCGGAAGCAATTCAACCAAAGGGTCGAGGTTGTCATTGGTCCAATTGCCCTCGAACCCGCAAGTTGTCGACCACTCAATTCTATAGCGCTCTTCTGTACCCGCATCTACATCTGCAGCGATGTACTGGATTACCGACAAACGCATTTTTAGCGGTGAATTGTCGGTCACCATACGGTTGTATACCAAATACATAGATTCCGCATAGTTATCGGTAATTGCATCCTCACCTTCACGTGAAATCAAGTCACTTACTGTGTACGCAGCTTTTAGGTTGGCGGTGTTTTCGCGAAAACCATCAAAGTACGTATATGTAAGTGTAACAGTCCATACGAGGAGAGGTAAAATAATAGCCGTCTCCACGGACAGGTTGCCGTTTTCGTTGCTCGCAAAAGTGCCAAGCGAGTGACGGATACGTGAAGCAATACGCGTCATTTTAAGGCTCCTGAACAAAGGTCGTCGTCGACGTAAGAGTGACCAGACCATCTTCGCCTGACAGAGCTCGCCCCATTGCCGTAGTGGGAAATACTGGATCGACCTTTGCACAGGCGCGCATGATCATCAGTGCGTTGGATCCGCCGTTTTGGAACACGGTAACAGGTTGAACCTCTTCCGCTCTGTCAACGCAGGTGGGCTCGACCGGAAAATCCAAAACGCCACGCGGATTCTGAACAATCATCTCCAATAGCAGGTTGTCAGAGCATGCGTGCATAACAACCATATGGTCGCAGATGGCATTCTTGATTGTATCGTGCTCAGTATCCGGCAAATTGATCCCAAGTCGAATGTCGCGCACGACCAGATCCATAGAGCGATCCAGCATCGCTTTCTGAATCGTGACCAACGAGTATTCGATGACGCCTAGAATGAAGAATATGTACAAAGGGAACAGTATGGCGAACTCTACGGTCAACGAACCGTCCTCAGTTCGTTTGAACCTGATCACTTTTCCCAGAGCTTTGCGGATCATTGCGTCAGTCTCAGTTGTTTGATTGAAACGGCAATGGAGTCAAAAACTTGTGAAAGCGAGAGGTTATCGTCGCCCAGGCCGCCGCCGTCGTTGACTTTGAAAAAGAAGCCGTCGCCGCTAGAACAGTTATCGATGACCGTGGCACCTGCTTCCGGTGCTTCGAATGCAATGCCATAGACATCAACGTTCTTAGCCTTGATCGCACCGCAAATATCACTCACCCTAGTGTTTTTGGTTCCGCTACCAATCGTTGTGAAGGCATTGTTGTACCAGTCTCGAGTGCGCTGGTATTCGAATGCATAGTTATACTCGGCGTTCCAGTCCAAGTTCACACGATTCCACAATTCCGGGTAGGTCAGGCGGACGGATTCACCTTCTTCGTTGAAGGGTTCCGTGTGCCCTCTCGTTCCCCTCCGGGTATAGAAAAACTCAGGTGGGTTTTCTGAGATTTGAACACTGTACTCACCAGAGCGAGTCAATGTTCTCGAGCAGTCGTATTTAACCCATACCCCGACGTCCCAGTCATAATACTCGCGACAGTTCCTATAGGCCTTTTGAGTACTTGTGCTGGGATTGTACCAAACATCCGATAATCCGTCGCGCAAGTCCTCGTCCAAAATCCAATTGCTGGTGTTCTGCCCGTCTGTCATGACAATCATGATCTTTTTGACATTGGACTCATATGCCAGAGGGCGGTTGCTAAAGGTCGGTGGAACGACTTTGGGGGGAATGTTTCCATCCGCGTCTTTTCCCGTTTCCGGATCAACTACGACGTTCGGGTCGGCGTTCTGCGTTGACAGTCTGCTGATGACCGGCTGGAATTGGGGATCCAGCAGTGCGGCACCCCATTTGACTCCGATATCAATCGACGTGTTTCCGCCCGCAGTCATGGCGTTTATCTGCTTGTGCAGGTCAGTTTTGATATTGGTAACCGGCGTGATGGAACTGCCGGCTCGGGTAGTGCAAACTGAATAGGAGTGGGATTCTCGATCGTATCGGTCACTTTTGTTAGAGCGGTCGAAATGCGCTGTGCGATTGAGTGTTTTGTTCGGATCAATCCAAGATTCCTTGAATTGGTCTTCGATTTCGGTGTCCTTGAAATCCACGCAATTGGAATAACTGTGTTCTGTCGTAACACCCGGCATGTTGTCCAAAAGGTTCGCGCCAGCGTTTACCTGGTTGTTGTAGGGTATGATCGAGATAGAAATCTTGTCCGGGTCTTCGCCAAGATAGATCGTATCCACGAATTGTACGGCGGCCTCTCGAAGCGCCTGTATCTTTGTTTTACCCTCCGTTGCGGATGGATCGCCCATTGAGCCGGAAATATCCAGAACCAACGCGATTTCGAGCGACCCAATGGCCTCTTCAGCAACGCTTGTTACCGAAGCTGTCAGTGTGGGATACCCAAAAAACCACATGAAATGTGTAGGGACGTCGACTTTAGCGTTTGCAGTAACTTTTCTTGATCCGATGGTCGGATCATCAAAAACGATAGGTTCTTCGGTAAGATCGCCGCGGACGTCGGATTTCTCAATGTAAGAAATGACTACATCTTTTGGGGCGAGTTTTTGTTTGACATTGGCCGCTGCAAGAACCGCACGGTCCAGAGTTCCTTGAAGGCTCGCTCGGTCACGCTCAAAATTCATAATGTCAACGCCGATACCTGCTGTCGCAAATATGAGCAAAAACCCAACAACCACAAAGATCGTGAACACGCCACCGTCCTCGTCGCGTGAAAAACGACGAGCAGCAGCGGCTGCGTTCTTATAATTCTTGGCGTTGCACTTAAATACGCGCATTTTCATCTAGCCGTCCTCGCTGAGCAGATATCCGACGCTGCTAAGGAAAAGTTAACGTATGAAAACTAACGGCGAATCGTGGCGTGAATTGGGCGGAAGCGCCAGAGTTATGGCAACTTTGGGCTGGAACCGTAGATAATTGAACGACTTTTTCGCCTCTGTTTTCGGTCGGGCGACAATTATTCAGGTGTTGAGCCCAGCGCGCGACTCAGCCCGGTCTGAGCGCCTTAATGACGATTTCGGGTTTTATTGTTGCTTAATTATTGATCGTTTAGGCAATGGGTGCGACAAAACGTCAGAACGCTCGTCGTTCGTCGGCACGGAGGATTAAATGACGGCCATTAATGAACCAAGCTTTCGCGAAAGTGTAGATTTGATGTTTAACAGGGCGGCGTCCCTGATGGACCTGCCGCCGGGGCTTGAGGAAAAGATCCGTGTCTGCAACGCCACCTACACCGTTCGGTTCGGCGTCCGCCTGCGCGGCGATATTCATACTTTCACCGGCTACCGCTCGGTTCATTCCGAGCATATGGAGCCTGTAAAGGGCGGTATTCGTTACGCCCTTGCTGTGAACCAGGACGAGGTCGAGGCGCTTGCCGCCCTGATGACTTATAAGTGTGCTCTGGTCGAAACGCCCTTTGGCGGATCAAAAGGGGGATTGTGCATTGATCCCCGAAAATACGAAGAGCACGAGTTGGAGCAGATCACCCGCCGCTTTGCCTATGAGCTGGCCAAGCGCGATCTGATCAACCCCTCGCAAAACGTACCCGCTCCCGACATGGGAACGGGTGAGCGTGAGATGGCGTGGATGGCGGACCAATACGCCCGGATGAACACGACGGACATCAATGCGCGCGCCTGTGTGACCGGTAAACCACTGAATGCAGGCGGAATCGCCGGCCGGGTCGAAGCAACGGGCCGTGGCATCCAATACGCTCTGCGAGAGTTCTTCCGCCACCCGGAAGACATGCAAAAGGCAGGGTTGTCCGGCAAGCTGGATGGGAAACGTATCATTGTTCAGGGACTGGGCAATGTGGGCTATCACGCCGCAAAGTTCCTGAGCGAGGAGGACGGATCCAGAATTGTCGGCATCATCGAATGGGATGGTGCGCTGTATAATCCCGACGGGATCGACGTGGAATCCGTACGCCAGTGGATCGTCAAGCATGGCGGCGTCAGTGACTATCCAGATGCGACGCACTCGGCCGAGGGTGGTGCAGTTCTTGAAGAAGAATGCGATATCCTCATCCCGGCTGCTCTGGAAGCGGTTATCAACCTGTCTAATGCAGACCGGATCAAAGCGCCTTTGATCATTGAGGCTGCGAATGGCCCGGTGACTGCCGGTGCGGATGAGATTCTGCGCAAGAAGGGTACGGTGATCATTCCGGACATGTACGCAAACGCGGGTGGTGTGACGGTTTCCTATTTCGAATGGGTCAAGAACCTCAGCCATATTCGCTTTGGCCGTATGCAGCGCCGTCAAGAAGAGGCGCGGCATGAGCTGATCGTCAGCGAGTTGGAGCGGCTGGATCGTTACCTAGGCGATGCCTGGTCGATGTCGCCGGACTTTAAGGCCAAGTACCTTCGCGGTGCGGACGAGTTGGAACTGGTGCGCTCGGGCCTCGATGACACGATGCGCATTGCCTATCAATCCATGCGCGAAGTCTGGCACAGCCGTGATGATGTCGAGGATTTGCGGACGGCGGCCTATATTGTGGCCATCGACCGTGTGTCCAAAAGCTATCGCGCCAAAGGGCTATGATGGTTTGAAATCAGGGGCAGCCTGGCTTTGTCAGGCTACCCCTACAATCAGGGTTGGCGGCCTCAACCCCGGCAGATACGCCGAAAACGGTAATGGCGGGCCGTGCCTGCGACAGGTAAGCTGCAGCGACAGAATCGATTACCGGAGTTTTCTATGTTGCGTATCGCCATTGCAGCCGCTTTGCTGGCTACCCCATTAGCTGCGGAAGAGACCAAAGAGCAAAGCTGCCAATATCAGGCAGACGTTGTTGCGGCGATCCAGAAGGCACGGCTGGACCGTGTAAAAGAGCGCAACGTGCCCCAGGCAGTTGCCGAAACCAGCCCGACTTGGCCCGAAAATTACAATGCTGCCATCCCGTTGATCGCGCCTTGGGTCTACGAACAAAAGATGCGCGACGTGCGCAAAAAGGATCTGGGCGCCGCCTGGCTTGAGCTGTGTTTGCAGCAATAATCCACAGCCCCATCATTTCCCTGTGGACAAACGCGCGCCATACCCTTGGCGCGCGTTCTTGTTTCTGTCAGGTTTGACCCATGTCACTGCCCCCCGGATTTCTGGATGAACTGCGCACCCGCCTAAGCCTGTCTCAGGTCGTCGGGCGCAAAGTCATGTGGGATCAGCGCAAGTCCAATCAGGGCAAGGGGGACATGTGGGCGCCATGCCCGTTTCACCACGAAAAGACCGCGTCCTTCCACGTAGATGACCAAAAGGGGTTTTATTACTGCTTTGGTTGTCACGCCAAAGGCGATGCGATCAGCTTTGTGAAAGAGACCGAGAATGTCTCATTCATCGAAGCTGTTGAGATTTTGGCGCGCGAGGCAGGCATGCCCATGCCCGCGCGCGACCCGAAAGCGCAGGAAAAGCAGGATCGCCGGTCGCAACTGGCCGACGTCATGGAGCAGGCCGCGCAATTCTTCCGCTTGCAACTCAAGACCGGGGCAGGGGGCGTGGCGCGAGACTACCTGACGCGTCGAGGATTGGATGCGCAGGCGTTGGACCGGTGGGAGATCGGGTTTGCGCCGGATGGCTGGCAAGGGTTGTGGGATCACCTGCGCGGAAAGAACGTGGCCGAGGACCTGATCCTTGGGGCCGGGCTGGCCAAACCTTCGAACAAGGGCAAAAAGCCTTATGATACGTTCCGCAATCGGATCATGTACCCTATCCGCGATCCGCGCGGGCGGTGCATCGCGTTTGGCGGTCGGGCAATGGACCCCAATGACAATGCGAAATACCTGAACTCGCCCGAAACGGAATTGTTCGACAAGGGGCGCAGTCTTTATAACCACGGCCCTGCGCGTCAGGCCGCAGGCAAAGGGCAACCTCTGATCGTGGCCGAAGGGTACATGGATGTGATCGCCCTGGCCGAAGCTGGATTTGGGGCGTCGGTCGCCCCATTGGGCACGGCGATCACCGAACATCAGTTGCAACTCCTGTGGCGCATCTCGGATGAGCCGATCATCGCGTTGGATGGCGACACGGCCGGCCTGCGTGCCGCGATGCGGGCCGTTGATCTGGCGTTGCCACTGTTAGAGGCCGGGAAATCTCTGCGCTTTGCCCTGATGCCCGAGGGCAAGGATCCCGATGATTTACTACGAGCCGAGGGACCGGCAGCCGTGAAAACAGTGCTTGAAGGCGCGATTCCGATGGTCAAGCTGCTGTGGCAGCGTGAGACAGAGGGCAAGGTGTTCGACAGCCCGGAACGCAAAGCTGCGTTGGATAAGTCGCTGAGGGACAAGATCAAACTGATCCGCGACCCCTCGATCCGGGCGCATTACGGGCAAGAGATCAAAGACCTGCGCTGGCAATTGTTCCGCCCGCAACGTCAGCCGCAAAATCGCCAATGGCAGCCACGCGGCAAGTGGCAACCTCCGAAACAGCCAGCAACCCCCGGTGCGCGCTCATCTTTTCTGGCGTCTTCAGAAACTGCGGATATCCAGATGCGCGAGGCTGCGATTCTGGCAATCGCCATCCTGAACCCCACTGTTGTGGTCCAATTCGAACATCAACTTGAAGAGATGGAGTGCCACGATCCCGATCATGCCGCCTTGCGCGCCGCCATCCTTCGACATGCGATCGACGACCCAGAGCATCTGAAAGACCACATTTTTGAAACTTTGGGCGGCGAAATCCTTGAAAACCTGCTGGCCCTTCGCCATGTCGCAGTAATCCCTTGTGTGTTCAAACCAGGCGACGTCGAAAAGGCCGAGATGACTCTGGCCGAGGAACTCGCGAAAATCAAAGCGCTCCGGGGATTGGATGCCGAGATTGCCGAAGCTGCAGAGGAACTGTCTGATCTGGCTGATGAAGCGCTGACATACCGGCTGGCCCAGGCCGCCGAAGAGCGTAACCGCACAAGCCGCAGTCAGAACGAGGATAGGTCGGTTTTTGACATCGCCGATAACGGCGCACGAATCAACCGCGACGAGAAAGACGCGTTTCAGGCGATCATGTCTGGCATCAATTTTGAACGGAAACGTCGCTAAAGTGGTGTTTTCGTAAGGCACTGGAAAAGAAAAACGGGTAAACGGGTGGCCGAATCACTTCTACGCGCTAATGATTCGGTACAAACGAATCACCCATCCCTGCAGGAGCATTGAATGGCCGCCAAGGATACAAACGAAGACCGCAAATCCGACGAGCAGGAACAGGAAATCTCGCTGGACATGAGCCAGGCCAACGTCAAGAAAATGATCGCCGAGGCCCGCGAGAAAGGTTACATCACCTACGACCAGCTCAATCAGGTTCTGCCGCCTGATCAGGTCAGCTCGGAACAGATCGAAGACGTTATGTCGATGCTGTCCGAGATGGGCATCAACATCATCGAAGATGAAGAGGCCGAGGAAGAAGAGAACAAAGGCTCGACCGAACTGGTTGCTGCAGAAAGCAACCGAGAGGTTGCGCTGGCGGGTGCTGGTGCTGAAAAGCTGGATCGCACAGATGACCCGGTCCGCATGTATTTGCGCGAGATGGGCAGCGTCGAACTGCTGAGCCGCGAAGGCGAGATTGCCATCGCCAAGCGGATCGAAGCCGGTCGCAACACCATGATTGCCGGTCTGTGCGAAAGCCCGCTGACCTTCCAGGCGATCACCATCTGGCACGACGAATTGTTGTCCGAAGACATTCTGTTGCGCGATGTCATCGATCTGGAGGCCACGTTTGGCAACCAGTTGGATGAAGACGGGGATGTCGAAGAGCCGGTTGTCGACACGTCTGCGGTTCAGGCGGCAAAACCCGCCAAGGATACCGGCCCCGAGCTGGATGCCGACGGCAACCCGCTGAACAATGACGACGACGATGACGATGATGAGCAGGCCAACATGTCGTTGGCCGCGATGGAAGCCGCGCTGAAAGATCAGGTTCTGACTACGCTGGAACGGATCTCGACTGACTTCTCGATGCTGTCGGAAATGCAGGATAGCCGGATCTCGGCGACCCTGAACGAAGACGACACGTTCTCGGAAAAACAAGAGGCGACCTATCAGCAGCTGCGGTCTGAGATCGTAGAACTGGTGAACGGTCTGCATCTGCACAACAACCGTATTGAAGCGCTGATTGACCAGCTGTACGGCATTAACCGTCGCATCATGTCTCTGGACAGCTCGATGGTGAAACTGGCGGATCAGGCGCGCATCAACCGTCGTGAGTTTATCGACGCCTATCGTGGGCGCGAACTGGACCCGAACTGGCTGACCGAGATGGCAGAAAAGCCGGGCCGGGGTTGGCAGATGTTCATCGAACGTTCGACCGCCAAGGTCGAGGAACTGCGCAACGATATGGCTCAGGTCGGTCAGTATGTCGGCTTGGACATCCCTGAATTCCGCCGCATCGTGCAGCAGGTTCAAAAGGGTGAGAAAGAGGCGCGTCAGGCCAAGAAAGAAATGGTCGAAGCCAACCTGCGCTTGGTGATCTCGATTGCCAAAAAGTACACGAACCGTGGCCTGCAATTCCTTGATCTTATTCAGGAAGGTAACATTGGCCTGATGAAGGCGGTGGACAAGTTCGAATACCGCCGCGGGTACAAGTTCTCGACCTATGCGACCTGGTGGATCCGTCAGGCGATCACGCGTTCCATCGCGGATCAGGCCCGTACGATCCGTATTCCGGTGCACATGATCGAAACGATCAACAAGCTGGTCCGGACCGGTCGTCAGATGCTGCACGAAATCGGACGTGAGCCGACGCCGGAAGAACTGGCCGAAAAGCTGCAGATGCCGCTGGAGAAGGTTCGCAAGGTGATGAAGATCGCCAAGGAACCGATCAGCCTTGAAACGCCGATTGGCGACGAGGAAGACAGCCAACTGGGCGATTTCATCGAGGATAAGAATGCCGTGCTGCCTTTAGACAGCGCCATTCAGGAAAACCTCAAGGAAACGACCACCCGGGTTCTGGCGTCGCTTACACCGCGTGAGGAACGTGTTCTGCGGATGCGCTTTGGCATCGGTATGAACACGGACCACACTCTGGAAGAAGTTGGCCAGCA
Source organism: Ruegeria sp. CDSB029 (assembly GCF_059611125.1). NCBI lineage: Bacteria > Pseudomonadati > Pseudomonadota > Alphaproteobacteria > Rhodobacterales > Roseobacteraceae > Ruegeria > Ruegeria sp. CDSB029. The sequence continues at coordinate 16,134 of NZ_JBXWOX010000031.1, forward strand.
ATTCAGCGTGACCCGCGAACGTATTCGTCAGATCGAGGCGAAAGCACTGCGGAAACTGAAACATCCAAGCCGATCGCGCAAACTGCGGTCCTTCCTGGATCAGTAATCGAAAAGGCGCCTCAACCGAGGCGCCTTTTTCTTATCCGTTCACGCGTTGATCACGGTGACCGGTTCAAACCTCAAATTGGCGAGAACTCACAAGTCATGCGGCGATGTGGCCCCTATTTCTGCCTTGTCCACTCATGGGACAGGCCGGGGCGAGGCTGTGCCGCTGACGACCCCCGGCCACCCTTTCCGTGTTACGGTCCCAACCGAGTGCGGAACGTGCTGGGTGCCTGACCGGTCCAGCGTTTGAAGGCCGTAGAAAACGCAGGTTGATCCGCATAACCCAGCGAATAGGCGATTTCCGACAAGGGCATCCCGTTGGTGATAAAAGTCTGCGCCAGATCGCACCTCAAGTCTTCGACAATCTCACGATAGCTTGTGCCTTCATCATTCAACCGCCTGGCAAAGGTGCGCGGGCTCATCCCAAGGTTCGAGGCTGCGTCGTCCGCTTGAATAATCGCGCCGGGCATAGACCGGGTGATCAACCCCTCGACTTGCGCCCTGAGTTTTTGCGCGGGCTGGTCACTTTCGGCCTGAACCCTATCGCCATATGACAGAAGATGCTCGCGCAGAGAGGGGTCATATGTCGGCACCGGCAGATCCAATGAGGACAGCGTCAGTATTATTTCCAACCGCTCTGCACCAAAGGACACAGGAAAGCCCGCTAGTTTCTGAAACTCTTTTCCGGCTTCGCCGACCTCGTGCTGAAAGCGGATTTCTATGGGAAAGAAACTTGTCTGCGTTAACGAGCGAATGCGGGCGAGGGCCGCGAAAATCAAAAATTCGGTACGACGGTGATATCGGGCAAAACTGGCATCCTTCCAGTCGGCTTCGATTGAAGCAAAATTTCCAGAAACGCGCAGACTGAAGTATAACGCCGGGTCTATCATCCCGTGAAATCGCGACGAGTTTTCGATCACCTGCTTCAGATCACGCGAGTATTTACTGATATACGCCGTCAGGCTGGAGGACGACCTGAAGCCAAGCCCAGCACTGGCCGAAAAGGTGATGTCATTCAGCGCGTCGCAGGCGTAGCGGACAAACAACGCCTCTTTGTGCGCGCTATAGGCTGTTGCAGGTGGCGCAATGTCGCTGCGGCTCAGACCGGATTTGGCCAGCACGCGATCACCAATCGAAGGATCTTCTGCCCTTTGATCTAGTGTTTTGGACAACACTTGAATGCGGGCAATATCGACGTCCATGTTCAAACCCGAGTTAGCAGCGTATTTCATTTCGCGGCCTTTGTTCCGGCCGCTGTCATCTATTCAAATAACAATGGCAGAATTTCGCAAGCCTACAGTGGGTGTCATACGTATTTTCCGCGTGCTGTCGGGTTAAGCCTTGTGGGGATGAGGTCAGAGCCCAGGAAACTTGTCGCGCAGATGACCCGCGGCTCCCCGACACATATCAATTCGCAAAGATGGCCCAGTGTCGCATTGCCCGAAATGCGCAGTGATGCGAATGTGCGTCAAAACGGGATAGCGAGCGTAACTGGCATGACCAAACTGGCAACAGATGCGGCGGATGGTCAGGATTTCATCGTCTTTGACGGCGAATGCGCTCTGTGCTCGGGGTTTTTTCGTTTCATGGTTGCCCGGGACAAGGCGCAGCGGTTCAAATTTGCCACCGCGCAATCGCCTTTGGGACAAAGGCTATACAAAGAACTTGGACTGCCGACCCGGGATTTTGAAACCAATCTCGTTGTGACCGATGGCGTGGTGCATCAACGGTTGGATGCTTTCGCTGCCGCGATGCACAAGCTGCCAGGGTTCTGGCGTGCTCTTTCGATCTGCAAATACTTTCCAAGTATCATCAAAGACCCACTGTACTACGCGATCGCCAGAAACCGGTATGCCATCTTTGGACGTTCACCGACCTGCATGGTCCCGGACAAAGCTCTGCGGGCTCGTTTCCTGCCCGAGGGGTTCTGAGTGCAGCCTGATCCTTTTTTGCAAACGTTGCCGATGGGAACAAGCCTGCCCAAAGCGTTGCAGGCATTGCATAGTACGGGCGGGTTTTATTCCGGGCGATGTTCGGTCACGCCGGGCAGGGGATGGCTGGCCAAACTCGCGTTGCGCTTTGCCGGTATGCCGTTTGGGGGCGACGATATCCCGGTGCGGCTCGGCGTCGAGAAAGAAGGGAGCGCCTGGATCTGGACGCGCGATTTCGATGGTCACATCACCCGATCGCAGCTGACTTTGGACCAGGACATGGGATGCGTCCGCGAGCAGTTTGGACAGGTTTGCGTTTGGCTGAAACCGGTTGTTGCGAACGAGCGGTTAGAGATCCAGATCCTGCGCCTCAGCATGCTGCGAGTACCTTTCGCAAAGGTGCTTCTGCCGCAATCAAAGACCGTGGAATGGCAGGATGATGACGGACGATTCCGGTTTGATGTTGCGGCCCGAATGCCCTTTGTCGGGGACTTGATCCGGTACAAGGGCTGGCTTACGTACGATCACGCGCTGGCCAGCTTGAACTGAAATGATTGTGAACCAGCTTTGCCCGGTAAGAATGTATACTATTTGAAAAATTACCTCGAAGCGAATGAGAGTATGATTATGAAAAAGGTTATGACTTTGGCGGTTTCCGCCGCGATCTTGCTGACCGTGCCAGTGTCGTCGGCTTCGGCCGCACGAAACGGGTATCAGACGGTTTCAGTCAACAACATTGTGTTCGAAGTGATCCCGCGGGCACGACAGGATGTGGATGGGTATTGGTGCGCGGCTGCGGACTATGCGCGTCGAACTTTGGGTGCCGGTTGGCAGCAGCGAATTTACGTCTGGCGCGGCTATGGCCCCAGCGAAGCGACGGGTCGCCGCACAGCCGTTCAATTCTCGCTGCAGCAACCTACAAACGTTGCCCAGCAAAGCAGCTCGATCTCGGTCGGCTTTAAGGCTGGCGAAAGCATGTCGGTTCAGGGGGCAAACGGACGTTGCAACATCCGCCCGTTCCGCGACTGATCGAGGACTGATCGCCATATGCAGAACGAGTTTATTATTTCGACGAACGGACCAGGGTTGTACGAATTTACCCGGGACGTGCGCAACTGGCTTAACTCGGTCTCAGGCGATGGATTACTTACGCTTTTCGTACGACATACGTCCTGTTCGCTGACCATTCAGGAAAATGCTGATCCTGAGGTGCAAACAGATCTGCACGCATTTTTTGAACGTTTGGTGCCGCCGTCCGACAACCCCGCTATGGCCTATCTGCGCCATACCTACGAAGGCCCAGACGACATGCCCGCCCATATCAAGGCGGCTCTCTTGCCTGTTTCGCTTTCTGTTCCCGTGTCCGCGGGGCAACCGGTGCTGGGAACATGGCAGGGCATTTACCTGTTTGAACACCGCACCGCAGCGCATGTGCGAAAGGTCGCTGCGCACTTCGCCTGACCCCTTTATGTTGCGGTGGAAATTTCCGACTACCCAAATCCTAGCGGCTACCCTATAGTTGTGGATAAGTAAGTCGTAGTGCTTACAAAAAGAGGCGGAACCAGGGACGAGGAGACGGTGGATGCGCTGCCCGTTTTGCGGAAATATCGATACTCAAGTCAAAGATTCACGCCCGGCAGAGGATCACGTTGCGATCCGCAGACGCCGGTTCTGCCCTGCTTGCGGCGGACGTTTTACGACCTACGAACGTGTCCAACTGCGTGACTTGGTGGTCATCAAAACCAACGGCAAACGCGAAGACTTCGATCGGGACAAGTTGGAGCGTTCGATCCGCATTTCGATGCAGAAACGCCCGATTGATCCGGAACGTATTGACCAGATGATTTCTGGAATTGTGCGTCGTCTGGAAAGCATGGGTGAGACCGACATCCCGTCCAGCAAAATTGGCGAGATCGTCATGGAAGCTCTGGCGCGGATCGACACCGTCGCCTATGTTCGCTTTGCGAGCGTATACAAGAATTTCCAGGCGGCCGATGACTTCGAGGAGTTTGTCCACGAACTGCGCCCGCCGCAGCCTTCGACGGACGAGTGAGCGAAACAGATAAGCGATATATGGCGCTTGCCCTGTCTTTGGGGCGGCGCGGTCAAGGAACGTGCTGGCCAAACCCAGCCGTCGGTTGCGTGATCGTGCGTGATGAGCGCATTGTGGGGCGCGGCTGGACCCAGCCGGGTGGCCGCCCACACGCCGAACCCCAAGCGCTGGCACAGGCCGGAGACGCGGCGCGGGGTGCAACGGCCTATGTCACGCTTGAACCCTGCGCCCACCACGGCAAAACACCCCCATGCGCCGAGGGCCTGATTGCTGCCGGTGTGGCCCGTGTTGTCGCGGCCATCGAAGACAGCGATCCGCGTGTTGCGGGGCAGGGCTTTGCCATGCTGCGCGAGGCGGGGATCGAAGTTGTCACCGGTGTTCTGGCCGACCAAGCAGCCCAGGATCTTGCGGGGTTCTTCCTGAAAACCGAACAGGGGCGCCCTTTCGTCACCCTGAAACTGGCCAGCAGTTTTGACGGGCGCATTGCCACCGCGACGGGGCATAGCCAATGGATCACCGGCCCAAAGGCGCGGCGTGCGGTGCATGCCATGCGTGCGCGTCATGATGCGGTGATGGTCGGGGCGGGAACCGCGCGCGCCGATGACCCATCCCTGACCGTTCGGGATATTGGGGTCGACGCTCAGCCTGTGCGAATTGTGGTCTCGCGCCATTTGGACATTCCCTTATTGGGGCAGCTGGCACGCACTGCAGCAGAGGTTCCCGTTTGGCTATGTCATGGCCCATCCCCGGATGCCGAGCGTGCCCGCGCGTGGGAAGGGCTGGGCGCGCGCTTGCTGCCCTGCGCGCTGGACGACCACCAGATCGATGCAGCGGACTTGTTGCAGCGGTTGGGTAAAGCAGGTCTGACCCGCGTGTTCTGCGAGGGCGGAGCGGCTTTGGCCGCGTCGTTACTTGCCGCGGATATGGTCGATGAATTGGTCGGGTTCACCGCCGGGCTTGCAATCGGTGCCGAAGGGTTGTCAGCCATCGGTACGCTGGGGCTGGACAAGTTGGACAATGCCCCGCGTTTTGAGTTGATCGAGACCCAGGTCATCGGGCCGGACATCATGCACCGTTGGGCGCGGGTGCTGCGTTAACGACGCCAGATATGTGCATGGGTCGCGAATGCGCCTTGTAGTTTTGATAGAACTCGAAGCAGTGGACCGCCTGCGGGTGCAGCACCTTGTGACAGCCGTTCAACCGCAACTTCTACGGGACAGGGCTCACCTGTCACAGGGTCCAAGTACCGGGGATAGTCGATCAGCGCCGCGTGGACCAAACCTAAAACCGGTGGTCGAGCGCCCCTGCGGACTGGGACGGTTCCCAAATCGTTTGTCAGCCCCCAACCCGCATAGAAAGGCGCGCCCAGGGTGGTAACACTGACACCGCGCATCAAAGCCTCAAACCCCAGCAATGAGGTCATGGTCCAGACTTCTTGGACCTGCGGCAGCAGAGCTGCCGGGTCGCAATGGGTGGCGATGACATCGGCGAGGTCTGCGGCCTCGATTGCCCCATCGCGCAGGCCCGCTTCGACATCGGGGTGCGGTTTGTAGACCAGAATGGCGTTTGGGTTAGCCTCGCGCACGACGCGTAACAGATCGGTATTTGTGCGAACAGTGCTGGTGCCCAACTGGATTGAAGCATCGTCTTCGACCTGACCGGGCACCAGTATGCGATGCCCAACTGGCAAATCCGGTGCGCCGACCCCTGTGTTGTACTTGGTGATTTGGGCGGACACGACTTGAGCGATCAACCTTTCGACACGCAATTCCTGATCTAGCCGCAGAGTTTCCCGGGCGGCAATAAACCCTTCCAGTTGGCTGGGATGCGTCGGGTCGTAGTAAATCCCCTGATTGTCCGTTGCCAATGACAGGGGAGGAACAAGATCTGCGCCCAGCCCGCGCGAGCGCAGAAATCCATCTTCGACCCGGACGGCACTTTCCGTGCCCTTGGCTTTACTTGCCCAGACCATGTGAGGGCGATCTGATTGCGCTGGTCGATCGTCAGTGAAGAGGACCGTTTTCTCGCGCCCAAACATCCGTTGCAGGTGTTTGCGTTTCCACAGGCGCATACCCGAGGCCGTCCAGCCCTTGTGATCCTGCCGCCAGGCGCGGGTTCTCGCCTCCAGCGTGTCCAGAACGGTTTCCAGCTCGCACAGCTGGTCCCGGTATGGATCGTACCAGGTCGGATAGAGGATCATCGCTGCAGCGAACAATTGCGCGCGCGTCAGGTTGCGTTGGCGGCGTGGCAGGTGTGCTTCATCCTGCGTCAGCCCCCAGCCTGCATAGAAGGGCTGGCCGAAAACACGCGGTTTATGCCCGGCCAAAATTGCCTCGAACCCAATCTGTGAGGATAGGGTGTAAACGCCAACCGCACCTTCCAACAAAGACCACGGGCTGACCGGTGTGCTGATGACCGAGACGCGATCGGATTGGTCAGCGGTGGAGAAATAACCTGAACGATGCCCGGCGATGGTGTCGGGATGTGTCTTGATCAGAACTTTGGCGCCGGGATTCTCTTCCTGCGCCATGACCAGCATTTCGCGAAACCGGGCCTCATCCCCGGCGCTGGCCGTCACAGCCGCGTCGTCGCGGACCTGATCAACCACCAGTACATAGCCAGGGTCAGGGGGCGGAGCGGTCAGATCAAAGGCCGAGTATTTGCTAAGATGCAGCTCGCGCATCCGTTCGATCCCGCCTCGTGCGCGGTTTAGCAGGGCGGTGTCATCCAACGGATGAGTGGCCAATAATGTTTCCAGATCGGACGTCTGGGCCGCGTCGAAATGCAGTCCGGACCGATCAAGCAACAGGCCAAGAGGCGGCTCTCCGCTGCGGCCTGGATGCAAAGACCGAAGAAAGGCGTCTTCAACGCGCAGCACCGGGGCATTGTGCCGATCCGCGACAGCAAGGCCGCGATGGGCCGTCGGGCTATTGCCCCAAACCCCGACGGCATCACCGCCTTTTGGCAGGCCAATCCGGATGTCGTAACCGGACAGGGACAATATTCGGCGAATTCGGCGGGATGTCAGGAAACCACCATTGTAGACAAGCAGCCGGGTACGTTCAGACCCGGCTGTTGTTTCAGGCGACATCAGTTGCCTGTCAGCGTGGCGACATTGGCCAGCGGAGTAAGGCCGCCGGAGATCAGGGAAATAGACTTTGTCCACTGCGCATATGGTGCTTCGGTCACATAGATTGTGTCATCGTCACGGATCACGAAATCCCGTGCAATGAAAAGCCCGTTGGGGGCCGTCAGGTTCAGCAGGTAAATCATGCGCTGATCGCCCTGCAGGTCCGAACGCCCCATCACTGAACGAGCAATGTCCTGACGTTCCTTTCGCAACACGAAAATGCCGGTCGGATCCGAGGACAGGGGCAGCAATCCGCCAACCTGCGCCAAGGCTTCGAGCGCCGAAAGGTCCTGAGTGTCAAATGCAACCCGAGACTGACCACCGGTTGCGCCAAGTGCAATGTACGACCGGCTGTCGGCTTCAACCAGAATGCGATCCCCGCCACGCAGTGCGACATCCAGCTTGGGGTTGCTGAACAGATCGTCGTACCAGACTGTCCCTTTTTGGTTGCCCCTGAGCAGCGTCACAAGCGCTATGTCGGAACCAACGGATACGCCACCCGCACGTGACAGCATGCCTGAGAGGGTACGGGTAGGAAGTTCAATTGGATAGATCCCCGCCGACCCAATGCTTCCTGTTAGTGAAACGGTCGCACCATCTCCCGCAGCCCGGCGGACTTCAACTTGAGGGTCAGGCGTCTGATCCTGCAATTTTTCAGTAATTATTTGACGCAGTTGCTCGGGCGTGTTTCCAGAGGCGCGCACACGCCCTGCATAGGGCACAAAGATGAAGCCATCGGCGTCAACCTGAACCTCATTGAGTGATGTGGCAGAGCTGACGTCACCTGACAGCAGACCATCATCGACATTTTCCCAGATCGTCAATCCCAACACGTCGCCAGGGCGAACGGTATCCGCCGTCAGGCTCTGCGCGCTGGTGAAGGAGGACGAAAAACCGAATTGGGGGATTTTTGATGTCGCTCGCGCGATTCTGTCATCCACCTCAACGACGAAGGCATTGCCACCATTTTCCACTGAACCGGCCAGAATCTCGGATTTGTTGGGGCCAGATTTAGGGAGCTGGCACGCGGCCAGTACGCCACATACAGCCACAAGGGCGGCCCCTCGCACCCAGCGAATTGGAAAGCACTGCACTGCCGATTATCCTCAGTCGTCTTTTGTTTGCGTCAAGTTAACTTGTTCGGGGTCCAACATCCAGCACCAACCAACCCGGCTTAATCGACGAGTTTCAACTGTGGCGTCGGCGCCTCGTTGTCGGACAGAACGGACTGATAGGGGTCATGCGCCTGCAGCAGCATGTCGGTGGCGCGGCGCAGCAGTTGCCGTCGCCCACGCAGCGAATAAAAGCCGCCGGGTAACTGGCTGGTTTTCAATAGAAATTTCCGGTAAGCTTGGTAGGATTCGTGGTCTGGTACGTCCGGGTCGGCAAAGAACTGGGCAATGGGTTGTTGCGAGACAAACTCGGGTTTGTCGTAGACGGACTTTCCAAAACTGCGCAACGGGATTCCGCGCCACAAAACTTGTTGACCGGCTGTGGAATTGATCGTCACTGCTGTGTTCGCGTCATCCAGCAATCCGGCCAGTTTGCCGCCGGGAACGTAGTGCACGCGATCCGCCACTTGGTGCGCGCGGGCTATTTCGCGCGCCTTGCGGCGCAGCGGCTCGCGGTGGTTTTCGAGCGGATGTTCCTTCAGAACCAGAAGGTGATGGGCCGGAGCGCCTTTGGCGAAACCTGATATGACATGCTTCAGAAAATCCGACATGCAGGTATAGTTTGAATGGGCCTGCACCGAACTGTCATGACCCAGTTGCAACAGGGCCAAGTGATAGGGTGCACCGTTTTGCCGAACGCGCATGGTGGCCCAGCGACGCCTAATCCTGTGGAAAGGCATCAGTGCAAGTCGTTTGAAGTACAGGCGAAACTCTTTTGAAACAGGCAATTCCCGGTGCGTCTTGAAGTTGGAGTACCTCCGGTTAAGGAACAGGACAAACCAGTGATAAAGCGCGCCGTAGAATATGTGTTGCCGCATATCGCCCCAATGGGATGGTGGCGGTGGAACCAGCGCCTCGGACTGGTCAAGCGCATCCTGCATCTGCGCGACGTCCAAAGACATCAGTCGTGAGTGTCCATTTGATCCGTTCCGTTCGTAAGTGACCCACCACGGGCGCAGATACCCCTCTTCGAAAACATGGACAGTCACTCCCATTTCGCGCGCAATATCCACAGCATTGGCATGAACCGGACGGGTGTCGCCGTATAGGACGATATCTGTGACCGACTGTGACCGGATCAGTTCCCTAAGGGTTTCGGGCCATTGCTCGGAATTGTCCAAAAACGGGATGTAGGTGCTGCGGTCAAACCAGAACGCCTGATCGCCCGCATTAAACCCCACGCGCAAAACATCAGCCCCGGCGGCGCGCAAAGCGCGTGCCAGTGCGCTAAAGAAAGGGCCATGCGGTCCCTGCAAAAACAGGAATACACGGCGATGCGAGCGCGAGGTGAGTGGATGCATCCGGGACTGCTCTTTATCGTTTGGTACCAAAATTATGCCTGTATACATCAATCCGGGCAAGGCAGGGCTTGCCCGCAGCGTTTCTTGGGCTTACCTCGGCGGTTACACATACGCACAGGTTATAAGCTAAGGGTGAAAGCAATGTTCACAGGGATCGTCACCGATATCGGAATTGTTACCGAGTTGGACCAGCAAGGGGATCTGCGTGCCCGGATCAAAACGGGCTATGACACTGTGGGTATTGATATTGGCGCATCCATCGCCAGTGACGGCGTCTGTCTGACCGTGATCGCCATTGGGGATGATTGGTACGATGTGCAGATCAGCGCCGAGACGGTGTCGAAAACCAATCTGAACACATGGCAAGTTGGCAAACGCGTGAACCTTGAACGCGCCCTCAAGGTTGGGGACGAACTGGGTGGGCACATCGTTTCCGGTCATATCGACGGCGTGGCCGAGGTTGTTGCCCTGCAGGACGAAGGCGACAGCACCCGTGTAACGTTGCGCGCGCCCAAGGAATTGGCCCGCTTTGTCGCGCCTAAAGGATCAGTTGCGCTGAACGGAACCTCGCTGACGGTAAATGATGTCGACGGTTGCGATTTCGGGATCAATTTCATCCCCCACACCAAAGAAGTGACGACCTGGGGCGATGTCTCGGTCGGAGATCAGGTAAACCTTGAGATCGACACGCTGGCCCGCTACGTCGCCCGCTTGGCTGAGATGTCCTGAACCACAGTTTGAGACGTCGCGTTTCGGCGGAGTGTAGCAGCAAGCGCTCTGGTATTTGAGCGCTTGGTGGTCTATCCAGCCGTCCAGACACGCTCTTGTGAAAGGCTGCCCCATGAGCTTTGAAACCCCCGGTCCCGTCGAGGCCCTGCTGCGCGACGCGATCAGTCCGATCGAAGATATCATCGAAGAGGCGCGCAAGGGCCGGATGTATATTCTGGTCGATCATGAAGATCGCGAGAACGAGGGTGATCTGGTCATTGCGGCCGAGTTTGCGGATGCCGAGGCGATCAACTTTATGGCCACCCATGGGCGCGGGCTGATCTGCCTGCCGATGACGGCGGAGCGCGTCGAAGCCCTTGGCCTGCCGATGATGGCCGTGAACAACTCATCCCGTCACGAAACCGCATTCACCGTGTCCATCGAGGCGCGCGAAGGCGTGTCAACCGGCATCTCGGCAGCAGATCGCGCTCTGACCGTTGAAACGGCGATCAACGAGCAAAATACGATGGCGCACATCGCGACACCGGGTCATATCTTTCCGCTGCGCGCCAAGCGGGGCGGGGTGCTGGTGCGCGCCGGTCATACAGAGGCGGCGGTCGATATCTCTCGGCTTGCCGGGTTGAACCCCTCAGGGGTGATTTGCGAGATCATGAAGCCTGACGGCACTATGGCACGTCTGCCCGATCTGGTTGCATTTGCAAAAGAGCACGACATGAAGATCGGTACGATCAGCGACCTGATCACATATCGCTCGCGCAACGACAATCTGGTCGTCGAAACCTCGCGCAGGGCTGTGACGTCAGAATACGGCGGCGAATGGGAAATGCGCCTGTTCACGGATCAGACACATGGCATCGAACATGTCGTCATGATCAAGGGTGACATCACCACGCCCGAGCCGGTTTTGACACGAACCCATGCACTGCATGAAGCGCCTGATGTTCTGGGCCTGGGTCCAAAATCGCCGCAGGAACTGCCGCGTGCTATGGAAAAGATCGCCGCCGAGGGGCGGGGCGTAGTTTGCCTGTTTCGTGAACCGCGCAACGCGCTATACGCAACCGATGACGAAGGCCCGCGCACCATCAAGCAAACCGGTCTTGGGGCGCAGATCTTGTCCAAACTGGGCATCCAGGAACTGGTGCTACTGACCGATACACCGGAAACGAAATATCTGGGGCTCGACGCGTTTGGAATCTCCATCGTCGGAACCCGTTCCATTCTCAAGGATGATTGATCGTGGCTGAACAAGACAAACACGGCGTGCTGCCAACTCCGACATTCGACAAACCTGTGAAACTTTTGATTGTGGTGGCGCCCTTCTATCGGGCCATTGCCGACAATCTGGTGTCTGGTGCCAAGGCCGAGATCGAAGCCGCTGGCGGTACCTGCGAAGTTGTTGAGGTTCCGGGCGCGTTGGAAATCCCGACCGCCATCGCCATGGCAGATCGCCAGTGCAACTATGATGGCTACGTGGCGCTGGGCTGTGTCATTCGTGGCGAGACCACGCACTATGAAACGGTGTGCAACGACTCGAGCCGGGCGATCCAGTTGATGGGTCTGCAGGGTCTTCTTATTGGAAATGGCATCCTGACGGTCGAAAATGACGATCAGGCCGAAGTCCGCGCAAATCCTAAAAAGATGAATAAAGGCGGTGGTGCGGCCGCTGCGGCCTTGCATCTGATTGCACTCAGCCGTAAGTGGGGCTCTTCCAAAAAGGGCGTCGGGTTCAAGCCGCCGTCCGAGTCCATCCTTGTGGCGGGCGACAACAACGGACCCACGACAGCATGACCCAGACAGACGCGCCGAAACCGGCCAACCAGAAACGCCTGATGAAATCCGCCGCCCGGCTTTATGCCGTGCAGGCGCTGTTCCAGATGGAGCAATCGGGCCAAACGACGGAAGCAGTCGTGAACGAGTTTTTGGATCATCGGTTTGGCGCTGTCTATGAGGGCGAGGAAATGCTGGACGGCGACATCCGCGTGTTCCGCAAATTGGTTGAAGACGCGGTTAATTATCAGGCTCCGATTGACCAGATGACCGACCGCGCTTTGGTCGCCAAATGGCCCATCGCGCGCATTGACCCGACCCTGCGCGCCACCTTCCGTGCAGCCGGGGCTGAACTGACCCAAGGCAATACGCCACCAAAGGTCGTCATCACCGAGTTCGTTGATGTGGCGCGCGCGTTCTTCCCGGAAGGTAAAGAACCGAAATTCGTCAACGCAGTTTTAGATCACATGGCCCGCGAAGCACAGCCAGAGGCGTTTTGAGTTAAGCCTTAGTCCAGATGAATAAGGCGCAGCCACACAAAGCGCTGCGCCTGAAATCTAATAATACGCTTGTTCAAACAAGTCTTCGGCCTCCACCACTCACAGTTTTTTCCAAAGACACCAACATTTTACCGGAACGTAGCCGGCGTGCCACCTATCGATTCCGATAGCCCGGCGGATTGATCAGGCCAAGTTGCATCGCACGGACCAGTGCGGATTCTCGGGTCGGGGCTCTCAATTTTTCGCGCGCATTCTTCAAATGGGTTCGTACCGTTATTTCCGAAAGGTTCAATAGTTCGGCGATTCTATCGTTTCGGTGCCCAAGAGCCAAAAGGTTCAGGACCTGCAGCTCTCGTGGCGTCAGGTCCGGAGCGGTTGGAGCAATGCTTGTGATGTCGTACACACGACCGTGATTGCTGGGGATATCCGATCCCAGATTGGTGGCCAGCACGGTTGCCAGGACACGCATTTCGCGATGCCGTTCAGTCATCTGAACCTGGGCGTCCGGTCTGTCCGATGACAGAACCACAAGCTTGGCCTCGTTGTCGGGGCAGGGAACCACCAGAGAGTAAAGGTGAATATATCCGGCCTTTTCCAGATCGTGGTTCAGACCCAGCGCCTTGGAGGAATGGCCGTCCGCGGATCGGAGGCTTGCGGCCTGCACGTAGAGGCTTTCCCTGCCATTTTGAACCTGCGCCAGCATCGGATCCGCTTCGGCGTACCCTTGGCTGTCATAGCGGTTCAGCCAACCTTTGGACATTGAACTTCGAACCCAATGAATGGCGCCAGTCTCGGGTGTGAAGCAAAGCATGTTCAGGGCGTTAAAACCGATCTCATTCAGACGGTCTAACGAGAACTCCCAACGTTCCTGATCATCATGGCGCAATGACAGCTCTTCGAGAAGATCAAGCGTGAACAGGCTGAGGGCATTCATAGAGACTCCGAATATAGTGTCGCACCCGTTGAGGCTGCAGTTTACTCAGCACGACCATGCGCTATCATCACGGTATCAGACAAGGAGCTTTGTCGTGCCCAAACTGATCCGCCTTTACATCACGCAAGTTGCATGGGGATTTGTCATCTCGGCCCTGTTTGTCGGGGTGCTGCTGGCGCTGAACGTGGCCAACTTGCGCGGCCTGATTTTCGGATCCGAGATCGGGTTAATCGCTCTGGCAATGATCTGGTTCATGAATGGCATCGTGTTCGCCGGTGTTCAGTTCGCCTACGCGATCATGAGCATGGCGGAAAAGCCAACAGGCCCCAGGCGCGGTACACCTATTGCGGCCGAGTTCGAACCCGCCCGCGTGGCGGTGGACAAGGGCTGAGCCAACCTATTTCGGAAAATGAAGACTCTCCCAAACCGGGCAAGACAAGTTTATGTGGCGGGACCGCCAGTCAACCGTACGGTGTGATTCCCGAGGACCTGTATGTACAGGTGGGCGCCAGGTAATCAGGCCAGGACCTGAACAGAGCCAGCCCCCTCGGAATTGCTTAAGGCCACCAGAATGCTACCAATCACAAGAAGGGCAGAACCCGCCACGGGCCTAAGTAGGGGTTGCGGCGGGTTTGCACAAGGGGTCAGGCGTCAACAGTTTCGTGCAGCGCATTGCGCATCTTGCCCAAATGTTCGTCCCAACCATCATCGAGTGCAAGGATCAGGCCAAATGCCTCTGCGCCTTGCGGCAGCCCTTCGTGAACCAAGCCCAGCCGGGTACCGCCCGGTACCGGGTCCAGCGTCCATTTTACGACACTAACAGCGTCTCCCATGGGTTTGATGGTAAATGTATATTCGAGATATTCGGGCGGACGGGCAGCGCGTACCTCACCCCAGATCAAAAGATCGCCGCTGGATGTCCCGAACATCTCAAGCTTTTGACCCGCGGCAAGCGGTTGTTCGGGTTTGTGAAACCACTCCGCCAATCGGGCGGGCTCAGTCAAATAGGCCCATACGGTTTCCGGCGTTGCCCTCAGGAAAATCTGCTTTTGCAGAACTGCATTCGTCATTTCTTATTCCTTTCAATAGCTTCCTTCAGATTTTTCAGGCGATCATCCCAGAACTGGTCAAAATAGCTGAACCAGTCGAGGATGGGGGCCATTCCATTCGGCTCCAGTCGGTTAATGCGCTCGCGTCCACGTGCCTCGACGGTGATGAGGCCGCCATCGGAAAGAACGGTCAGGTGCTTTTTGACCGCTGCACGGGTCATATCGAACTGATCGGTCAGCTGAGCGATCGTCATGTCGCCAGAGGCAAGGATCTGGACGATTTCCCGTCGGGTCGGGTCCGCAAGGGCGCGGAACGCCTTTTGAATTTGCGTCTGCATTGGTCACCTCAGTAGTGATACCATTTGGTATTGCAATTTATGGAATACCAAATGGTATCATGTCAAGGGTCTTTCAGGTGCTTGATTTTTGTTCACGAATTGTTCACATTTCAGGAATGACACTGGATTTACAGCCCGGACAAAAACTGGCCCGTGGGGTTTCGCGCCACTTGTTGGCGCATGGCTTTGTATCTGTTGAGGAATTTGTCCCCACCCGCGGTCTGCGCGTCGACGTCATGGGATTGGGCCCCAAGGGGGAACTGTGGGTGATCGAGTGCAAATCTAGCCGCGCAGATTATCTGACGGATTCCAAATGGCAGGGGTATCTGGATTGGTGTGATCGCTTTTTCTGGGCCGTCGATACCGACTTCCCAACCGATCTGTTGCCCGAGGAAACCGGGCTGATCATCGCAGATGCTTATGACGCCGAAATTATCCGAATGGCACCGGAAGATAAGCTGGCACCTGCGCGGCGCAAGAAGATGATTCAGAAGTTTGCAACAGATACAGCCCGCAGATTGCAGGCATTGCGTGATCCAAGAATTTGAACTGTCAGTCTTTTACGATCCGGGCAGCTTGCACAGCGGCGAGGATTTCGTCAGCGATTTCTTCCGCTTCTTCAGGTTCGAAGTCCATTGGAATTTCGACGCCGTCGGCCTCGATGAACAGGCGCACCATGCCATGGTCGGTCGGGCCGATCTGAAGGTTTGCCTGAATGTCACGTTCGGTGTTAATGCCCATTTGCGCCTCCGGGACTGAGCGTTCCTGCTAGCGCGCAAAGGGTTGAGAATCAAGCCGCCTTTGAGGTCAGGTAAAGCATGGAAGATATTCTGATCAGAGCTTTCCGCCCAGATGATGCGCCCTGGTTGGTCGAACAGCACGGCCGCCTCTATCAGCGGGACGACGGGTTTGATGACACGTTCGCGCCCCTTGTCGAAAGCATTCTGGCCGACTTCGTCACGTCACACGATCCAGCGCGCGAGAGGGGTTGGATCGCGGAGCTGGGTGGCGCGCGCATGGGCAGTATCTTTTGCGTCGCACTAGACGACCACACCGCAAAGTTGCGATTATTTTTGCTGCTGCCAGAGGCTCGTGGGCAGGGCTTGGGCAAACGTATGCTCAACACATGCATGGGGTTCGCGCGCAGCGCTGGTTATCGCGATATGGCCTTATGGACCCATGAAAGCCACCGGGCGGCCTGCGCGCTTTACAAGGCGTCGGGGTGGCAATTGACCGGTAGCAAAAAGGTTCATTCCTTTGGCCGCGATCTTGTCGAACAAAGCTGGGAATTTCGTCTTTAATCCTCTTGCAATCCGTGTGCGCGTTCGGTACATCGCCCCTCACGAGTGCCGCCTTAGCTCAGTTGGTTAGAGCGCTGGATTGTGGATCCAGAGGTCGCCGGTTCGAATCCAGCAGGCGGTACCATATTTTCTACCCCCCTAGAAATAGAACTTTGCAAATTCAAATATTTATGTCGCTCGATTTTGTCAGACCACTGGATTTTCCAATGGCGGTGAGGGTGCCAGTCCCAATTAGTGCACCATTAGTGCACCAAAACGGCTAGTGCACCGCGAATTCAGGAGCACCACTGTGGTGCACCGCGACCTTGACAAGGGAATCGCGGCCGTCAAAATAGGCGACGCATTAGAGGCCCTTGGCCTCGGCACCCACGAGCGAGCCGAGACCAGCCGATGTACGTTTCCACGCACTACCTGACCCAAGAACAACTCTGGTCGGTGTACCACAATAACGACCGGAGGACGGTCGATGCCCCGCAGAAACGCATCGCCGCTGCCTATGGGGTGCCTAGCCGCCAAGCAGCACTGTTCTATACGTTGGCTGATCTGATTTTCCCAGATGCGAAACTAGCGGAGGACAAGTGGTACGATGCCTTTTTACCGCTTGCAGAACGATCTCATTGGGGCACCGTTCACCCGCTGGACTTCATTCGTACCTGCGATTGGCTCAGAGACATTTGGGCCGACTGCCGGAACGACGGGACCTTTCCGGCCAAGGTGATGCTGGACCTGAACCTGAACAAGGTGCTGGGCGTGGATAGTCTGCACACCATCGCAAGGCCAGGTTCGAAGAACGGGCGGCTTACGATGGCTGCCATCACCCCCATCGGCGCGGTAATTGCAACCGCCGTGAACGGTGCGCTGGCCGGTCGTGCGCTTCGCCATTGCCGCCACTGCCAAAGTATTTTTCTCGCGCCCAGACGCAATCGCTACTACTGCCAGACGGCCTGCCGAGACAAAGGGGTGAGGAACTAGTTTTTCGCGCGTAACCGCTTCTGTCCGTCTTCAGAGTTTTTCGGAGAGCTGAGGCGTTTTCGTAACGGAGGCTCTGGTTCGATTTCTGTTTGAGTTT
>NZ_JBXWOX010000032.1:0-30338 GCF_059611125.1 Ruegeria sp. CDSB029
CGAAACCATCATCCCGATGGATCACAGACCGATCATGCACTAACAATCAACTTGGACCAGTCAGATGAGGCTGCTCACAGTTCATGGTCTCGGAGGAAATGTTTGAGCATTTTGGCGCACTGGCCGTCCAGTTTGCAGGCCATGGGAAAGGAGCCAAAACCGCACTCTTTCTCGAACTAATCGCCTTCTATGAGCGCACCCCGACGAGCGAAACGGCAAGAGTCGCTGAACTCGAAGGCGAGCTTCGTGAAGCAAAGGTGCAAGAGGAAGAACTGGCGTTGGAACTGGAACGAATGGTCCGTCGGCAAAATGCACTACTGGATCTGCTCGCAGAGCAAAGTGATTGAGGAATACCGGGCTATCGTCGTGTCTTGAATGAAAGCCTACAGAGCGCATCAAATCATACGCTGCATTCTCCAAGATCTATGCCCGCTCTCAGCCCAAACCGGACCTTCGCAACCAAGCTTTGCAAATTCCGAAATGCCCGCCGAACAGACCTTTGTCCGAGACTACACCCGATACCAGTTTTCAACTTCTCGGGCGGCTGCTTCGGCTGTAAAAGTAGTCTCTACCTCTGCGATTGCGTACTTTACTTCGTCTGAGCTAGCACTGAGTTCTAAGACGTTCGCATCCAGATCATGGGCTGACCCGGCATTTGAATAAATCGTATCGACCCCAATTCTGATGGCGTTTCGGTGTTGCAGTAGGTGCTCAAAAAACCGCACACAGATCATCTCCTCGTACGGAGAATGAATATCCGCTTCAGAGATCAAGCCCAATTCTGCGGCCTTGGCACACGTCAAACGCCAAGCCAGTTCCATTGTGGATGGTGGCGCGTCCCTGGCCTCATCAGGATGTCTGGGGTTCGCAAACGTAGATCTTCGAATAGCTTCGAGATTGGCACGCAAGTTCTTTGTGGGAACCGGATAGATGAATGTGGTTTCTTCGGAGGCTAAGGTTTGTTCAACCTGATCCGGCCGCGCCTGGATGAACTCTGAAAACCTGTTTCCGATGATAGGGACTTCACCGACAATCATGTCTGTGGGGTCGGTATGCTCCGCCAGCCATCGCGCCAGGGCTCTCCGCCCCCACAGCCCGGCTGCCTTTCGGATCAACGGATGAGTTCCATCCGAAACATCTGGATACTTTGCGAGTATGTCTTCGGTCTGAAACGCCGCGAGCCCTGTATCCCAACGCATGATATGCACCCGACGTCCCAAGGAGACTGAAATGGATATCAGCTGGCGCAACAGGAATGACTTTCCTGATGCCGGTAATCCAGTGAAGAAAACCATGCGGCAACGACGTGCAGCGTCCGCTAGGTGTCTTGCAATCTCTGCGTCCGCAAAACTGTCCTTAGAAATTACGAACCTCCTATTTCGGTGTCGGCAACAGCGTGAGGTAGCAAGCGCAACTTGGTTCCAAAACCGCTACAAACATTCTATGTCCGCCATTCTGAAAGCGATGTTTGCAAGTAATCGCGGCGTTAGTTCTCTGAAACTTCAATACCGGCAATGCGAAGCCCATCCATTATCTTTTCGATCAACTCCGTTGGCATTCCACGTGCTCGATACGGTGATCGTGGATCGTCAAGAAACTCCGGGTGTTCGTTTTGCAAGCGTCGCGCCATCTCTTGCGCCTTTTGTTGCTCGCCGTCCAAAGCATAGGTTGCAGTCAGGCTTGCCATCGACATGGTGGATTTCGGCGCACCCCAGCTCAAGATGACTTTTTGCGCCTCATCATAATTGCCTTGCAAGATCGCGTGCAGCACCCAAGCGTTGTTGTAGCCAGGATGAAGTTTGGGGTTGAGGTCTTTTGCGCGGGAAATCCACTCTTTACCTTTTTCAAACTCGCCGGAGTAAGCAAGAAAGATACCCAGATCCGCGAGGATCCAGGAATCATTGGGACTAAGATCCGTGGCGTTCTTTGCGTGTTCAAAGAAGACCGCCTTGTCTTCTCCCGTCATTCTGCTGAGGATTGCCAGGGCGTAGTGCGCATCCGCATTGTCCGGGTCTTCCTCAAGTGCACGTGTGGCGGCGTCTCGGGCCTTATTTGCCCAATCCGGATCGGTGTCGAATGATCGTTTCTTAGACTCGAGATAGTTAAAGGCCAATCGCGACCAAGCAAGAGAGTAACCAGGTTCTTCCTTCACGGTTCGCAATAGACAGTCCCGAGCCTTGCGATGCGCTTCAATGCTGAAACTTTGATAAAACCAGAATCCCAACAGATAACATTCATAGGCTTCCAGGTTTTCCGGTGCCTTGTCGCGGATAGCCTGCTGTACAGAAGTGTTGAACAACGGGGCATCGCTTGAACCGATTTGCGAGGCGACCTTTCTTGCAATCTCAACCTGGATATCCAGGACATTTGCGATGCTGAGGTCCATATCAAAGGGGCCCGGCGGTGTGAGTTGACGGCAAGTCCTTGCATTGATGAATGTAGTTGTCACCCGCAGTTTCGAGTCAGACCGTTGGGCCGTGCCGCCAAGTATGTAATCGGCCCCTAAGGCATCCCTGATCGCTTCGCAATCTTTGTTACTGCTGAAGTCGGCTCCAGCTTCGGGAGCTATAACAAACAGGTTAGAGAACTTCGCCAACAAGGCGTTAAGATCACGCGTCAAACCTTCAGCGAAATACTCGTCTTCCTTGTTTTCCCCGATTGTTTCAAAAGGTGTAATGACAATCCGCGCACCTGACGGAAGGTCGCGCGGATCATCTCTTCCAAATACAAAAAAAGCTGAAATCGCGGTAACTGTGGCGACAACAGCCGTCGCGGCAGTCCATCGGATCGCTGCGCTGCGCTTGGGTTTGACCGCAAGTTCCGGAGGCCAGGTCCAAACCTCGACCTTATTGGCGATATTCTTCAATTCATGGGCGCCAGCATGCGCAAATTCCGCGTCCACCTTTCCCGAAAGTTGATCGGCAACTGCTTTGGAAACACAAAGGCCTCCGGGCGGTGCGATTGCTTCCAACCGAGCCGCAATGTTGACACCGTCTCCCAGCAGGTTATCGCCATCTGCCACGACATCACCGAGATGTATTCCGATACGAAGGTTCATGCGCCCTTTTTCCGGCAGATCGAGGTTCCGGACTTTCAGCTCTCTTTGAATTTCCAATGCACAGCGGGACGCGTCCGTTGCACTTGTGAATTCAGCGATGACGCTGTCACCCGCGCTGCCGAACACGCGACCACCGTAGTTTGAGATGAGGCCATCAATGAGTTTTCGGTAGCCCTTTAGCGCTGCAATGGTGCCCTCTTCATCACGCCCGATCAGGCGTGAGAATCCCACAAAATCCGCAGCCATAATGGCAGTTAGACGGCGTTCCATAAGTCCCCCCGTACCACTTTAATGAAAGTTACCTGGGTTCTCGAACAAAATCTAAGTTCTTTCCCAAGCTCATAACTACTCATTTGGATAGAGATAGACCGGCCAACTTTGCCTAGACTTCAGATGGTTCACAAACGCTTGGCCGCTGCCTTCGGAGATGCGCAACGCTGTGCTATGATCTTCTGTGACCTAACCACAGAGGTACACTTTTGATGCGACCCGAAACGCGCAATCGCATTTTGACGCTCGGTATTGCCATTGCTGTAATTGCTGCAAGTCCGAATGAGGCCTTTGCCTCGGACGGAGAGTGTGGCGCACCAGATGCACCTTGCACATTGGAAGGCGGGGAGTACTACGTGGCCCTGCCAGAGGTTCCGGATGAACCGCCTGCCGTCATTTGGTTACACGGTTATGGACGGTCTGGGAAAGGGATGATCCAGAACTCCGCCTATGTCGATCCTTTCATCCGGCGCGGCTACGCTGTGATTATGCCGAGCGGGCAGCCCAGTATTAATAATAAAGACCTCGATTGGGGCGTGGCGGACGGGTATGACTTGGCACGCGATGATGTCGCCTTTATCGACGCCGTGCGCGCCGACGCGGTGGAGCGCTTCGGTATAGACCCGGCGAGAATACTGATCGCAGGCTTCTCCCGCGGCGGCTCGATGGTCTGGGACATTGCGTGCCGTGCGCCAGAGTTGGCAAGTGGCTTTGCTGCTGCGGCTGGGGCGTTTTGGGAGCCCATGACCACTGAGTGCGATGCGCCAGTTCATCTGTTTCACGTACACGGCTTTAAAGACCGAATGGTGCCGTTCGAAGGCCGGCAGCTGACATGGGAGGGTGTCGATTTTCACCAGGGTAACGTCATGAAGGGCTTGGATGTCTGGCGCCGCGAGAACACCTGTTTGGGAAGCGCGGAAAACAGCTTTGGCGACGATGACTCGATGCAGAAGGATTGGATGGACTGTGAGGCAGGCTCCATCCGGTTGAAAGTCACCAAGGGCGGGCACGGTGTGCCGGAAGGTTGGCGGAACGCGGTGCTCGACTGGTTCGAAGCGCTACCATAAGCACTCGATTGCCCGTATACCCTTCGGCTGCTTTGGGCGGATATGTATTCAGTAGCACCCGACTTATTTGATGAAAGGGTGAGAAAATGAAAGAACAAGTGTCCGATCACTATGGCCGCGGCCGTCGCCTGATCGACCAGATAGCTGATAGCCTGAAAGCCGCAGGCAACGACCCGAAGAAACTGTGCGCCGCTGACTTCGAACCAGTTGATGAGTTCCATTTTCGCGGCAGACGGGCGACTTTACAGTTATTGGAGAAACTGGAGCTAGCGCCAGGTTCGAATGTGCTTGATATTGGTAGTGGCCTGGGTGGGGTCACCAGAACAATTGCAGAAGAAGTGAACGCTAAGGTCACTGGCATAGATCTGACGCAAGAGTTTTGCGACGCAGCCAAAACCATTTCAGATTGGGTCGGTCTCAATGAACAAACCACGTTTGTTCAGGGAGATGCGACAAAGCTGCCATTTTCGGACAGCAGTTTTGATGGCGCGGTAACTGTCCATGTTGCGATGAACATCCCGGACAAGCTTTCGGTGTACAAAGAGGCCCGTCGTGTCCTGAAGCCCGGAGCACGATTTGGTATTTATGACATTGTACAGGGCGAAGGCGGTGACGTCGTTTATCCGACACCTTGGGCTATGGACGCCTCGATCAGTTATCTTGCGACCCCGAAAGAAATGGTCGATTTTCTGCGAAATGCGGGTTTTGCGATATTGGAAGAAGAAGATTCGACGGCTGAAAGCTATGAGTGGCTCAAGGCGAGAATTACGAAGCCAAAGTCTGATAGCACCATGCCGGTTACGACACAGATTCTATTTGGGAACGTCGCCATTGATATGGTTCAGAACCAACTTCTGGCTCTGGATGAACGCCGTTTGCTAACGTACCGCTTCATTTGCATGGCCTGACGCGATTGTTACATCGACGCTCGAAATAGTCATTCTTTGCGATAGGCGTGATTGGCTGACGGCGGCCCAAACCGAACCTTCATCGTCGGGCTTTACAAACTCTGAAACGCGGACAAATTTGCCGTTGGCTCAGTGGTTGCTGAGGACCGCTCGCAGCCCAAAACGGACATTCGTAACAAGACTTTGCAATCTCCAAGATGCGGACAAAGGCGATGTTGGAACGCTAGCAAAATCGCCCAATCGACGCCTTTATCGAGCGGTTTTTCTTTTACAGAATTTCAATACCACCAACGCTCGCCCTCGTGTCGGCGCAGTCAGCCTCCAATGCTGAAGTGATCACGGTGGATCAACAGTAAAAGCGCGACAAAAGCTGCCATGGCCGCAAGGGCGATCACCGGGTTTCGATTGATCGGAAGGCCGCGGTCATTCAGTGCAAAGGGATCAACGAAACGCTCCCATTGACGGGTGATGGTAAACAAATGCATGGCGGCAAGACCGCCATAGCTAAATATGCGAAAAACGCCAAACGCGGCCAACACACAGAGCACGATCTGTATGCCGCCCACGGCAAATATCTGGGCAAAGGACATCTCGATCCCGTCGACGTTTTTGGCTAGGTTTTGATACTGCTTAGGCGCAATTATCTTATGGACGGCCCAGAGAAACATAAACCACACCAACCCGATGCGCAGGATAAAAACGGCGGCGGCGTCCTTGCGGTCATGAAATGTCACGGCCCGTCCTTTGCTAACGATATTAGGAACGGGCATATCAAGAAAGGAGCTTCCCAACTATCCCAAAATCCTCTTTGCGTCGCAGTCTTGCGCGTGACGTCCGCTTGACGACACGCCCCCTATCAAACGATCATCTCCGAACTGTCATGTGGTACTTCGAGGGAGATCTCATGGAAGTATTCGGAAGTGAAGCACAACGACGCATGTCAACCATGGGCGAGCATCTTATGCAGCTGTTGGGTGATGACCCTCGGTTTTGTAGCCATGGGCGTGGTATACAGATTGCCAACGAATATAGCGGGGCGTTGGATGATGCCGTCGCAATGGCCCGAATTCTTGGCATCACGGCGATAGAAAGCATACCGCGTGAGGAGGTGGCGACGGCGCGAGAACAAATTGAAAGCGAGGGTTTAAAGACCGATACGATTGCTTGCTATCTTGGCGGTCTGAACTGTGTCGAAGCCGCTCGCCAAGTGGTCGCAACGCAGGCGTTGCCCGAGGATTTAACCATACGAGTGATTGATCGCAGCTCTCCGCCAGAATGGCTTGAAGCTTTCGCGGAAGTCGCGTTGAGCCACGGTGTTCTACCGCCAATAGGGCCGGTGATGCGCGGATTGTCTCGTCCTGGGTTTGCTATGGTCGTCGTTGATAGATCAGGTGCTCCAGTCGCAACTGCGGGTTCAGTGCTGTGTCATCCCTCCAGCAGTCGGCTGCATAGTCGCGCACAATGGGGGCAACTCTCGACCAAACCTGAACGCATGGGCGAGGGCATTGCAAAAGTCTTGGGGGCTATAGCTCTAATACACTCGCATGAAAAGCTTGGCGCCACAGGGTTCAAGACAGGCATCGCTCCGGGCAACATTCCCTCTGCACGGCTTTGCGAAAGACTTGGCTTGGAGGACAGTGGAAGCGACATAGTCGCGATCATAGACCCTCACGTATACTCAGAAGATCGGTTAACCAAGTGACCCATCCGGCTGTCTGTGGTCGCATTGTGTAAGCAATACTACCAAGAGCCTGAGTTAGTCTCTTGAAAAAGCTCAAGCAGGGTAAACTCTAGTCTGCTTTGAGCTCATTATTGCAGTTCTCTGCGGCTCGCATGATTGGCTGGGCGCAGCCCAGAGCCGCCATTCGCGCAGCACGCTGAGAAGGTATGTTCCGAGCCCATTTTGGTCTTAGGTTTGATCGCAGGGATCGCCTCGCAATACGAACTTCCTAAGAGACGATCATGTAATACTTCCGCAATTTCTCGGTGATCTCCCAGATCAAACTGCTCCCTTTTTTGATGAAAAATGTATCACCAGCTGTGAAGGTCTCGGCGTCTCCGTCAGGATGCGTAAGTGTTACGGACCCGGAAATCACGGTCATCATTTCATGTACCGGATAGGCGTCGATCTCTTCACGACTGGGTGGGCATTCCCAGACGCCCGAGAGAATAGTTTCGTCGTCGTTTGCAAACTTAAACCAGTTTCGTTCGTTCGTATCACTGGTTGTGAAGGCGCCAGGATCGGTGAAATCCGAGGCCACCATGTTATCGGGGCTGGGTATCAGCCTGAAAGACATCTTGTTCATTGAAACTCCCTTGTCGCGTGGTGATCAATCGAAGACTCGGCTTTTGATTTCCTGAGCTGTGATCTTAGCACAAATCGGCTCGCGCCTGCATAAACGGCTTTGGCACAACCCGCAGCTAACTTCCGCTTTCCACACATCGTTGGCCTTAGTGAAACTCGCTGCATACGACAGATGGGGCTCGGTGTCGCCGTTCGCTGCTCTTCGCGTCAGTGATTGGTGGCAAGCCCAATCCAGATATTCAAAACCGAACTTTGCATTTCCAGCTTGCGCCACAATGCGTAAATTCGCTGCGATTACACCAATATTAGCTTCCCGGTTTTTGCGTCGGTTAAAGTGCTGTTTTAGCAGTTGACCTCGCTCAGAATGCGCGGTGGTTAACGTGTGCCATTACTCAAACATGCCAGTAAGAAAGCGACCCAATTTAGAGAACCAATCGCACCGTGTTATCCTTTTTGATGCCTATTCCCATTTATTAGGAGGTCAGCATGGCTAATTCATCAAGGCGAGATTTCTTCAAAACAGCGGCGGCGGCAGGGTTGGGCGGAACTGCTGCGGTGCAAGTTTCAGCTGCGGAATTTCCATCCGGCCCGTTTTGGAACAATGTTCCCGACCCAGAGCTTTCCAAGCAGGAACTCCCAAACTTCAAGTTTGAACTGGAAAAATCCAAAGGGCGTGAAGATGGTGGCAGTTTTGGGAAAGAAGCCACCGTGCAACAACTTCCGGTTTCAACCGGAATTGCTGGCGTCTCAATGAAGCTTGAACCCGGTGTCGCCCGTGAACTGCACTGGCATGCTACTGCTGCGGAATGGGCTTTTGTCATGGAGGGTCGCTGCCGGACAACAGTCATCAATCCTGCGGGTAAGTCTGAGACGAACGATTTTGAGCCAGGCGATGTATGGTACTTCCCGCGTGGTTACGGACACTCCATACAGTGTCTGGGCAACCAGCCCTGTCACTTCATCCTAATTTTTGACAACGGGTACTTTTCTGAATTTGGAACATTCAGCATCACGGACTGGATTGGTCACGCGCCGAAAGACCTGTTGTCAAAATCCTTGGGGTTGCCCGCCGCGGCGTTTGACTCATTTCCCAAGAGCGAAGTTTATTTCGTGCACGGCGATCCACCCCCTGAAAAACCTGCCTTGCTTCATCAAGGTCATCTGGCAACACCTCGGAGGACGCACAAATACAGGCTTCTGGAACACGAGCCGAATTCTTCATTCGCAGGCGGTCGCGAATGGCTGGTCAGCCAAGCGGAATTCCCCATCTCAACCACAGTGACAGGC
Source organism: Ruegeria sp. CDSB029 (assembly GCF_059611125.1). Taxonomy (NCBI): domain Bacteria; kingdom Pseudomonadati; phylum Pseudomonadota; class Alphaproteobacteria; order Rhodobacterales; family Roseobacteraceae; genus Ruegeria; species Ruegeria sp. CDSB029. The sequence continues at coordinate 8,896 of NZ_JBXWOX010000032.1, forward strand.
GTAGTGCTGGAGCTTGAGCCGAATGGGATGAGAGAGTTCCACTGGCACCCGAATGCTGATGAATGGCAATATGTAATGAACGGCAGCATCGGTATTACACTATTTGGTGCAAATGGCCGTTTCGCCACAGAATCTCTGAACAAAGGGGATGTCGGGTACATTCCACAGGGCTACGGACATTCGATTGAAAATATCGGTGAAGAAAAAGCCCGAATACTGATTGCGTTCAATACCGGGGAGTACCAGGCAATTGACCTTTCAGAATGGATTGCAGGCAATCCGGACTACCTGCTTGCCGCGCATTTCAATCAGAAGCTGGATGTCGTTGAAAAACTCCCGAAACAGGACGTCTTCATTGCGCCAAGATAAGTACGTGGTGGCTCCGACGTCACATCAATCTAAGATTTGAACTTGCCGATGATCAGCGCAGCAATGATCAGAACAAGCGCGAGAATGTCATTTGCATGCAATCGTTCGCCGAGAAACGCAATGCCAATGAGAACGCCAACCAACGTGATCAGATAACCGGAAAGGGCGGTAAAGGTCGGGCCTGTTCGACCAACCATATAAATGAACAGAACATAGGCTATGCCGCCACAAAAAACGCCCAGCCCGACCAACGCCGCAATGCTTTGCCACGCCGGGTCGGGTTTCCATGCGGAACCGAGGATCAGCGTCAATACAACTAGAACAGCAGACGCAATCATAAAGACATTTCGCATCGCCAGAACCGGTGGCACATTCGACAGGTGCTTCATCATGATCAGGCTCGCCGAGAAACTCAACGCGCCACCCAGAATCGCCAACTCTCCAATTATGTCTGCCAGCCAGCTGCCTTTGATACTTGGAACAATCAGAACCAGAATACCAATAAAGCCGACAATAACGCTCAGCGCAGCTATCAATCCCCAATGCTCTTCTTTCACAAAAAACGGGGCCAGTATCAGGGTAAAGATCGGCACGGTAGCTAGGAGGATGGCAGCAATACTGCTGTCGACGTGCTGCTGCCCCCATGGGATCAAAAAGCACGGCAAAATCGCCTCAGCAATAGCGATAGCGCAATAGAGCGACCAAGGTTGTTTCCCGACCTCTGCCGAAGATCGGGCTGAACGCCCGTACATCACTGCGGCTATGATCGTCAGAGTTATAAAGCCGATCAATACACGTCCGGTCGCGACCAACAACGGCGAAAAACTTCGGATGGCCAATTCGTTCAGGACAAACTGAGATCCCCAAATCAGGCTGATCCCGACCAACAACAGGTAGTCGAGCTGAACCGGCCTGTTCATGATATCAGTGCTTTCTCGAACACCTGGATCACCGCATTAGCTTCGCGCTACCTAACCCTATCACATAATGCAGACCACTGCCCCTTACCAACGAGATAACAAGACATCGGTCCATCGGATATGATCAGGCCTTAGTCTGATCGTTTATCCGATGGAGAACAGCGCCAACCGATCAAGTTCAGCGGCTTTTGAGCAAAAAGCAAACGTCACTTCGGGAGTGGCTTGCCGCGGTTCTCGGGAAGGCGGTAGAGCGCTAACAGAGACAAAACTCCAGCTACCATAAGCACGTAGGCTGGAACAAAATCATTCGAAGTGCGTGACACTAGATAGGTCACGACCAAAGGGGTTGTCCCGCCGAACAACCCAAGACACAGGTTGAAGCCAATTGCCGTACCGCTGCATCGCACCGAAGCGGGAAACATTTCGACCATGGTCGGCATAATGACCGCGAAGCCAACACCGTAGAGGACACCAAACCCGCACTGACCGATCAAAATAAGAACGAAACTCTGATGATGAATGAGCCACCATAATGGCCAAGCAAAAATCATGCTGCCAATGGCAACAAATGCCAACATCGGCTTGCGTCCTAAACGATCAGCCAACCAGCCTGCGGGCAGGGTTACAACAAGCATTGTGAAGATCGCCAGCGTATTGATATCCATGGATTTGGCGGTTGAGATGTGCATCTTCTCGGATAGGAATGAGGCGGCATAAACAAATTGCATATAATAGCCGATGCTGGTGACCAGCAGCAGGCAAACCAGGCGAAGGACTGGCCTCCAGTGGTTTCTCATCACCACAATAAAGGGCGAACCCGAAACACGCTCGGATGCGTCCAGAACACTTGGTTCCTCCATCTGGCGGCGCATCAACAATCCCCAAACGGCAATCAGCCCACCGAGAAGAAAGGGAACCCGCCAGCCCCACAGTTGCATGGCTGCTTCCCCGACAATGGTGCTTGTCAGAGCCGCGCAACCGGAACCTAAAAGGACGCCCAAAAGGCACCCAACTTGCGGCCAACAGCCGATGAAACCGCGATGCTCATCCGGTGCACTTTCAGCCAGGTAAACGGCGGATCCTGTGTATTCGCCACCCATTGAGAGGCCTTGAACGACCCTTACTGCCACAAGTAACAGCGGCGCCGCGTCGCCAATTCGGGAGGTATCCGGCAGTATCCCGATGGCGAATGTGCCGCCGCCCATCAAACTGATCGAAATCAGCATGCTGGTCTTCCTACCGATCTTGTCTCCGATATGGCCAAACACAATACCGCCTAATGGGCGGGCCAGAAAACCAAGGGCAAAGACCCCAAAAGAAGCCAGCAGAGATGCCGTCGGATCATCCGCGGGGAAAAAATGTTTGCCTATGATCGCTGCCAAGAAACCGTAAATTGCGAAATCGTACCACTCCAACACATTACCCACAGTGGCGGCAGTGAGATTTACATGTTTGGGAATCCCGGGAGACAGTTTCAATTGCGATCCACTTGGTTTGGCTGTTCAGAGATAGATCATTTCCCACTCGGCGGGACCGATGATTTGCATCAGGACTTTCGTACCAAGGGAGGCACCACTGAGTGATCCTATATGCGGCAGGTCGCCATCATAGGTCAGGGTCCAGCCCTGGTCCGGCGGGCAATCGATTTCCAACCGAAACGATCCGTAGTCCGGGATTTTCTGACGCAGGACAACGCCATTTCCAGAAAGCACATGCATTACTTCGTCAACACCTGTTTGTGTCAGGCTACGATTGACGTGAAAACGGTCGAAACGAGCGTAATCGATCCCTTCCAACACCTGATAGAGTTGAGGGTAAATTACCTCGTGAGTTTTGTCGGTCGTTGAAAGAAGTCCACCACCCCCCGTTCCAGGCGTACGCCCTGCGGCGTTGATACACTCCAGGAGCCGTTCGCGTGACCATAAAAAATGATTCTGGACTTTCTGACTCTGCTCCTGATCCAAACTATTGGCTTCTAAAAGGGCGCGAATTTCAGCAGGGGCGGAGGCTGTATCAAGCGGCCAAACATGCGCGCCTACTTTTTGTAAGACGGTATTGATTTCTCTCCGGTCGCAGACGACAGCATCGTGGTCAGGTAGCCAAAGTCTAAGATTGTCAGGGGTTTCGCCACTCATATGTCAGGCTCCTATTGCCACGATAGGCGCTCTCGCACTAACGCGCATTGTATATGAATGGCCATTTTAGTCGAGAGAAACACAACTGCTGAAAATTGGATCGGAGTTTCAGCACAGATAAAATGAAACTACCGGTCATTCATCCAACACGCAGCATCCGGGTGGTATGGGCTCAGTGTCGTCGTGCGCAGCTTTTCGTATCAGTGACTGTAGGCAGCCCGAAGCGGACATTCAAATCCGCGCTTTGCATTTACTAAGATGCGCGATCAAGCTGCCGGTTTTGCCAGCGCGACTTGGTTCCGGCACCGCTATTCTGGCAACCCTGCCCGGCGAAGTGCCTCAAAGTAGCGTTCAGCGCCTTCAGAGCCGCCATAGTCCACGTTGCTACGCCACTTCGAAATCGTTTCACTAGGTTCCATTTGCAGCATTTGCGCCAAGGCCGCAGACGCTTTCTCAGGTTCCCCAAGCATTGCGTGAGCAGCGGCCCTTGTGCTGTGAAGTGCCGCATAGCTCTTTGAAAAGCGCAATCCCGCCTCTGCAAAGGCGATAGCATCATGGTCTCGACCAAGCATTACGCAAGAGGTGGCGGCACCCCCGGAAGCACCCACGAAAACGGCTCCATATCGGCCCAACCGAAGCGCCGTCTGAAAGCAACTCAATGCCATTTTAGGAAACCCGGCCCAGTTGTATCCCCAACCCATAAACAAATGCAGGCGGGCATCTAATGGCGCTCGTTGCCGGATTTGCTCCAGCGCCACGGAAAGTCGATCCGCATCCCCATCCACATTGTAGTCAGCCACGGCAACACTCAGATCAAGCGTTGGGCTTTGCCCTGCCATCTGCCGTCCGGCCTCGATCCAGCGTGGCAATTTCTCATAGTAAGATGACAGCTCGCGACGAAGATCATAGGTTCTTGCGCCATTCATTGTCCAAATGGCTTCGGCATAGGCGGCAGCGAGGGTTGGTTTGGCTTTGATGGCCCTGGCGTGGTACGACAATGTCTCTTCATAGCTGTCGATGCCGGCATCAGACCATGCGATCATGCCCATCAGGACGCACTGCTCGGCGGTCAGTTCGTCTTCTGGCAATGCGGAGAGTTTTGCGGTCTCAGACTGGATCAAGATCCCACTAACGGCATCCAATAGCTTTTCTACGACCTCGTCCTGCCAATCGAAGATAGCTTCGACCAAACCGTCGAACTTCTGAGTCCAGATTTCAGAACCAGAAGGGTCAGCTAAGCGGGCTTCCAAACGCAATCGGTCACCGTGTCCACGCAGCATGCCGCGAAGCGCATATCCCTCTGGTGGCTCCGCGGAGGATATCGCCGCGTTTAACCAGTTGATCGTTCGAAAATAAGAACCGAAATCTGAAGTGAGAGCTGCGGCCATTTCCTTTAGTTCAATGCGTTGGTCGCTGCACGTCACAGGATGGATGGAGAGCTTTGGCAAGCTCGTCTCCGTGAAAGAATGCGAGCTTTGCGATGCGCCCTGGTGCGGTCCATCGTAAATCCACACATCCAGGCTGCGCTCGATGTTCTTAAGCTTCTTCTTCCCTACAGCTTTAAACGCGTCTGCCAGAGTGTGTTCAATGTTCAAGTGTACGGGTTCAGAAATAGCGATGCCACCGGTTGGCGCAATGCTCTCAAGCCGTGCGGCAATGTTTACACCGTCACCCAAGATGTCGTCACCTTTTTCTGTGATGTCACCCACATGAACACCGATCCGCATGTTCATTAACGAGTGTTCGGCCAACTGCTCTTGTAGCTGCATTGCTGCGGTCACAGCTTGCGCCGCGCTGTCAAATCGCGCCAACCAACCATCACCCATGCTCTTCACGACCCGACCTGATTGGCCCGCTATTGTTGGGGTGACGATGTCACTTTCCAGGTGATCAAGCATTAGAAGTGTGGCTTGCTCATCTTTGTGCATGAGCGCCGAATATCCAACGACATCCGCGGCCAGTATTGCCGCCAACTTTCGTTGCAATTGTTGTCCCTTGCTCGACATGCTTCGACAATAGTAGATGCGGCTCTTCACTCCAACTGGCTGATTACGAAGTCCGCTCAGGGCTCTAGGTTACCGTTCGCCTCCTTCTCATCAGCGGCTGTCAGCCCACAGCGAATCTTTGATCGGGTAGTAGATCAGCAGGGCAGTTTATGCCAATCGGGTGGATTCGGCCTTTCACTGTGGCCGCAAAAATCCACTGATTTCACCTGAAAGCCCTCGAATCGGTTGTTGTGATTGGTCAAGTTACAAGCAGGGTTTGATTTGTGTTAATGTGGTTTCATCCACCGAGGTTTCCTATGCCGCAGCGGGTGCAAAACTTTCTCAGCGAGCTTGGGCTCACCGAATACAACGAGGCCTTTCGCGAGCAAGGCGTTGATTACGATCTACTTGGCGATTTGACTGCCGACGATTTGCGTGAGTTGGGGATAGAAAAGCTTGGCCATCGTAAACGCATCTTGGCTGCGGCAGCGCAGATTGAAACTGAAGTGGATCGCGAGGCGCCAGTCAGGAGGCGCCTGCTGACCTTGATGTTTGCTGATTTGGTCGACTCAACGGCGCTGTCAACACAGATCACTCTGGAAGATTATCACGCCCATATCCGCAGTTTTCAGAATACCGCCAAAAGCACGGTCGAACAGTACGGTGGCTATGTCGCAAAGTATTTCGGTGACGGCGTGTTGGCATATTTTGGCTATCCCCAAAGTCATGAAGACGATGCAGATCGTGCCATTCGAGCGGGCTGGGAATTGGTCAAACTGGTTTCGGACTTACCTGGTTCACTGGAAGGCATTTCTGTAGCAGCCCGTGTTGGAATTGAAACAGGGCCAGTGGTTATTGGAGAAGTCGTTGGTGAAGGTACTGCCAGCGAACACAGCGCTTTGGGATCCACACCAAATCTTGCGGCACGCTTGCAGTCTGTAGCTCCCCCAAGTTGCGTGGTTGTTGGCCCGGCAAGCCGACGCCTCGCTGATGGCAATGCGCATTTCAAAAGTCTTGGGCCACATACTCTGAAAGGCTTCGAGGATCCGGTTCCCGTTTGGAAGGTAACCGCAATTGCCAGATCGCGAGACCGTTTAGATCGACAAAAAGGCAACCTGACACCTCTCATCGGACGCCGCCAAGAGTTGAACGCTTTGACTTCTGCGCTAAGGCGTATGCGTGTAGGTGCCTCAATGGCGGTGAATGTGATCGGTGAAGCCGGGATTGGAAAGTCGAGACTTGTTCGCGAATTTTTTGATACTTCTGGGGGAACATTTACCAGTCTAAAGGGTCAATGCAGCCCCCATGGGGGGTCCACTGCTTTCCACCCATTTATCGAATTGGTCCGTGAGTATGCAGCGGATAGAAAACGGGAAGGCCTCTCGCCAGAAGACGGGTTTACCCAGATTGGGCTGGATCGCAAACGCCACGTGCCCTATTTGCTACTGCTCATCGGAAATAAAAAAGTTGATCAATCGCAAGTCGATCCAGAATTGGTTGGACCCCGCACACATGAAGCCCTGATCGAACTGGTGGTTTCTCATGGGCGGACGTCTCCAACGGTTCTGTTTCTCAACGATCTGCATTGGGCCGACGAAAGATCGGTAAGTGTTATCAATCACCTGATCCGCAAAGCTGATAGGCCTGGCGTCCTGGTTCTAACTTGTTACAGACCGGACTTTGAGGCGACATGGCTCAACGCCCCGGGGGTTGAGAATATCAACCTGATCCCCTTGGATCGAGAACAGTCAGCTCTGCTGCTTCGCGAATGCGTGGCCTCAGAAGCAGAAACTCGTGATTTTAGCGATCTTGTTGCGCGCGCTGGAGGTAATCCTCTTTTCCTAGAGGAACTTGCACGTCACGTTTTGGGCGCTTACGAGAGTTTGGAAACTGAAACCGGGGCTTCTATTCCCGATACCCTTGCAGGTCTCTTGATGCACAGGGTCGATGCGCTTTCTCCCGGTGCGCGCCGCGTCGCAGAAATGGCGTCCGTTTTTGGCCGCGAAGCGGAAATCTCGTTACTTGGAGACAATTTGCAAACAGAATTCGATGCAATTGGTGGGCTGGGTATTCTGGAGCCCTCGCCACAGAACGCACACAAGGTGCGCTTCCACCACGCACTCGTTCAACAGGTGATATATGAAAGCTTGCTTTCTGATGACCGACGTATGCTTCATCTGGAGGCGGCACAGAGAATAGAAGGTATGTACGCCGACAACCTGGCCGAGGTGGCGGAGACGCTGGCGCATCATTTCGAAGCTGCCGGCGAGTACAAATCCACCGCTCGTTTCGCCTATTTGGCAGGTTGCAAGGCGCTTGACCTTTTTGCATTGCGCGATGCCGAAATGTGGTTTGGAAAATGCCTGAACTTGACGATGGATCAAACCGGGGATGAGGCGACATTACTCCTGGCTCGGACTGTTGTGAATCAGACGCAGGTTCTTTGCTGGAATGGAGATTTTGCCGCGATGACCAAGCTGGCAAAAAGCCACTTGCCGCGCATACAAACTCTTGGTGAAATTGAAGAAGTTTCGCGATCACTAACGTGGATTGGTGAAGGTTATCTACATGCCGGACGTTTCAAAGACGCGGCAAAATCGTTTGATTCTGCTCTGCACATTGGCCGCCAACTTGGAGATGAAAGTTGCGTCGGTTATTCGCTTGGGCTGACCCTGTGGTTGGACTGTATCGTTGCAGAAGGCGAGTGGTACTCCAAGTTGGAGTCTCAGGCGGACGTAGTGCAAGCGAAAGGCGAACAACTTGGAGATCGCTATCTAAAAACGCTGGCTTATTATGGACGATGGTGCCACGCGATACAGATCGGCAAAGTAGGTGTCGCCGTAGAAATGGCTCAATCATTGTTTGAGATGGGCGATCACGACAGCTATCCACCAGCTGAGTGCTGGGGTGCCTGTCTCCTTGCAGTCAGCCATGCGATGGCTGGGAACACGATTGCAGCGTTCCAATTTGCGCGCACCGGGATGGAAAGTGCTGCGAGCGGTTTTGACCGGCTTATGTCCGAACTTGCTTTAGGAATGACGCACGTGGCTTTATTTGAACCTGAACAGGGCCTTGAGCGTCTTGCCAAGGCACCGTGGCGCAGCGAACAGATTGGCGCATTCTACTTTGCGTATGCCGGGGACGCCGCGTATGGCTCCGCGTTGATCCAGACAGGGCGAACTGATGAAGGGATCAAATGGCTTGAGACGGGCATAAGCTACTTTGAGGAGCGTGGGAACTTCCGCGGTGCCTGTATTTCAAGATTGGAGCTTCTGAAATACATGGCCACAACAAAGCACTTGTCGGAAGCGCGACAAATCCTGCAAGAAATTCAGGTCAACGCAGCCAATTTGGAAATGGATGGGCTCCACTCGGAAGCAATGGGTATTGTTGCTGAAATGGAGCTACAAGCAAAGCATCCTGAAAAGGCGCTTCAGCTCATTGAACTTGGAATTCAAATTTGTGTTCCGCTAGGCTGGCCAACTCTGGAGCAGAGCCTAAACCACACCGCACTACGGATAAAAAACGCGTCCGTAATTTAACCGTTTGGTCAGAATGCAGCTTTCCACTGTTCGGTATCGACAAACCAGCGTTCTTCAATGATCAGGTCATCAGAATTGAACTTGAATAACACCGCGCATTGCGAGCCATTCGGCAGTTTGTCAGACCTAAACTCCACAATGTTCATGATCTCATTGTCACCCGGGCAATAGCGCAGATCAGTTATGTTGAAGCCCGGAGGCAGCGCCTGAACAATACCATCAAGAGCTGACCTAAAAGCAGTCCGACCCGCCAATATATCGTCCTGGCCGGGCAAAACGAAAATCATTTCCTCAGCATAGAAACTGACCAGCTTGTCCATTTCCCCCGCCGCAAGCGCTGCCCAACCTGCCTTCAGATCTTCTAATTGTTTTTCATGTGCCATTCCATAATACCCCTGTCGGCAATTGCGCGTTCTCAGAAAGGATACCATTTTTTTCTAAGGGTCGGAAAAATATCCCGGAGGATTGACGCGGTGCCTTTTGGCAATGGCAGAAATAGCCTGCTTGGGCCGACTGCCGGTATTGTTCGAGTAAAGAATACTAATCGGTTCACGAATGATCTTGCAGGACGTGATCCTCCAGCGAGAACTCTTGAAACAATGCCGCCTGCGCCTCTTGTCGCGCTCCCATTATCACCAATCCTCCCCCTCGTCGGGAGAATTGAATCAGCGCCATGCCAAACAATCAAGCGCGTGTTTTTCAACAAAATCGGCTCGGTGCTGCCGTTCTCTGCGGTAAGCATGATTGGCCGCTCGCAGCCCGAATCGGTCATTTAAAACTGGCCTTTCAGTTTCCAAGTTGCGGGACCAAGCGGCCACCGGAATAACGCCGTTGTAGGTCCATTTTATCAGACCAAAGTATAGTCAATCTAGAGCGCGCAATCTGCTTCCGGGACCGACAACGATTTAGCCTCGGTCGTTCAAATCCAATGCTCGATAAGTGCCCTCCGGCAATCCTGCCTTCCGGAAGGCATCAACGTAGGGCGCTATAAGAGCGTCCGGACGCTGGTAACGGCGATACACCCAAACAATGTCGGCGATTTTCACGCCGGGGCGCGTGGCTTCAAGCCGGTTTCGGGCGCGCTCAAGTTCGTCAGCGCGTCCAAGCCTGGCGAGAACCGTGACTTCGGGGATCATCGACCACCAATAATCCAGCAGCACGCCCTTGCGCGCTTCGGCAAGCGCAAGTTCGTATTCACCCTTGTGAAAGTGGTACTCCGAGAGCGCTTGATGCCAATCCTTGATGGTCGACCCTGGGTCGAGGTCGATAGCCCGCCGTACAAGCGCCGCGCCCAGATCGAAACGCCCGGTCCAGACCAGCCAGTAGCCGAACTCCGCCTCCACGCTGCGGTCGCCTCCAATAGCGAGCGCGTCCTCCGCCTCGGTGAAAAAGCCGTCGCGATCCCCATTCATGAGCAGAAGAATACCCAAGATAAGTCGGACACGGGCCGAGTTTGGGTTGAGTGCCTTGGCTTCGTTGGCGGCAGCCAAAGCTCGGTTGAGTTTTTCCTCATATGTGCCAGCATAGCGATCCCCAAAAAAGCTTAGATCTACACGCAATGCCTCGGCCAGCTGCGCCCAGGCGCGCCAATAATCCGGCTCTTCCGTGATTACCCTTTCAATGCAACCATGGACCCGCTTCTGCACATCCGGTCTATCGTACAAATCGTCATAAAACATGGTGCATTCATACGACGACAATCGTTCCGGCGGTTTTGCCCGTGCCCGCCTTTCGTCTGTTCGCCTGATGGCGCCGCGCGTGTCACCAATCGCAACTGCAACGCGCTCGGTGATCCGAGATTGCACATCAAAGAGATTGGCGGTCGTAAGGTTCTCATCGAACGCCTCGGACCAGACCTGCGCTCTGCTCTGGGTGTCGATCAGGCGTGCCGTAACTCGCAGACGATCACCCGCTTGTCGTACCGTACCTTCAAGCACCAAATCGGCACCCAAGGCTTCACCGATACCGCGCACATCCTGATGTTGCCCGCGGTAGGAGAAAGTGGTGTGCCGCGATAAGACGTTGAGGTCGCGATAGCGTCCGAGTTCGATAATCACATCCTCGCTGATGCCATCGGACAAGTAATCTTTCGACGGGTTTCCACTTAGGTTCTCGAACGCCAAAACCGCTATCGTAGGACCTGTAGGCCGGGTCAGAGCCGTAGCCTCGTCAAAAGGAACGGCTTCATTGGCACCCCAGCGATGCATGCCTTGCCAAACCACAAATGCCGCAGTGATCAGAAGCGCTCCGCCTATTGCCGCCTGAACGCCACGGCTCCTAACCCAGCTGCGGCGGCTGATTGCTCGGCTCTGAGGATTTACATGATAAATTCGCACCGGCTCAGAAATGTTCTTCAGGCGGGTTTCGCCCAAGTATTCGAAACCAACGTTAGCTTTGCCGGCTGCCTGAGTTGCAACAACTTCAGACACGCAAACGCTACCAGGCTCCGCCAACTCCTCAATCCGTGCCGCGACATTTACACCGTCACCATAAAGGTCATCGCCATCGATCATCACGTCGCCAAGATTTATGCCGATCCTCAATTCAAGCTGCTCTTCAGGAGACAGGTTGTCGTTTCTCTTCGCCAGTTTCGCTTGGATTTCAGCCGCGCAGTTCACTGCATCAACGACCGAAGCAAACTCCACGAGCGTTCCGTCACCCATTAGTTTGACGATGCGACCATGATGTTTCTCAACCTGTGGATCGAACAGCTCCGAACGAAGTGCTTTGAGAGCGTTCAAAACGCCGATCTCATTCGCGCCCATCAAGCGTGAATAACCAACCACATCAGCGGCCAAGATCGCGGCAAGTCGACGTTCCATTGGTGAAGTTTACGTCAGAAAGGTTCGTCATTCCAAGAAACGCCTAAACTCAATCCGGTATGCACGCTTGGGCGATAGCACGAGCCACGTTGCGGGATGGTTCGTGGATCGACCATCTTACCTTGCGCTGCGGCTCCTTCGGGCAGCATCGGCTCATCAGAGGGCAGATCTCACAGTCGAATTTACGGGCGCGGTAGCGAAGTATGCCGTCCTTGTCTGGTCTGGGCTCCCCCGGCTTTGTGAGGACCCGGCGGTATTGCTTGAGTTCCTTTCCACCGGGACAGATGTAGGTGTCGCTCTCAGTGTCAAAGGTGAAGTCGGCGCGCTCGAAGGTTCCATCGTTGAGGCCAGATTTGTCGATAACCGGGATATATGGAGCGATGCCGTGATCGGCGAGCCAACTCAGCATGGGTCCAGTGCCGTAGGCCGTGTCTGCGATCAACCGTTCCGGCTTGAATACATGGCGTGCGCGCACCCGACCAACCATGGTTCGGACAGTGCCGACCTCGGCCCGCCTGATCGACCGGGTTGCTTCGACATCCAGGATCACACCGTTGTCGGTGCCGATCAGATAGTTGGCTGAATAGGCAAAACAGGCGGGTCCACCTCGCGCACCGGTCTATTGCGACGCGGGATCGGAATGCGAGGTGAACTTCGGCTTCTCCGGCCTTGCTGCACCAAAGGCGGCGGCATCCAACGTATCCAAGTATTCCCTGACGGCACGGGGTGCATCTTCAGGGACGATATTCTCAGGCGACCAATCCTGCTGCGGTGAAGAGTTTTGCCGATAGGCGTCAGCTTGAATCAGACCGGCATCTGCCGCGAAGCGCTGGCCGCTTGCCAGCCCTTCCACGATACAGCGCGCCACAATCATCTCGAACAGGTGTCCGAGCAGATTGCTATCGCGGAACCGTCCGTGCCGGTTCTTCGAGAAGGTCGAATGATCGGACACCGGGTCGGTAAGATCGACGTGGCAGAACCAACGGTAAGCGAAGTTGAGATGCACCTCGTCGCAGAGCCAACGCTCGGATCTGATGCCCATTACGTAACCGAGCAGCAGCATCCGGATCATCAATTCCGGATCAACTGATGGTCGACCTGTCGAACTGTAGAATGGCGCAAGCTGCTGTCGGATATCAGACAGTGCGACGAACCGGTCTATACCCCGAAGTATATGGTCTTGTGGGACATAGTCCTCAATCGAGAACTCGTAGAACAGTGACCCTCGTGCTTGCTGCCATGGCCCCATCATCGCTCATTCTCCCGTTCAGTACGGGAATGAATCAGCGACTTGCGCGTCTATCAAGGAAGAGTTTTTCAACGGAATAGGCTGCCTCCAGTCACTTATGTGTAAGGCCGTGAAAGGCGGCACCGAGCCCTATGCGATCAATAGGATTGCCAATCTTAAACATCGTCCATCAGGAGTAGCTAGAAAACCGAGATTGACCGAACATTTTGCGATGTTCGACAGGGGTTAGTCCAGTCTTTCGCTTGAACAACCTCCTAAACGACGGCGTATCGGTATAGCCGACTGTTTCTCCAACCTCCGCGACGGAGCCGTCGGTGGTTTCAAGCAACTGCCGAGCCTCTTCAATTCGCAGCGCCAAAACGTAATCTTGCGGTGACTTACTCGTTGCTTTGCGAAAGCGTCGTGCAAACGTAGTTGGCGGCAACCCGGAACGTTTAACCATTTCTGCGACTGGGTTATCGATGGCGTAATTGTCGGAAATCCATAACTGAGCCCGTGAGATAATGGCGTCAGCATGAGGTGCCGTAGTGATCATTGAACTGAATGGTGACTGAAGTTCTCCGCGGTTGGCCATAAGCCAGACTTTTGCTGCCCGTACCGCCCTTTGCGTGCCGCCGTAATGCGCGATCAGGAACGTAGCGAGTTCCTGCCACCCGGTTGTCCCACCCGACGTTACGGGTCCGCGGGACGCATCAGCAAAGCAAAGGCCGCGGTCGATGCGAAGCCGCACATTTGGGTAAAACCTTCGAAAAAGGCCTTCCCAAGCCCAATGTGTGGTCGCTTCAATCCCATCCAAGATACCTATTTCCGCCAGATAGACCGCCCCGGTACAGGCTGACACGATACGCGTCTTGGCCAAGTCGCGCTTAGCAAGCCACGCTAAACAAGGATGTTGTTCGGGGTCGAGCCGGTCGTGCGGTGAAAGTGTCAGTCCAGGTACGACAATAATATCAGCGTGGTCTGCGTTCTTAAATGTCTGGTCTGGCGCGATCCACACGCCACTTCCGCAACGAAATCCCTCGGCGTCAGGGCCAACAAGGCTGACGTCAAATACCGGGGTAGGCTCCTCGCCGCTCACCAAATGTTCCCAGTCCCGCCCTGCGGCCACCAAAGTGTCATACAGGCCAAACACGCTGGAAGCGCTGGTTTCTGGGGAGGCAACGATCTGAACCGAAAATGGCATTGGTAAAATTCCCAAAGTGGTGAATTTACCCCCTTTTTAGCCGTTCTGCCACTCACGCAAAACGAATAATGTCGTGCAGCCTTCAAGGGCACGTAGTTCGCTGGAGGTGTTAGCGATGATGAACGCAGTTTGGAGTAATTTTTTTGACATTGAAAAGCCGATCTTTCCGAAGAGACCCGCGTCAGGAAAACTTAGCCGAACAGATGAACAAGGAAGAGAAACCGACAACTGCAAAGTGACGGAAGAGATATGGAAATCGGTGATCTATATCGGACCAGGCTGTTCACTGGTGAGAGACCGTTAGTTTGAGTAATTTCGATGTCAGCTTCAGTCCCGCTAGGCCGACATTGATGCCATCTGAACCGACCCGATGAACTACTGAAGCCGTCACATGGCCGGTCTGAGCCCGAAGCGGTCCATTCGAGAGGCAATGGTTTTCGATAACGATCCTTGACCCGACCCGATTTCTTGCAAGATGCTTGCGCAGCGAAAGGGCGGCAAGTTGGAAGCTAATCTCAATCGTTCTGGATACCGATTGCAGCCGAGTATGGTATCGGATCGATCAGATGTGGCAGAATACATATTTGAGGACGCAGAGGTCGTCAAAACTCTCGTTCACAACGCCTCTTCGCGTAAAGGTGCACTGGCGGCGACCGATGCTTGGATCGACACTCTTGCCGTCGATGGAGTGCGGAGCGCCAACAATGCCACACACATTGGTCTGTGGACCGTCCGGGACGAAGCCAGCGATAACCAATTTGTAGGAATTCGTGGCGTATTTGTTGCGCCGGGATTGCCCCATAATACAGTGGCGACTTTTGTTGCAGTCGCTCGTTCCTATTGGGGGAAAGGAGTATCAAGCGATTCATCCCGAATACTTTGTGGACACGTTTTCGAAACCTCTGACGCCGATGCGATCTACACGCGTGTATGGCCAAAATTGAACCCAGCGAGCGACGCAGTTCAACGTCGGCTGGGTTTTGTCCCTGCGGAACGGCATACGCTGCAAGATACATTTGGCAAAGCCCGGATGCAGGAAGTGCTAGATTTCGATCTGTGGCGAGCGTCCAATTTGCAAGGCGACGGTTTCGATGAGACGCTGCGCCAAGTTTCGATAAGAATTGGCCAGTTGGCGGCGGAAGATCTTTTGAGCCTCAAAGTGGCGGTTAAGAGAATTACAGAAGCGCTGCCAGACGTACTGGCGCAAGTCGAGGACATTAGAACCCAAGTGGCGAACGACGTCCGGCTTGGATTTCAAAATCCTGCGTGGGCAAGTTATCTAATGTCACGGGATAATTGGTTTGCGTCGCGAATTGTCTGAGTAATTGGCTAATGCAAATGATTGCTTTGTCCGGATAGTGTTGAAAAACTTGATTATTCTGCTTCCTCACTTATCCGCCAAAATCACTTGTATCAAAACAGTCGATACCGCATGCCCAGAGCTGGCCATGAACTACTCTCTCATCGGCAGACCAGTGTTTTGGCCAACCCCCTTTCCCAATTATCCGGTTGGCTTTCTACGAACTACTTTTTCGGCGGTTTTTGGCGAAAGTGGAGCTTTTCAACAGTATCAGCCCGAAACGGGCCTTCACCAGCGAGCTTTCTAGAACTCGAGAAGCAGACACTTCGGTTGATCAACATCGAACCTAAAGCGGACAAGCGCTCATAGCGGACATCAAAGAACATAGGCATCCTACCCCGCCAAACCTGCTACCGCATGGTCATGGGAGGTATGCGGTCGATGCATGTTGAGAATGCGTCGAGCTTCATTCGATTGTCCCGAAATTGCTAGCGCATGCGCCAATGAAAACTCAATTAAGTCGCGTTGCGCCCGGCTACCGCCTAGGCGTTCGTGCTCAGACATGACACCTACGAATTTCTCAATCGCTTCATCAGCATTTCCATCCGCCAGCGCGCGGAATGCGCCTGCGACAGAGGCAACGGTGGGGCCTGCGGGTCCCTTTGCGCGCTCTATGGTCGATTCCAGACGCTCTCTTTGTCCAGCCATGGCATGCGCAAGAGCGGCGTGAACATCCGCGAAAGCGAGGCCAGGTGAAGGAAAGAACTGAACAGCATAGTCACTGAGTTGCTGCCAGCACTCCTGAGGCACAGACTCGCCGGCTAAAAAGGCTCGGTGAACAATGGCCACACTATCCGTCAATACATTCAGTGGCGGTGCAGGAGGGCGGTCGGGGGAAACACATTCATCGAATATCTTCCACATTCCAGTCACATCGCCGCTTTCAAGCGCCCAGAGAGCCACGTGCCAACTGAGGTGACAGTGCAGGTAAGCAGTGGTGGGATAGTCTTGCCAGAAATCGCGCAGATAAGCGTAGCCAGCGTCCGTCTCCCCGTTCTCATAGTAGAGATGGGCCCTGACATGTGCACTGTGCGCGCTGTCTGGCTTCAACTCAAGCGCGCGCTCGATGTTTTCAGCGGCCAGGCCGATCTGTCCGGCCTCCATCTGGGCAAAGGCATGCTGGCAGAGAAACCACCAGTCGTCGCCATAGTGTGGCTTCAACATGGTTGTGTAGGCAAGCTGCTCTGCCTCGCGTCCTGCCTGACCTGAAAACCCTATTAGGCCAAATACGCTGGTACATGTCTGGGCCAGCAAAATATCTCGCGGATGGTCTGTGACGTGATCTCGGATGCGCCTGTAGGCCTGCGGTGCACGCCCCTCAATGAGATCGCTGATAATGTCGATCTGGGCGGCTTCGCGCAGGCTGACGCCTTGCGAAAGTTCCTTTGCGGCGGCTAATTCTCGCTTTGCATCTTGTCCGCGGCCGACGGTAACAAGATAGCGCGCAAGGCCAACATGGGGCATGGCAAAACTATCATCTGCCTGCATTGCAGAACGGTAAGCTTCTTCGACATCATCAAAAGCACCCAGAAAACGGTCGATGCCTTCAACATAGGCGTCACGTGCAGTTTGTGATGTTGTCGTTAGCGGGCTTCCGTACCGATCTTCGAGCATCCAAACCTTCCATTATCCGTTCCAAGCCTTTCCAGTAGTCAGCTATATGAGCATGCTTAACTATGAGTGAGTCAAAGGAAATCGACTTAACAAGGTGCCGTAATTTCAGCTTAAATTGCTTCCGATAGGCAATACGTTCATCGAAATCCAATTCCGACCATAGTGGCTCCGCCAGATCCCGATCTTCCAAAATTGGACTCCGAAGCCAATTTTGAGGATTATTCCATACGGCTCGACCGACGTCCGGTTAGAGGAGAACGTAGGGATGGCAACACATACTCGCCCACTCATTGATACGACTTGGTTGGCAGATAACCTGACCGACCCGAAACTGCGCATCATTGATGTTCGCTGGAAGTTTAGGGAGGAAAACGGCAAGGGTGTGGCCTACGACGACAGGAGCGAGTTCCAAGCTGAGCACATTCCTGGCGCCGTGTATGTTGGTATGTCGACGGAGCTTGCGGACAGCACTCAGAACATTCCCGATATGATGCTCGGACCTGAGGATTTCGGGAAAAAGATGCGCGAGTTGGGTGTATCCAATGACAGTCATGTCGTGGTTTACGATGACTCTGGGCTGCCCTTGGCTTCTGCACGTCTTTGGTGGGCGCTTTCGTACTATGGCCATGAAAATGTGCAGGTTTTGGATGGCGGTTTGCAGCAATGGAAACTGGAAGGTCGACCGGTTGAAGCTGGTGATCCATCCGTTGAGCCTGGCGACTTCGCTCCCAAGGTGCAGAGCTATTGGATTGCCAGCAAAACTGACGTTCTGGACGCGATAGGTAAGCCTGAGGTCAGAGTTGTGGACTTTCTGCCAAACGACCTCTTCCGAGGCGACGGTGTTCACACATGGGGAGGTCGCTCGGGACATATCCCCGGTGCAGTTAACATACCGGCGATATCGAACATCGATCCGGATTTGGCACACACACCTATTGCTGAGCGGGCAGCAAAACTAAAGGAACGAGGCTCATTCAGGTTGGCGGATCGCCTCCGCCTCCTTCAGCACTATCAGGACAAGGGAATTCAAACCGACGACGAGGTTATCGCGTATTGCGGTCGCGGTATTGCCGCCTCTTGCGGTCTCCTTGCGCTTCGCCACATGGGGTTCGACAAGTCGCGCCTCTATGATGGTTCCTGGGCTGAGTGGAGCGCCGATCAAAGCCTTCCGATTGAAACGTCCTGAAACCCCTGTGCGGAGAGGAATGGTTTAAACCGGCGCTCTCTTTGTCCGCTGAACTCGTTTAAATGCAAAAGAGCTTGTCTGCGTTTCACAAAGTATAGCATCAGTTCTTTTTTACTCGATCACTACTTGTAGATTGCAGCGTATCGAGGTGCGAAGAACTTAACGAAGCCTCTAACCTCTGGCCGACGATAGGCTTCCGGTGAAATGAGCATTAGGTGCGGCACCGCAAGTTCGGGGATTTCGTCGAAGCATCGGAGAAAAGACATGTCTGCTTCAACCAGCTTGACATTGCTGATCCCAAGACCTTGCCCTGATCTGATCGCCGCATGCATTAGCTCCAGTTCAGTGAAAGACATGACGATCTGTTCCGGTGCCACGTGATTGGTCAACCATTCGTGGAAAACATTCGGTACATCGTCCCGCTGAAAGGTAACAAACTGATGCCCGGCCAGATCATTTGTTGACCCCGGCAGGCCAAATTTGTCCGCGTAGTTTTTGCTGCCGAACAAAGACCAGCGTGCCGTGCTAATCTTCCGGCAGATCAGGTCAGGATCAGGATCGGTTCTCGCAAGGCGCAACGCAATGTCTGCCTCCCCGGCCATCAGGTCCAGCGCCCGAACACTGGACAAAAACTCGAATGCGACATCCTGATTGTCGGCGGAAAACGCGTTTACGATTTCGATCATGCGTGCTGAGAAGTTTGCCGAATAAGCGGTGATACGGATGGGTTGTGTCGACGTCAATTCTTTCGCGCAGTCGGTAAATTCGAGGACTGAAGCCTCGATTGCTTCGGCGAGGGGAACGAGGCGAAGGGCTTCTCGGGTCGGTTTGAACCCGTGCGTACCGCGCTCAAACAGCGTCAAGCCTGTTTCTTTTTCGAGAACATCAATGCGCCGGGCAACCGTTGGTTGGGAGACCTGTAGCTTTTTGGAGGCCGCAAGCGTCGATCCTTCTCTGAAGACAGAGAGGAACACGCGAATATCCGACCAATTTCGGAACCCGTTCTTCATTTTTGTAGAACAGCACAATTTTGTGCTGGATACCAGAAAAACGGGTGAACAGCTACTCTTGTTGCGACAGCGCAAGTAAGTCGGAAAGGACCACGAGATGGCTTCCCATACAATGTCACCCAGCATCTGGACCGTATTTGGTGGACTGTTCGGTTGGACAAAGAGAGGCTTCCCCGAAAACCGGGAATCACGGCCTACAGCCAACGATCTTCACTCGGAACGCGACTATATTAACGAGGTGATCTGGAGTAATCCGGACGCGTTTTCGAGTGAACTGGACGTGCAGAGCATGATGAATCTGTATCCGGGAAGGTTCTGACGACATTTGGTGACAATCGGCCGGATATGGCGATTGGATCACACCAAAGGCAGCTGCAAGCTGGAAGTGACAGCCACGTACCTGTGTTGTAGCCATAGAGTTAGCACCAACACGAGACCTTCTGTGCATTGCGTCTATCGCTGCGGTCGTTCGAACGCCTGATCAATGGCTGCGCGTCTGGCCCTTCATTGGGGCTTCAACGGCGACAATTAAGTTCGGACAAAAGATTGCAGCACCAATCACGACGACAACGATACCTGAGGGGGGCTCTTGAACTGTACCTTTCAGCGAGCCAGCGGAAGAACCGAGGCCAAGTCATTTCGGTCTATCAACCCCTTTTACGCGCCACGACGATAAATTGGGTCATCGAAAAAAAGAAGCGCCCAACTTTTGCAAGGCTAAGCTGTTCGTCAAACCACGATTGCGCAACAGCGGGATCAACATGGTCATTTGCGACAGCGTATTGCTTCATGAGGTGCATCATCATGATTGCGAGGCCATCAGGTTTTAGCTGGTGATCTGTCATTGTGAACGACAAGATATCTTCCACATGGTTGCCGCGAGCCTTTATCAGTGCGGGCAGTCTTTCCGGGACGGAACCACTCACAAAGTGCTGGTTCCAGGATGTCAGCATCTTTTGCATTCTGTCGGGCTCGTCGCTGAACCAAATCAAGCTGCCAAAGTGTAGATCGCTGATGACAAGGCGCCCACCGGGTTTGACGCACCGCAGCGTGTCAGCCAATGCACCGTCTACGTCTTCGATGTACTCAAAGACCTGTACCGAGACGGCCTTGTCAGCACGTTCATCCTCAATGGGCAAGTGATTTGCGGAACCTGCACTAAACTCCACGTTTGCGTAGTCGCTGCATCGTTCTTTTGCGGCTGCTGTCATGTCCTCGCTTGGGTCGACCCCGATGACATAACCATCCGAACCAACTGTGCGAGCCAACTCTGCCGTTAACAGACCGTTGCCACAACCAATGTCCAAAATAGTTTCACCGGGAGCAGGGCACAGCGCATCAAATGAAGCCTGTCTTCGCCGTGTCAACTCAGCTCCCTGATAGGCAATTTCAAGTAATCTCGTTGTCTCAGCGTCAAACTTAAGCAACTCTCCCCCCTTACAAAGCTCACAAGTCTCCAAACCTTATCAGAAAATGGGTTATCTACGAAAAGCCGGACGGATCATCGAGGCTTGAACATAGATCCACCAATATTACTGACGGCGCCGACTTGATCCAACGAATGGGACAACCCCGAGAGCGAAGGACGCTTCTGATTTCTTGTTGGTCCAGTTTTTCGTCACTGTTCGAAAGTTAAAACAACATCAATTCAAGGAATGTCGAGGCCATTCTCCCGTCCAAAATCGGTGTAGAAGGTGTCACTGCGGTATCGGATTAATGTGGCCTCATCCGCTTGCCTTGGATCGTTGCCAGGACTTTGGACACCTGTTCCTTCTATGAAGCGGTTCACGAGATTAAAAACACCACAGACCTGAATAGCATCGAACAACGCACTCTCCGACCAGCCTGCCGCGTAGACTGCATTTGCGTCGGCTTCCGTCATTCGTAATGGCGAGACAGTAAGCTTTTCAATGTATGCCAGTAACGGTTTGAGATGATCCTCGACGGGTGCCGTATCGCGATCTTCCATCAGTGCCTCGATTGTCTCGACCTGTCCGTCGTCAGGGATTTTGGGACAGATGGCCGCCTGATCTAAGAGAGGGTCTGGCTCAACTGGTTGTTGTGATTA
>NZ_JBXWOX010000033.1:0-29877 GCF_059611125.1 Ruegeria sp. CDSB029
CAAAGCCGGAGGCTGCGCAGTTTGGGATCAGAATTGGCCAACCTGACCTTGCAGCCATATCCGAAACGACCGCAGCCCGCACCTGCCCGGCCCCTCTGCCGTCCGCAGGACGCAAAGCCGGAGGCTGCGCAGTTTGGGATCAGAATTGGCCAACCTGACCTTGCAGCCATATCCGAAACGACCGCAGCGGTTCGGATTCCGGTCGTGACTGTGGCCAGACCAAAAAGAATTGCCCAAGGCTGATGCGGGGTCCGTTCCATGCGGGAACCAACCTTTCGGTTTTCAGTTCGTCTTCGATCAGATAGCTGGGCAATAGCGCCGCTCCCAACCCGTGGATCGCGGCCTGTACCATGGTCGAGAACTGATCGAACAGCATTCCCCGCATCCCTGATACGTCACGCCCTTGTGCCGCAAACCATCGCTCCCAAGCGTCCGGTCGGGTCTCTAGATGCAGCAATGGCGCTGTTATCAGCCAGCTCAAGCCCTGCTCCTGATCGGGCAACAGGTCCGGCGCGCAGACCGGAACCACATCTTCACGCATAATCGGCAGGTAGTTGACGCCCGGCCAGTTCTTTTGGCCGAAGTGGATGGCGGCATCAAAATGTTCGGTCTCGAAATCAAACGGCTTGAGGCATGTGCTCAGGTTCACGGTCACTTCGGGGTGGCGACGGGCAAAACCCTGCAGGCGCGGCGCCAGCCAGTGCATTCCAAAGGCGGGCAGGATGGACAGGTTCAGCGACCCGCCTGTTGGGTTGGCCTTCAGTTTCAGTGACGCCTGCGCAATCTGGTTCAGCGCTGTGCGCGCCACCTGAACATAATCTTTCGCGGCGGGGGTCAGGTGCAATCGCATTTGATTGCGCTGGATAAGCGCGACACCCAGTTGTTCCTCCATGGACTTCAGCTGTCGGCTGATCGCGCTTTGGGTTAGCGACAGCTCCTCGGCTGCAGCCGAGGCACTGCCGAGGCGATCAACCGCCTCCAATGCCAGAAGAGAGGGGATCGAGGGAAGAAACCGACGGGGCGCAATCATATGACTAATCCTCATACCTTTCACACGGAATATCACTGGCAATTGCAGCGCGCCAGCCCGATACAGAGGTGTGGATTCCAGCGTGGATGTGGACCAATGAACCTGACGACCAGTATTAAAGAGTTTCAGCCCGCCGACCGGTTGAATGGCATTGAGCTGTCAGAGATCGTTCGTATCTCAGAGCAGGCCGCGCGTCTTCGCGCGCAGGGTGCCGACGTGATTGCGCTTAGCACAGGTGAGCCTGATTTCCCAACGCCGCCGCATGTTGTTGAGGCGGCCCACCGCGCAGCTATTGACGGGCAGACGCGATACCCCGCAACGGCAGGAACGCCCGCCTTGCGATCAGCGATTGCGACTGAGGCTGGCGCGCGCCCCGAAAATGTAATCGTTTCGACGGGTGCCAAGCAGGTTTTGTCCTCCGCAATGATGGCAACTCTGAACCCTGGTGATGAAGTGATTATGGCTGCTCCATTCTGGACAAGCTATGCGGATATGGTCAGTTTGGCTGGCGGTGTCCCCGTAGTCGTCCGCTGTCCGGCGACGCAGAAATTCAAACTGACGCCGGATCAGTTGGAGGCCGCGATCACCCCGCGCACGCGTTGGCTGCTGCTGAACTCGCCGTCCAATCCGACCGGCGCGGTCTATTCCAAGGCGGAATTGCAGGCGCTGGGCGCGGTATTGCAAAACTATTCTCAGGTCTGGGTGATTTCTGACGAGATTTATCAACACCTGTCTTTTGTGCCTTTCACGCCCTTTGTGCTGGCCGTTCCCGAATTGGCGGAACGAACGTTGATCGTAAACGGCGTGTCCAAGGCCTATTCCATGACCGGCTGGCGCATCGGGTGGGGAATTGGCCCTGCTGAGTTGATCAACGCGATGGTTGCCGTGCAGGGGCAAATCACGTCGGGGGCGTGTTCGATTGCCCAGGCTGCAGCATTGGAGGCCATCAACGGGCCGCAAGGCTTGCTGGCAGAACGCCGTCGGGAAATGCGAGAGCGCCGCGATCTGGTTGTCGAAGGGCTAAACGCCGCTGGTCTGGAATGTGCCGTGCCGGATGGCGCGTTTTACGTCTTTCCCAAAACTCATGCGAAAATGCCCACAGACCATGAATTCTGTCGCTATCTGCTGGATGAGGCGGGCGTGGCGCTGGTGCCGGGGCGCGCGTTTGGGATGCCGGGGCATTTGCGGCTTTCTTTTGCCTATGCCACCGAAAGCCTGCAAGAAGGTATGCGCCGTATCGCGGACGCTACCGCCAAGTTGTAACTAAGTAAGACCGGAAGACACCCAATGGATCGCGCCCAGATCGTTCACGAGAATTTCCTGACCCGGGTCGCCAAGCGCGACTTCCCCGAAGGCGCAAGCCCGAGGCCGGGGCTAAGCGGAACCGATGCGGTGTCGCTGTTCCGGTCACAGGTCCTTAGCCGTGCATTGGACCGGACCAGCCGGGCCATGCAGAAGGCGGGGCAGGGGTTTTACACCATCGGATCATCCGGCCACGAAGGGATGGCAGCCGTGGCGCATGCATTGCGTCCGACCGACATTGCCTTTCTTCACTACCGCGACGCGGCGTTCCAGATCGCCCGGGCCGAGCAGGTGCCGGGCCAGCAAATTGCGTGGGACATGTTGCTGAGCTTTGCCTGCTCGAAAGAGGATCCGACCTCGGGCGGGCGGCATAAGGTTTTGGGTTCAAAGGCGCTGACCATCCCGCCGCAAACCTCGACCATCGCCAGCCATCTGCCCAAGGCTGTGGGTGCTGCTTATTCGTTAGGCGCCGCGCGGAGACGCGATCCTGAACACCGTGAACTGCCCTTGGACGGGATTACGATGTGTTCCTTCGGGGATGCCTCGGCCAACCACTCCACCGCGCAGGGCGCGATCAACACCGCAGGCTGGACCAGCGTGCAGTCGACGCCTTTGCCGCTGTTGTTTGTGTGTGAGGATAACGGGATTGGAATCTCGGTCAAAACGCCCAAGGGTTGGATACAGGCGTCGATGGAGCATCGCCCCGGGATCAAGTACTTTCTGGCCAACGGTCTGGATATCTACGAGACCTACGCAGTGTCCAAGGAAGCCGCCGAGTATGTCCGCTCCCGCCGCAAACCTGCCTTCCTGCACCTGAAAACCGTCCGCCTTTACGGACACGCAGGCGCTGATGTGCCGACTACATACCTACCAAAATCCGAAGTGGAGGCGGACGAGGCCAACGATCCCCTGCTGCACTCGGTGCGCTTGCTGGAACAGGCCGGGGCGTTGGCGCCGGAGCAGGCGTTGAAAAACTACGAAGATACCTGCGCCCGCACGGACCGCATCGCGGCGGAGGCCGCAACCCGCCCGCATCTGGCCAATGCGTCCGAGGTTATGGCCAGCCTGATCCCGCCAAAGCGGATCTGTAAGCCCACCAACGGTCCCAGTACCGAAGCGCGCGCCAAGGCCTTTGGCGGCGACATGCGGGCAATGGATGATCCGCAACCCATGAGCCGTCTGATCAACTGGGCGCTGACCGATCTGATGCTGGAACACGGCGAGGTCGTCTGTATGGGCGAAGATGTCGGCCGCAAGGGCGGCGTCTATGGCGTGACCCAGAAACTGCAGCAACGCTTTGGCCCGGACCGGGTGATCGACACGCTGTTGGATGAGCAGTCCATTCTGGGACTGGCCATTGGCATGGGGCATAACGGGTTCATTCCGATCCCCGAAATCCAGTTTCTGGCCTATCTGCACAATGCCGAGGACCAGATCAGGGGCGAGGCCGCGACCCTGCCCTTTTTCTCGAACGGGCAGTTCACTAACCCGATGGTTCTGCGCATTGCGGGGCTTGGGTATCAGAAAGGGTTCGGCGGCCATTTCCACAATGACAACTCGCTGGCTGTCCTGCGCGACATTCCGGGCGTGATCATTGCCTGCCCGTCGACAGGCGCAGATGCGGCTAAGATGCTGCGCGAATGCGTTCGTTTGGCGCGCGAAGAACAGCGGGTGGTGGTCTTTCTGGAACCGATTGCCCTCTATCCGATGCGCGATCTGCACGATGCACAGGACGCAGGCTGGATGACGACGTATCCGTCGCCTGACCAGAGTATCGCGCTGGGTGAGGTTGGCGTGCATGGCGAGGGTAAAGATCTGGCCATCGTCACTTATGGCAACGGGCATTATCTGTCGAAACAGGCTCGGCCCGAGTTGGAGGCCGCAGGCGTGAAAACCCGTATCATCGACATGCGCTGGCTGGCACCTCTCCCGATTGAGGCTCTGCGTCAGGCCACAAAGGGTTGCAAACACGTCCTTATCGTCGACGAGTGTCGCCGGACCGGCAGCCAGTCCGAGGCGCTGATGACCTTTTTCACCGAAAACAGTCCCTCTACCCCTAGCGCGCGCGTCGTGGCCGAAGATTGTTTTATCGCCACTGGCCCCGCTTATGCTGCTCCGCTGCCGTCGAAAGAGGGGATTGTCGCCGCTGCGCTAAAACTGACGGGGGGCCGCTCATGACCCGCACAGCAGTTGTCATCTGCCCTGGTCGGGGTACATACAACAAGCCCGAGCTTGGCTATCTGCATCGCCACCACGCGCAGCAAACTGCGATGTTTAGGGGCTTCGACGCGATACGTGCCGAAGCAGGGCAAGAGGCCGTGACTGCATTGGATGGCGCAGCGCGGTTCACAGTTTCCAAGTATTCAAAAGGCGATATTGCTTCACCGCTCATCTACGCAGCTTCGCTGGCAGACGCGCAATCGCTGGCCGATGATATCGAGGTGGTCGCGGTCACCGGGAACTCGATGGGGTGGTATATTGCGCTGGCCGCTGCCGGGGCGTTGTCGCCTGAGGACGGGTTTCGCGTCGTGAACACGATGGGAACACTGATGCAGGATCACCTGATCGGTGGTCAGTTGGTTTACCCCTTTGCTGGTAATGATTGGGCGGATGACGCCGCGCGCAAGACCGAGCTGCTGACGGATGTGGCGCGCATCAACTCGACGGATGGACATGATCTTGCGCTATCTATTGATCTGGGCGGGATGCTGGTTCTTGCAGGCAACGAAAAGGGGCTGAAAGCGTTCGAGGCGTCGCAACCCACCGTGCAGGACCGTTTCCCGATGCGCCTGCCAAACCATGCCGCGTTTCACACATCCTTGCAGGCACCGGTCGCTGCCGAAGGGCGTGCGCGCTTGGGCGCGGATTTGTTCGGACAGTCTGAACGCCCCCTGATCGACGGTCGCGGAAAGATTTGGTGGCCGGGTGCGACGGATACGCAGGCGCTTTGGGATTATACCCTGGGCTACCAAGTGACCGAACCCTATGACTTTACCCGTGCGATCCAGACCGCCGCGCATGAGTTCGCGCCAGACCTGTTCATTGTTACCGGCCCCGGCGCGACCTTAGGTGGCGCAGTGGCGCAATCTCTTGTTCTGGCGAACTGGCGTGGCATGGGTAACAAGGCTGGTTTTCAAGCGAAACAGGATGCGCAACCCTTCCTGATCGCGATGGGGCGCGAGGATCAAAGAGCGCTTGCAACCGGCTGACACTGCCCTGATGATCCGCGCAATTTCAAGGAGCGCGACATGAGCGACCACAACCAGTCCCTTTGGCTGAACACATGCCGTGAACATGTCGAACCCGGTGTTTCGACCGGTGATATCACTGTTGATCTGGCGGTGATCGGTGGTGGGTACACCGGCTGTTCTGCGGCCCTGACTGCAGCCAAGGCTGGTGCTTCGGTCTGTCTGCTTGAGGCGCATGACATCGGTCACGGTGGCTCGGGCCGCAATGTCGGGTTGGCGAATGCGGGGCTGTGGTTGCCACCCGCTGAGATTCGCGCGCATCTGGGTGACATAGTTGGGGATCGGCTGGTTGACCTTCTGGCTGCTGCTCCATCAGAGGTGTTCAGCCTGATCGACCAGCATGGGATAGACTGTGAACCTGTGCGCAACGGAACTTTGCACTGTGCGCATTCGGCTGCGGGTCTCCGGGATCTGCAGGTCCGCCACGCGCAACTCAGCGCTGCTGGCGCACCGGTTGAGTTGCTGTCTGCAGAACTGACAGCCCAGCGCACCGGCAGTGCGGCTTTTGGTGGCGCCCTGTTCGATCCGCGCGCCGGAACCATCCAGCCATTGGCTTATGTGCGCGGATTGGCCCGTGTCGGGGTCGAGGCTGGCGCGTTGGTTTCCACGCAAGATCCGGTTCTGTCCATGCAGCAAATGGATGGAATCTGGGTTTTGAAGACTGCTCGGAGCACGTTGCGCGCCAAATGGGTCATTCAGGCGACCAATGCCTATCACCGTGATCTGACCGCATCGGCCCCCGCCTATGTGCCAGTCAATTATTTCCAATATGCCACGGCTCCATTGTCCGATAATCTGCGCGCTAGTGTTTTGCCGGGGGATGAGGGGTGCTGGGACACAGACCTGATCATGACCTCGTTCCGAATGGATCAAGAGGGGCGGTTTATCATCGGTGCCATGGGTGATCTGGATCAGGCAGGCGGCGGGATTCACAAGAGCTGGATCAAGCGCAAACTGGCTCAGCTATATCCGCAACTGGCTGATCAGCCGTTGATCGAAGGGTGGCATGGCCGTATCGCCATGACGTCGGACCACATCCCGAAGATTACGCAGATCGGTCCCAACGCTCTGTCCGTTCATGGATTTTCGGGGCGTGGAATCGGGCCAGGCACTGTCTTTGGCCGCCTTGTTGCCCAAAGTCTGTTGCAGGACGACCCAAGCCTTTTGCCGGTGCCCGCAGTCCCAAAGTATCAGGAAAAGTGGATAGGGCTACGCCGCGCCTATTTTGAAACCGGCGCGGCGCTGACCCATTTTGTCAAAGCGCGGTTCTGACCTCAGACCGCGCGGGTGATGCCGCCATCAACCCGGATGTTTTGACCGGTGATATAGCCGCCGCCTTCTGACGCAAGCATTGCCACGACCGAGGCGATCTCGTCATAGCTGCGTCCATAGCGGCCCATCGGGATACGCGCGCGGAATTCCTCTTTCTCTGGCAGGCTGTCGATGAACCCTGGCAAGACGTTGTTCATCCGGATGTTGTCAGCCGCGTAATGATCCGAGAACAGCTTGGTGAAGGCCGCCAAACCCGCGCGAAAAACACCCGAGGTTGGGAAAACAGGGTCGGGCTCGAACGCGGCGAAGGTTGAAATGTTGATGATCGACCCACCACCTTGCTTCTGCATGATCGGTGTCACCAGCCGGGTTGGTCTGACGGCGTTCAGGAAATAGACGTCCATCCCGGTGTGCCAATCCTCGTCCGTCAGCTCCAGCACTGGCGCGCGCGGGCCGTGACCGGCCGAGTTGACCAGCACGTCGATGCGCCCCCAATGGGTCATCGCGGTATCGACCAGTTTTTGCAGATCATCCGTCGATTGGTTTGACCCGGTCACACCAACGCCACCAAGTTCGTGCGCCAGCGCCTCACCCTTGCCCGAAGACGACAGGATGCCGACCTTGAACCCGTCTGCGACCAGACGTCGGGCTGAATCCGCGCCCATTCCGCTGCCGCCCGCTGTTATCAGCGCCACTTTTGTCATGTGATTTCTCCATTCATTGATGGCATGAAGATGCGCCTTGGCGATCTGATTGACCAATCAGTTCTGCTGGCCTTATGATGTAGAAAAACTACAGGGTGCTACGATGGCGGCTCTTCCCCCCCTGAACGCTTTGCGGGCCTTCGAAGCTTCGGCGCGGCATCTGAACTTTCGCTTAGCCGCCGAGGATTTGGGCGTCACACAAGGTGCTGTCGCGCAACAGGTGCGCGGACTTGAGGCGCGATTGGCTGTGACGCTCTTTGACCGCCTGCCGCGCGGCCTTGCGCTGACCGAGGCCGGGCGCAGGTTCCATGCACCCTTGCGCCGGGCCTTCCGACTGATCGAAGAGGCTGTTGAAGATCTTTCTGGGGACAGACAAATTACTATCTCTGTCACTCCCAGCTTTGCCTCGAAATGGCTGGTTCCCCGTCTTCAGGACTTTACGCTGCACCACCCTGACATTGCCGTGCAGGTTGACGCTCGGGAACGGCTGGCGGATTTCCAGGGGGACGGTGTCGACATTGCCGTTCGGCAAGGGCGCGCGCCTTTTGGGCCGGGGGTGGTCGCAGTGCCTCTGTTTTCTACAACTTTCGTTCCGGTTTGCGGTCCTGAGATGGCGGCCAGAATTGCGCATCCTGCTGACCTGACAAAGCACACTTTGCTGAACGACACCCATGGGCTGTGGCCTTTGTTTTTGCAGCGGGCAGGGATTACGGGCAAGCCGAAGATGATGAGTTTCAGCCAGACCAGCCTTGCCATCGACGCAGCCGTGTCGGGCCAGGGTGTTGCGCTTGCTAACGAACCGCTTGTTTCTGCCCAGTTGGCCGCCGGTCAGTTGGTGCGCCCGATCCCGGACGAGCTGGTCGAGGATCTGGGCTTTTACATCGTGACACCCAAACAGCCACGCCAACCCGCGCTGGTCGCAGTGATGAAAGACTGGTTGCTGTCTCAATCCTGAAGCGTCGCTGCGATGGCTTCGATCCTGTCACGCAACCAGCGATGTGCCGGGTCGTTGGACGATCTTTGGTGCCAGACCATGTAGATCGAGACAGGGTCGCACGCGAAGGGCAGAGGTGCACAATCCAACGCATGTAGCGGCCCGTGTTTCATCAACGCGGTATCGGTGGAAATCAGGTCGCCGCCTTTCACAAATGAGGTAATGGCATTGAAATGCGGCAGGGTAACCGTAGGTGGCCTGATCTGGTTTTGATCGACACCCCGCATAACAGCGCGCGAGCTGCGGCCATCCGCAAAACGAACTTCGACATGTTCGGTTTCACAATAGGTTTCCCAACTGTCCGGAGGAGATCGTCGCGCGCCATCGTAATAGATCATCAGCGGGCTGCTGAGGATGCGTTTTTGAAAGATGTCCGGTCCATCCGGCGGCAAAGGCGTCAGCATCAATTGACACCGATCGCTGCGCAGCAGCTCAGGGTCTGGAACACCTGATGGGATAAACCCCAACCCCAGCCGCACGCCTTCGGTCCGAACCTTTTGCAGCAATTGCGGGAAAATCAATTCCCTCGGCATGTCGTTTGTGGCGATGTGAAAGACCATCTCTTCGGACAGCGGGTCGAACGGGCGATCCTCGGTCAGCGCCCGCATATTGTCCAGAACCTGCTGAACAGGATCTTTCAGGGACAAGGCGCGCTCAGTAGGGGTCAGACCCTGCCCTGATCTGATGAATAACGGATCGCCCAGAACCACCCGAAGTTTGGACAGGGTGTGGCTGATGGCCGATTGTGTCACGCCAAGCCGATCTGCGGCCTTGGACACCGAGTTTTCTTCGAGAATGGTCAGAAAGACCCTCAGGACTTTTCCATCCAGATCCATGAAATCTATTTTGCTCATACCGCTTATGATTATTCATGAATGGATTTACTGTCCACGCCGCATTAGGTGAGACCTAGACATCAGGAGGCGCACGATGGGGATCCGCTTTTTCTCGGACAAGAACCGGCCGGTCCACATGGGGCCTTATCCGTTGGAGCGGTTGGCACGTCAGAGCGTTGTGCCGGACCTGTCTGCCGTGCCGCCGATGCCTGAACTCAGTTTTCACCGGCCGGAACAGCCTGAAAGCATCGTCAACGCCATGGGTGAGTTTCAGGCGATGATGGACGCTATTCGTGATGGATTCGTGAATGCTGTGCCCTCTGAAATCCCGGCCGATCCGACCACGCGCGCCCATCACTTTAAGGCTTTTGGCTATTTCAATGACGCGTCGATGATGGGGTGCGGGCCTTTGCCTGCCGAGGCGATGCTGCCCCAGCCGCGTCATAACCCCGACATTGATCGTCTGGCCCATGCGCTGAAGACCCGGCAGACTAAAACGCTGGCGTCGGGCATCGACGTCATCATGGCCGACCTGAAGGAAAGCATGGAGGCCGCGCCCAAGCCGATGGACACCCACCGCCACGCCATCGTCTTTGTCTATGAACACAACCGTGATCCAGACTCGGACGAGCCTGGTTCAGATTGGATCATGGACGCGCAGGACCACCGTTCCTGTTTGCTGGCGACCGAAAATGCGGTGGTGATTGCCAACTATATCCGGTTGTTGGGGTTCGATGCGCGGGCACATACCGCGATGTCCTCTGAAGTTGATCTAGGAAAACTGGCGGTGGCGGCTGGGTTGGCCTCGGTCGAGGATGGCGATGTTGTCGTGCCGTGGCTGGGCAAGCGGTTTGGTCTGGCAGCTGTTACGACAGAGATGGAGATTGCGCATGATCAACCGCTGCAACCCATGGCGCAGCAACCTTGGTTTCGTACACAAGGTCCGGCGTGGTGGCTGGGAACGGGGTTCGCCAAGAACGCACTGAACAGGGATGCTTACGCCAAACGACGCTACGTGGACGGGGCGCATCCGTTCGAGAAACTTAAGCGCGTCGAAGACCCAACGACCTACATCGACGAAGAAAACGTGGCCCGCGTTCCCAAACGCGCCGACATGTTTGCCCGCGCACAATTCGGGGATATGGGCAAACCGCTGCAGGATGCAGCCAGGGGGGGGCACTATGTGCGCAAGGCCGCCCCCAGTTTCGCCCAGCGCCGCTCATTGGGCGCATTTGTGCTATTGCAGGATGGCGACAGCGCAGATGGCTCGCGCCCGACCGATGCCGCCCGAAATGCCGCGAATATCAAGGCCGCGACCTATTTCATTGGAGGCGATGCCGTGGGCCTCAGCCGTTGCCCGGAATGGGCGTGGTACTCTCACGACGCGACCGGAGAAGAGATCAACCCGCCCCATGATCAAGCCATCAGCGTGATCATCGATCAAGGCTATGAAACCATGGAGGGGTCCAGTGGCGACGACTGGATCGCAGTTGCCCAGTCGATGCGCGCCTATCTGCGGTTTTCGCTGTTGGGCGGTGTAATCGCGCAGCAGATCCGCAACCTGGGTTACAAAGCCAAGGCGCATACGGTCATGGATGGCGAGGTGCTTCAGCCGCCGCTTTTGCTTCTGTCCGGATTGGGCGAGGTCAGCCGGATTGGTGAGGTCATCCTGAACCCCTATCTCGGGCCCCGGCTCAAGTCTGGCGCGGTGACGACCGACATGCCGATAGAGCACGACAAACCGATTGATTTTGGCCTGCAGACTTTCTGCGAAAGCTGCAACAAATGCGCGCGCGAATGCCCTTCAGGGGCAATCACCGCAGGGCCAAAACTCATGTTCAACGGCTATGAGATCTGGAAATCCGACAGTCAGAAATGTGCGACCTATCGCGTGACCACCCCCGGCGGAGCGATGTGCGGGCGTTGCATGAAGACGTGCCCGTGGAACCTTGAGGGTATCTTCAAGGAACGCCCGTTCCGCTGGGCCGCGATAAACATCCCGAAAGCCGCGCCGGCATTGGCGAAACTGGACGATGCCGTGGGTAATGGCGGATTGAACGACACCAAGAAATGGTGGTGGGATATCGAATTGCAAACGGACGGAGCCTATCGTCCGACGAAACACCCGCTGAACCGGCGTGACCTGCAGACAGATCTGGACCTGAAGTACGACGATCAGACATTAGCTGTCTATCCCGCCTATCTGGCCCCCCATCCGTGGCCATATCCCTTTGCGATGGACCGCGAGGCCGGGATTGCGGCCTATCAGGCGATGGTGTCAGCCGAAGAATACAAAAACCGCAAGGCAGAAGGGGATACGTCGATCGTGCATCGTTACTCGATCGCGGGCGATGCGCCGGTGATGCGGGTTGCGCTGACCAAGGTCGACAAGATGACGGCGGATGTGACCAAGTATGAATTCTCGGCCCTGAATGGTGCGCCTTTACCGGATTGGACCGCCGGGGCGCATCTGGATGTGCTGGTCGCGCCTGAGTTTCTGCGCCAGTACTCAATGTCGGGGGACCCATCGGACGGGTCAGTCTATCAGATCGGCGTTCTGCGCGAGGATGAAGGACGCGGCGGTTCGGCCCTGTTGCATCGAATCTTCAGCGAAGGGCGCAAGGTCTTTATCTCGAATCCGATCAACCATTTCGAACTGGATGAGAGCGCAACAAAGACTTTTTTGATGGGCGGCGGGATCGGCATCACCCCGATGATTGCATTTGCTCATCGGTTGCACAGCTTGGGCAAGCCGTTCGCGTTACACTATTCCGCCAGCACCCGCGCTGGGGCTGGGTACCTGGACGATCTGGCGGCGATGCCCTGGGCCGACCATGTGCATTTTCATTTCTCAGATGAAGGAACACGCGCCGATCTGGATGCAGTCCTGTCGGGGTATCAGGAAGGGTGGCACGTCTATACCTGCGGACCGGATCGCTACATGGACGGTGTCATACAAGCGGCCGACCGGCAGGGATTTCCCGAAGAGGCGCGGCACCTGGAGTATTTTTCGGTCCCCGAACAGCCGGAATATGAAAATCACTCCTTCACGTTGAAGCTGGCGAAGTCGGGTAGGGAACTGACCGTCCCCAAAGACAAAGATGCCGCTCAGGTATTGAACGAGGCGGGTATTCATGTGGATGTGAAATGCGCCGACGGCATATGTGGCGTCTGCAAATGCGGTGTGGTTTTCGGCGATATTGAGCATCGTGATTTCGTTCTGTCCAACAAACAGCGCGAGGGCGCGATCATCTTGTGTCAAAGCCGCGCGGCTGAACCTGACGGTGTGATTGAACTCGACCTCTGATCTGAGGTCTGAAAACGACTTCGATAAACACAAAAATTGGTCGTTCCAGCCATGGACGCCGTGGGGTAGCTGCACTAACGTCCCCTGCGAACCCCAGTGAATCCTGATCAACAGGTGCGAGGTATTTTCATGGATTATCACAGCCCCGCCAGCTTTGCCGAGGCGTCGGCTTTGGCCGCGAACGCGACGGGCATTACCCGGTTTCTTGCAGGAGGCACCGATGTACTGGTGCAGCTGCGCTCGGAACTGGTGACACCCGACACGCT
Organism: Ruegeria sp. CDSB029; assembly: GCF_059611125.1. NCBI lineage: Bacteria > Pseudomonadati > Pseudomonadota > Alphaproteobacteria > Rhodobacterales > Roseobacteraceae > Ruegeria > Ruegeria sp. CDSB029. The sequence goes on from NZ_JBXWOX010000033.1 coordinate 12,960, forward strand.
GATCGACATCAAAAAGATTGATGGCGTGAGCGACATCAACAGCAATGCCGATGGCAGCTGGACGCTGGGGGTCGCTGCCACCGGTGCCGAGATGAGCGAACATTCCGAATTGGGCCGCGATTGGCCCGGCGTAGTTGAGGCGATGGACCTGATCGGATCAACCCAAGTGCAGGGGCGCGCAACGCTGACCGGGAACTTGTGCAATGGCTCTCCTGCGGCCGATTCTGTGCCTGCTATGGTCGCCGCCGGAGTGACCGTTACCGTGACAGGCCCAAGTGGTGATCGCGAAGTTGCTGTCGAAGAAATTCCGACCGGCCCCGGCAAAACGTCGCTGTCCAAGGGTGAGCTGGTCTCGGCCGTGCACATTCCCGCACGGGGTGAGGATGGTGGCGACGCCTATCTGCGGTTCATACCACGGACCGAAATGGACATTGCCGTCGTTGGCGTGGGTGTAAACCTTCGTTTGGACGGCGACACTGTCACCGAAGCCCGCGTATCGCTGGGTGCCGTCGCCCCGACCGTTCTGCTGGTCGAAGACTGTGCCAAGGCCATCATCGGCAGTACACTGGACGACGCCGCGCTTGATGCGCTGGCTGCTGCGGCATCCGCTGCGTGCAACCCGATTGACGACAAGCGCGGCACCATCGCGTTCCGCACCGAGGTCGCTGGCGTTCTGGCCAAGCGCGCCGCGAAAATCGCCTATGCCCGTGCGAAGGGAGAACAAGCATGAGCAAGTTCCACGTATCCACCACTGTAAACGGCGACTCGGTTGAATACCTCTGCGACCCGCGCGAAACCCTGCTAGACTGTCTGCGCGACAAGCTGAACCTGACCGGCGCGAAAGAAGGCTGTGGTACTGGTGACTGCGGCGCGTGTTCCGTCTCGGTCGACGGGCGCCTGGTCTGTTCCTGCCTGATGCTGGGCGTCGAGGCCGATGGCAAGCAGATCGAAACGGTCGAGGGCATCGCGGATGGCGACGTTCTGCACCCGCTGCAACAGAAGTTTATCGAACACGCCGCGCTTCAGTGCGGCATCTGCACACCGGGCATTCTGGTCGCGGCCAAGTCTCTGTTGGAAAAGAACCCCAACCCGACAGAAGAAGAAACCCGGTACTGGCTGGCAGGGAACCTGTGCCGCTGCACCGGTTATGACAAGATCATTCGCGCTGTGATGGAAACAGCCGAAGAACTGCGGGAGGCTTCGTAATGGCACTCGACGATCGCAAATCTGAATTCACTTTTGTTGGCACGCGACCGAACCGTCCCGATGGGTTGGACAAGGTTACGGGCCGCGCCAAGTTCGGGGCCGATATGTCGGCACCTGGTATGCTGCACGGCGCGATCCTGCGCTCGCCTCACGCCCATGCGCGGATCGTGAAAATCGACACGACGAAAGCCGAGGCGCATAAAGATGTCAAAGCCGTCGTGACCCGCGCGGATTTTGCGCACGTCCCGTTTAAACCGGGACTGGAGGGCGAATTCTGGAACGTTCTGGAAAACGTCATGGCAGGCGAAAAGGCTCTGTATGACGGCCACGCTGTAGCAGCCATTGCGGCCACTTCGGCACTGGCGGCGCGCGATGCGCTCAAGCTGATCAAGGTTGAATACGAGGTGCTGCCCCACGTCACCGATGTGGACAAAGCGATGGCCTCGGATGCTCCGGTCATTCGTGAAGGTGCCGCGGATTATTCGGTGCCCGAGGGCATGCACCCCAATGTCGTGCGGTACCACGAAAGTGGTCATGGCGATGTCGAGGCCGGGTTTGCCGAAGCTGATCTGATCATCGAAGACAGCTTTGTCACTGAGGCGACCCATCAGGGTTACATCGAACCGCATGCCTGCCTGGGTATGCTGGGCAATGATGGCAAGGGTGAGCTGTGGTGCACGACCCAAGGCCACTGGATCGCGCAGAAAACCTGTGCAGCGCTGTTGGGGATTGAGACCGCACAGCTGCGCGTGACTGCGTCTGAGATTGGTGGCGGCTTTGGTGGCAAGACGACTGTGTTCATTGAACCCGTTGCACTGGCGCTAAGCCGAAAGGCCAACCGCCCGGTCAAACTCGTGATGACCCGGTCCGAAGTGTTCCGGGCAACTGGCCCGACGGCCTCGGCGTCGATGGACATCAAGATCGGCATGAAGAAGGACGGTACCATCTCGGCCGCGCAGGGCGTGTTCCGCCTGCAAGGTGGCGCGTTTCCGGGCGCGCCGGGCGATATGACCGCCATGTGTGCCTTTGCGCCTTACAATCTGACCAACGTCAAACAGGTTGGCTATGACGTTATGGCCAACCGACCGAAACAGGCAGCCTACCGTGCACCCGGTGCACCAATGGGGGCATTTGCCGTTGAGTCGGTGATTGATGAGCTGTGCAAAAAGCTGGACCTTGATCCTGTCGATGTACGCCTGAAAAATGCGGCGTATGAAGGCACAAAGGCCAGCTACGGCCCGCGTTATGAACGCATCGGTCTGGTTGAGACGTTGGAAGCCGCCAAGGCGCATCCGCACTATTCAGCACCGCTGAAACCGGGGCAGGGACGAGGGATTTCCTGTGGGTTCTGGTTCAACCACGGTGGAGAGACCTCGGTGTCTCTATCTCTGTCTGAGGACGGCTCGGCCCAGTTGATGGTTGGTACGCCCGATATCGGCGGTTCGCGTGCATCTATGGCGCTGATGGCGGCTGAGGTTCTGGGTATTCCCTACGAAAACATCCGGGTGACCATCGCCGACACAGCGACGCTAGGGTACAACGACGTCAGCCACGGCTCTCGCGTGACCTACGCCTCCGGCCTGGCCACCATTAAAGCGGCCAAACACGCGGTCGAAAAACTGTGCGAACGTGCGGCGGCCAGCTGGGGAATTCCGACGGACGCAGTCAAATGGGAAAACGGCTGTGCGGTGCCCTCTGGCCCCAACGCCGGTGACTTCGATCCACGCCCGCTGGCCGATATCACGGCCCATATGGGTTCGACTGGCGGTCCGATCTCGGGCCACTTTGAGGCGACCCCTGAAGGCGCGGGTGTGTCCTTTGGCACCCATATCGTCGATGCCGAGGTTGATCCGGAAACCGGCAAAACCGCGATCACCCGCTACACGGTCATTCAGGATGCCGGGAAGGCGATTCACCCGACATATGTGGAAGGGCAGTATCAGGGCGGTGCCGCGCAAGGCATCGGCTGGGCGCTGAACGAAGAGTATATCTACGGCGATGACGGTCGCCTGCAGAACTCGATCTTCCTCGACTATCGCATCCCCGTCGCCAGTGACCTGCCGATGATCGACACGGTGATTGTCGAAGTGCCCAACCCCGGTCACCCCTTCGGTGTACGAGGCGTCGGCGAGACCGGTATCGTGCCGCCTCTGGCCGCCATTGCCAACGCCGTGTCCCATGCGGCTGGCGTGCGCATGCGTCAGTTGCCGATGTCGCCGCCGCGTATTCTGGCCGCGCTCAAGGACGATGGTTGAGGTTCATCTCTGGTCCGGCCTCCGGTCATTGACCGGGGGCCAGCAGGTCGTCGAGGTTGAAGCCAAGACGACCGGAGATCTGTTACGCGCATTGGTGCTCGCCCACCCACAGCTTCAAGGCACTATTGATGCCGGGGTGTCTATTGCAATTGATGGCCGCGTTATCGCCACAGGGTTGACCGAGCCAATCCCTGAAGGCAGCGAAGTTTACCTGATGCAGCGGTTAAGGGGCGGTTAGGCCTCTGGCGACCACGGTTCGCGCCCGACCATGCGGTCGGCTTCAGCAGTGATATCGTTCATATGCTGCTCAAGGCTTTGGCGCAGCTCCTCGATTTTCTCTTCGGATGCTTTGCGAGGCACGGTCTCGGTCCACTCGCGGCACAGAAAGACTCCCTTGTTTCGCCAGGGGCGGGGCATCAAAAGACGATCCCATGTACCCGCTTCGCTGCCATAATGTGCAGAAAAGGTGATCCCGAAGATTCGTTTGCCAGATGTGCGCGCCCAAACCAATGGCACCGTGGAAAGCACACGCTCAGGCCCACGTGGTCCGTCAGCAGCGATGCCGATGGAAATCCCTTGTTTGATCTTACCGATCACCTCTCGCGAGACGGCAACGTTGCTCTTGTGTTTGCTGGCCATGGCGATGGTGTCCATGCCGAATAGTTTCTGCACCCGACCTACCATACTGCCGGCCCGCGCAGACGAAGTAATCGAGCAGATGCGCCCTTTGTCCAGCGGGAAGAAATACGGCGACTGCGCCAGCCTTTGGTGCCACAGCACCACGATCACCGGCTCACCTTGTTCGGCCAGTTGGTCCAGTTCTTCGTATCCGATGCGCTGCCATTTGGTGTTGCGATTGACCATCCGGATATAACTTGCGATGCGGCGCGCGGCCCAGTTCAAAACGGCTTCGCTGTCGGCGATCTTTTTGCGGATACTCACGGATTGGGTCCCTCGTACTGACCAAACCGTGTCTTATAGATCTAAACGCTGCACGCAACTTGTTTGTCGGATGCATTAGTCGCGCGGAATCTAAAAAAGCCTCTTGAGTCCGCTGCGCGGCTGGCATATTTGAAGCGCACCTTAGGGGTATAGCTCAGTTGGTAGAGCGACGGTCTCCAAAACCGTAGGTCGCGGGTTCGAACCCTGCTGCCCCTGCCATTAAAATCAAACACTTAGACGCGTTTGTATTTGCCTGCCCGAAATTTTTTGTGCGGTTTTTTGTGCGTTATTCAAAAAAACAGAACCCGATTCCATTGCGTCTAGTCGCATGAAACGGTTTGCAGCTTGGGTTCGATTTTCTTGTGGTGATAGTTGAATATGAACACAAATAGAATCATCTAGTGCGGGAGCACTGGTATCTTGGCATGCATCCAAGACCCCTCACCTATCAGCGGCAGCAAAACGAAACGCGAGCGACATAATAGCGTTGGCCTTGGCCATCTGTCGCTTCAGAATTTCCGCCAGCTTCTTCAATATGTAGGGATCATTGACATCAGGCGGTGCATCCAGATCGGCAGCAGTCAGATCGCTACTCCTGTTGGCTGCGAACTGTCGGGTTTCTGATTTTAGGTATTTAGCGGCAACCGCGAGCTCGACCGCTTCACTTGTTAGGTCTTGGCTATCGCCGCCAGCACCTTCAACAGCGCGTTTTGGCGACGGATCATTTCTTGGTTGCTCTGGTGAATCTTTTCCTGTCCCGAGATGATCACCAAGAGTAGATCCCGAAGCGGGGCCTCGCTCAATTGCGAGACATGGTTCTTTGTCGGATCTGAGGTCATGCAGTTTCTTCCTTGTTTTCTCAATGAATTTGGCCACGTCTGCGGCTTTAACTCGCAAAGTGCGGTTTGCGTTGTGGGGCTTCAGGTCGCCGCCGAGCTCGATGTTGATCCGGCTACGGCCTCTGCCATCCTGAATAGCGTCGGCCAGCTCCAAGCCTTGACGGTCGATCAGTTCGGCTAGTGCTTTCGGCTGATCTGAACGGTCCAGCTCAGCCAGCTCCTTGAGGCTTTGGCGAAGGGCAGGCAGGTCGAAGTCGTTTCGCTTCGCTTGCTGGTATTCGTCGTGGCTGTACGCGGCGCGGGGTTTGTCTTCCCCCAGAGCTGCGGCCAGCCTGTCTGCCAGCTCGTCGTGACCTTGCTCGCGTAGGCGCATTTCTGAAAACTGGTTGTGAGCGCCAGACGTGATCTTATGGCCCATCTCAAGCTCCATGCGTCGGCTGACGGCCTCGTCTTTGCATTTGGACCTGAAAAGCTTGTAGGTCTTCCCAGTCTGGCAATCTGCGGCTGGACGGATCAAATGATAGTGCTGTTGGGTCGATCCATCGGCACGCTTGCTTTCGTGCATCGCCAACGTTTCAGGATCATCATGATTGAAACCGAATTCCTCGCGGATCGCCGACACGGTCGCGCCCAGCTCGTCGGGTGTCAGTTCTTTATCAGGGCTGATGATGACATGTAAAAGTCCGTTTTTTCGGCCTTTGGCTTCTGCAAATTCATCAGCAACCAGAAGTTCAGCGGACGAGTCTTTCAATACCTGGACTCGTTCGTTTTCATCCTGCCGGATGGCATAGGCGCAAATGCGGCTGCCATCACCCGCAGATATGGTGCCGGTCTTGATGATCACTTGAGTTTGCCGAGCTGGCCTCTCAGCTCGCCCAATGGCTCAAGCCAGATGCGGCGGGCTTCGGCAATGATCTTGTACATTGCATCGAACTGATCAGCGTTCAGGGTGCCGTCTTTCTGGGCGGTTTTTACTGCGGCCATCGCCTGATTAATGTTGTTGCCGATCCCGGCCAACTTCGCGGCGATGTCCTGTAACTTGGTGGCATTAGGCAGGCCGTGTGCTGTATTTCCGAAAACCACTTTTCGGACGTAATCAGCCTGTGTCAGCTCGTGCTTGTGGGCGGTAGTCTTGAGCTGGTTGGCCTCGTCCTCGGTCAGTCGCATTTTGAACTGGCGGGGTCTGCGGGCTACAGGGTCCAGCGGGGTCTCAGGGTCTTTAGGGTCCATTAAGAAATCCTTTCTTTAAATGTGGCCCTCGGGGGTCAAGGGGGAGGTTTCCTCCCCTTTGCAAGTGTCCAGTCGCCCCCTCGGGGGGTGAATGGTCCCACTTGCTCCCCTTATTCAGGCTTCTGAATTCTAAATTGTCGGAAATCCGAAAAAAGCAAATGCGTCGTGTGGATAATGGGAACAAAGGGTCAAAAGGAGCAATCGGTGCCTAGGGGGTAAGAGGGCCATTGCATGACAAGGAAAGAGGGTATTCAACGATTGTTAATCAGGCTGGTGATTGGTGATCATGGATTACGCCAGCTCCATGATGCGGCAGCTTTTGAGACGATGAGAGAGGCGCATATCGCCTATCGACGCTTCAAGGAGCCAGTAGATCAAAAGGGCGCAGCAGAGATTGTCGTGAAGGCTCAAGGTGCTGTGCTTGCCCGCGCTCTGAAGAAGTACGGCGAGGTTACTAATCTGCCGAGGCCTGATCCTGAGTATCATGCAGGGTTTCGGAAATATTAACGATGGGTTGCGCTGCGTCTCCTTCTGCACACCTGAAAAGCAGGTCAAGGAGGCCAAATATGATAAAAAAATCTACGATTGAGACCGAAGAATACTTTGAAATTAAGAGAGCTTTTGAGACGTACTTTCGTGAGCAACACGCGCAGCAAGAATTGATCGCTACGGAATTGGCAAAAGTGGTGCGCCAACAGGGAGCTTTGCTTGCTATTTTTGCCCACTCTGTTGAACTTTTGCGGGGCAAGAAATGAGCCGTTTATTCATGGGGCTGTTCGGGATGGGGTTTGTACTAACAAGCCTCATTAACAGACATCTGGGGGAAGCCCTGCGGGCTTCAATGGGCCATAAGGTTCTAGTTAACAATCAGGTGAATCGTACGGCTGCACTTGGGTTGATGAAAGCTTGGGCAGCGTTCGCCCAAGCAAAGAAAGACGTTTCATATTATAGCCGTTTGGGGATGTGATTTCACGACTTCATGGAATCAGCAATGATTTGTTCAATGTCGATACCATCACTGCCCAGTCCTGAGTTGTTGGGATTCCAACGATCTCCCATTTCCTCCAATAGTTCGACCATTCGACGCCCTGTAAGGGCCTGAGCTGCTTTCCACCATCGGCTAGAGCAGTGGTCCAAATGCGCAATGGAATCTTCGATTTCCGATAGTTTCAGATAAGTCATTTTGCAGGTCTCCTTGTTTTAATCGCCAAGTAAATGGGCGGGTAGATACAAGGAACCGTAAAAAAGAGGCTGACTGCCCTTGGCCCTGTCGGGTCTCCCGGCTGTAGACGTCAGAAATGCGCAGAAAGCGGACTTTGCAAAGTCGAGAATAAAGGCCCGTCGTGGACGTTCCATCGCTGTCCTGAGGTTACCCGGTATCGGTCGGGTGACTGTTGTTACAGTACGTTTAGAAGCTTTGAATACCCAGCGTTTAAAACAAGAGCCGCAAGCGTCCCTGTTATCATCGCTGGTATGCCCTGCTTCCAAGTATCGAACACTAAATGGCAGAATATCGCTCCGAAAGATGTGCAGAGCAACGCAAGTGCTCCTAGTGGCCCTATCCACGACGATTGAAACCAGATGGCGAATGCCCCGAAAAGTTCTCCGCATCCGACGAGGAACATGATCTGCCTGTTGAGGCCGTAGCTTTCGAACATGCCCAACTGGATTTCAAAGACCTTCTTTTGCCACCCAAAAATCTTGATGGATGAAGCAAAGAGAAAAAATGCAGATAGAAGACCGATGGCGATGTTCAGGAGCAATGCTAGTCCTTCCGGTTTGATTTCTTGTAGGCTGCTGGAGATAGGCCCGTCCATTTACGGAAAGCTCTAGAGAAAGCTGTTGGGTCGGCATAGCCGAGCCGTTGCGCTGTCTCGCCGACGGATTTGTTGTCATTTGCTAGCAGGCGTTCGGCTTCTTCCTGCTTAATGCGCGCGATCACTTGGGACGCCGTTTGACCGTAAGGTTTCAGCCGGTTGTTCAGTGTTTCCTGATGAAAACCGCAAAGGTCCGCAAGCTCATCCACACCAAATCCTGAATCCGCAAGATGGACCCTGATCAGGCCTTCCAGTCCCGCAAGGAAATCCTGCGGGGCGGCCAGATCCTCATCCATAACCCTGTAGTCTGGCGGGTTCTCCAGTGCCTCTGGTCGTAATCTGTAATTTAACCAGCTGGAGGGAAACCTGATCGAAAAACCTTGAGGATTGCACTTGATAGCCCGAACGCCGTGAAACTGACCGGGCAGCGCATCCGGGTCACTGACGCGAAGAATGACCTGGTTGGGGTCCCACCTGAAATCCAGGACACGGTGCAACAGGGATATCCAAATACTCGTCAGAAACGCATCGATTTGGCTAGGAGAAACCGAAATCTGGAAGTTCCTTTTGGCACTGAAGTATGCGTGCTCTCCTTCGACAAAGAGGGATTGCGTAACAGCATTGGATTCCTTGGAAACCGCTTGAGTGTATCTGGTAAAGAAGTCTCCCAATGTAAGGGCTTCTGCCAGCATATCGCCGAGCGGGAGTAATTTGACAAGGTCAACGGATTGCCCGACCCGTGCGCAAAAATCCTTTGCAGTGGCTTCTGCCACGGCCTGATAGATATGGTAGACGGTATCGTGGCGCAGGAAATTCTTCGGGTCCATTACCTGCGCTTCGTTCAACCCCAGAGGATCAAGAACAAACGCGGGTTCGACCCCCACGCTGCGAAGCGCTGCGACAACCGGACCCGCAACTGAAGCCCTGACGAGTGGCAGCGACTGATCCGTGTTATTACCAAGTCTTCTTGTCATCTCTTCTCCAGAAATTCGCAATATTCCCGAGTGTAGGAAATTCCCACAAAAAAAATATGAAACCTTGCAGTTTCCCAAAACTATTTTTCTAGAACCGGAAATCTGTCAGGCATCAAGTTATTCGAATTCTATAATGACTCCTAATTGTGCCTTTTGCGATTCTTGTTGATAGGAGCCCTGATGAACAGTTGCCTGATGCGTGTAGTGGCGCCCGCCGTATTGTTTGCGAGTCATTTGTTTCCAACCCATGCTGTCTCACAGGAAGAGAACTTCCCGATCCTTTTCACAAATGTTCATGTCTTTGACGGGGTGAACGAGGCGCGGATCGAGAACGCAAATGTTCTGGTCGTCGATAACCTGATCGCCGAGGTCTCGACTGAGCCGCTTGCCGTCGCCAATGCGCAAATCATCGACGGTGGTGGGCGCACGCTGATGCCCGGACTGATCGACGCCCATGTTCACATGGCAATCACCGAACCGATTGCAGACCTCAGGGACAATTTCGACTGGATGTACTGGGGCGCCGTTTCCACCATCGAGGCCGAAAAGATGCTGTTGCGCGGCTTCACCTCCGTACGCGATGCGGGTGGGCCGGCAATCGGGCTTCAGAAAGCCATAGACCGGGGCAAGGCCGTCGGCCCCCGTATCTATCCGTCCGGCCCCGTGATCTCGCAGACCTCCGGGCATGGCGAGCATAGGCACTACACGGAACCGCACCCCAACTTCGAAGGGTCCTCGCCGTCGTTCTTCAATCAGCATCTTGAGTTTCTCGCCGACGGTGTCCCGGAAGTTCTGCGCGCAACGCGCGAAGCGCTTCGCCTCGGCGCATCGCAAATCAAAGTCATGGCGGGCGGTGGCGTATCCTCCAGTGTGGATCCGCTGCACACGGTTCAGTACTTGCCCGAAGAACTAGAGGCGGCAGTGCAGGCTGCGGCGGACTGGGATACCTACGTCCTTGTCCACGTCTACAATGACGAGAGCATTCTGCGGTCCATCGAAGCGGGTGTCCTGAGCATCGACCATGCGCAATTGATGACTGAAGTGGGCGCGCAGGCGATCAAGGACGCGGATGTCTGGGTCGTGCCCTACTATTCGCTTCTGGGGCTGGATGAGGAGGTTGTCACGAAGGTGCTTGGCCCACTCGCTGCTCCCAAATTTCTTGCAGTTCAGGCCGGAGCCAGAAACCAGATGAAGTTGCTGAAGGAATTTGGCATCGAAAAGGTCGTCTTTTCCACCGATATTATTGGGGACCCTGCGGCCCTCACCAAACAGAACGATGAATTCAAGTATCGACTCGAAGAGTGGTCTTCTTACGAAGTTCTTTTGCAGGCTACGTCTAAGGCCGGTGAATTGCTTGCCCTGTCAGGTCAACTCAACCCCTATCCCGCAGGTCCACTCGGCGTGATTACAGAAGGGGCCTATGCGGACATTTTGCTCGTCGAAGGAAACCCGGTCGAGGATGCCCTGATCATGACCGACTACGAGAACAACTTCGATCTGATCATGAAAGACGGCGTGATCTACAAGAACACACTCGACTGAGTGTCGCGCGGGGTGAAGTTACCTCGGCATCCCGCGCACCCAAAACACTTAAAGAAAGGCAACTCGATGAAACAGCTTAAACAGATTACAGTGACGGCAAGCGCGTTCGTATTCGCGGCGAGCGTTTCGTTTGCGCAGGACGCTTTGCCTCAAACACTGTTCACCAACGTCCATGTTTTTGACGGTGTGAACGAAGCGCGGATCGAAAATGCCAGTGTTTTGGTCGAGGGAAACCTGATTAAGGAAGTTTCGACCGATGCCATCGACGCGCCGGACGCAACCTTGATTGATGGCGGCGGACGCACGCTGATGCCCGGGCTGATCGACAGCCACGTTCACCTGAACCTGACCGGTCTGTTCACAAGCTTTGGTGGCGCGGAATATGCCAATTGGGATGGTATTGGCGCAATGGCAGCTGCGAACGCGCGTGACTACCTCATGGATGGGTACACGACGGTTCGCGATGCCTGTGGTCAAGGCGATGCGATGAAGAAACTAATCGATCAGGACATAGTCGTCGGACCGCGGGTTTACCCAAGCGGTGCCTGCATCGGTCCGCAATCCGGTCACACGGACTGGCGCAGCCCCCGTGCGCGCGCTGAAGGTGGCCCCGTCACACAGGTCGAGGAACTTAATCTCGCGGTCGTCGCGGACGGCGTAGACGAAATCAGAGCAGCCGCGCGCAGAAACCTCAGCTTCGGCGCCACGCAGATCAAGCTTACGGTTGGCGGTGGTGTTTCCTCTGAATTGGACCCCCTCTGGTCCGTTGGATACAGCGTGGAAGAGATCAAAGCCGCAGTGGACGCGGCCGCATTTTATGACACATATGTGTTCGTACACGCCTATACAGACGAGACTGTTAAACTGGCTCTCGATGCCGGAGTGAAGGTCATTGACCACGGCCAGATGGTCACCGAAGAAACCGTAAAGCGCATGGCAGATGAAGGTATTATCTGGTCGCTCAATACCGCGGGCTTTTCACCGATCCTGTTTGAGCACCCCAACTTTGCGCCCGGCACGCCAGCAGGTATCAAACTCGCGGTTGCCCAGGACCAAAGCAAAGATCTCATTGAACTGGTCAAGAAGTACAAGCCCAAGATTGTGCACAATGTTGATACAGTACTTTCAACGCTCGATCAGGGCCGCGCCCACCGCGATTTCGAAAAGTACCAGTTTGCCGACTGGTTCGGAAATCATGCCATGCTGGTTTCGGCCACATCGGCGGGGGGCGAGCTGGCGCAATTGACGGGACAACGCAATCCTTACCCCGAGAAACTGGGCGTGATTGAAGCAGGCGCCTATGCCGATATCCTGATCGTCGATGGCAACCCGCTGGAAGATCTTTCTGTCTTGGGGGCCCAGCCGAAATGGTTTGACGCGGAACCGCGCGAAGAAGGTTTTGAAACCATCCGTGTCATCATGAAGGACGGCAAATTCTACAAGAACACGCTGGATTGAGGAGAGCGCGGGGCGGTCTCGCTCGTCCGCCCCGCGTTTTCCCCCGACGAACGCATCTTAAAAAGGATAGAACATGAAACGTCTCGCACTTGGCTCACTGGTGGTATTCTGCGGCTCGATGGCCGCCGCCCAAGACACAACGATTTTCACAAATGCCAACGTCTTGACCATGGATGCCGGTTTTTCGGTGGCTGAGGCTATGGCCATTCAGGGCAACCGCATTCTGGCGGTCGGGGCTGAAGCGGATGTGATGGCAGAAGCCGGGGAAAAGGCAACGGTTGTTGATCTGGCTGGCAGCACGGTCCTTCCAGGATTCATTGACGCACATTCCCACCCGGTCGGCGGCGGCGCATCTTCTGTCTTTGACAATGTGGGCATCGACCGTTTTTCCACAGTCGAAGAGGCGCTTGGGTACATGAAAGAAGCCACGGAAGGCCAAGGGCCTTTTGATTGGGCATTGTTTGTAAACCTCGACCTGGCGACGCAATCCTTCGCTGATGGCCTTGTTACCCGGGATCATTTGGACGCTATTGCGCCAGACACGCCGATGGTCATCTGGCAAGCGGGTGGCCATAAGATGACCGTTAACTCTGTCATGCTGGACTTGATGGGGGTTACTGACGACACGCCGGATCCTGAGGGTGCCCAATACGGGCGTTACGACGACGGTCGTCCCGACGGGAACTTGTCTGGATCCGCGCTGTTGTTCGGAGCGCTTGGCGTTATTGAACCCTATAACAGCTATGATCGCATCGAAGGTTCAGTCGCGCTGGCGAAAGAATGGAATGCTCAGGGGCTGACAACTCTTGGGGTTGCGGGCGTAGCGTCACCGAAAGATTGGGACGTGTTTGAGGAACTCGCCGCGCGAGATGATTTCCCTTTGCGGACCCGAAACTACCTCCAATGGGGTGCCTTGGTGATGTGGGATCAAGCGGGGGTAAGCCCCGGTCAGGGCGATGACAAGTCCCGTATCGTCGGCTGGAAGATCAGCGCGGACGGATCCAATCAAGCTTTCACCGGATTGCAGCGTGAACCTTACCTCAACTCGGACAACCTTGGTCTTGCCTATATGGGTCAAAAAGACATCGACGCTGCAGTTGTCGAAGGCACAAAACGTGGCGGCCAAATGGCCATGCACGGCAACGGAAATGCCGCCATCGACAATATCATATCGTCAGTTCAGAAAGCCCGAGATGCCGGTGTCGATGTCGTGCGCCCCCGAATTGAACATTGTTCGATCACCGAAGATGACCAGATCGCCAAACTCAAAGAGCTGGATATCTCTTGTTCATTCTTGATCGCGCACGTTCTCTATTGGGGTGCCGCCTTCCGTGACACTGTGTTCGGCCCTGAAAAGGCGGTGAAACTGGATCGAACCGGCAGCTTTGAGAAGGCCGGTGTGCCCTATTCTCTGCACACGGACTATTCCGTCTCGGTTCTTTCTCCGTTGGAAATGGTAGAAGCCGCAGTAACAAGATCCTTGTTTACGGACCCGGATACAGTGCTGGGCGAACACGAAAGAGCGTCTGTGGATATGGCTCTACGGGCGATTACCAGCGTCCCGGCCTTTCAACTCCTGTCAGAAGAAGAGATCGGCAGTCTTGAGGTCGGCAAACTAGCCGATTTCGTGATCCTGGGCCAGAATCCCCGCGCCATAGCCGCCGACCGAATCGCAGAGATCAAAGTGGAGCAGACCTGGATGGACGGGAAGAGGGTTCATTGAGGTTCTTGGGTTCCAACCGGCAAAGTCGTTTCCCGGCGCTCCAAAGTCCAAGAAGGCAAATTCAACACCGGGAGTAAACAAAAGTGAAATACCTGATCTCGACGGCGTTCCTCGCTCTGGCCTCGACGGTTTCTGCACAAGACCGTCCCGGAAACATGCGCACCTTTCTGTTCATTGGCACGTCCAATAGCACCGCTTGGGAAATGCAGATCGCCAATCCGGGGGATCGCGCAGCCTCGGTGAAGGGCGGGATCGAAGCGCTCGGTGGAGAGCTTTTGAGCTATTACTGGGGGCTTGGAAACGGGAAGAACTACATCACCGTTTCCCTGCCAGATGACCCTACCTTTATCCAGGCCTTCTATGTCAGCCGCCTCGGCGACGGCTTGCTGGATGATTACCAGATGGTCGAATTGATGAGCAGCGCCGACATGGCTGTGGCGCTGGAACGTGTTTCAGAAATCAAAGCTGTGGATGACGTAAAGTGATTGGAGGTTTGTCGCACCAGAGATCGTATCTTCCACCACGACCGACCCTTGCCACTGCGTTATTGAGCGCCTTTGCACTATTTGGCGGTGCTGCTGATGCCCAGGAAATTTCTGCTCAGGCGAAACTGGAGGCCGCAGCCCAGGTATCGTTGGGTGGTCCGGGATCAGCCAGCGCGCAGCAGGAGCAAGACAGGTTGCGCCGGCTGGAAGATTCGCGTTGGCCCAGTTTGGACCGTGCCATTGATCCAACCGAAACCGCTTTGGGTCGATTTCGGGAAAACACCGGATTGGCGCTCAGCTTTGATTACCAGGCTCTATACCAACGCAGTTCTCACAGCCTGACCGGGCAGGACGAATCTGCATCCGGTCAGCTCAGGATGATCGGGACGTGGGAATTGGCAAACCGGGGTGGTGAAAACCCGGGTAGCCTTGTCTTTATTCTGGAGAACCGACACCGGTTGGGCCAGCCCATTGCACCTTCAGCGTTGCCTGCGCAAATTGGATATCAAGGGGCAACCGCGGTCACGTTTGGGGACACAAACACGACCTTGTCGGTAGCTTACTGGCAACAAGCCTTCGCAAACGGACGCGGAGGAGTGGTGGCGGGTCGGATCGATCCGGGCGACTACTCCGACATTCTGGGTTACGTGAACCCACGAACGACCTTCTCGAACTATTCGATCCTGTTTAGCCCGGTGCTGCCAATCCCCGATCCAGGTTTTGGCGTCACCGTCGGCGGCTATCTAACGGACCAGATTTACGCGTTAGGGGTAGTTAGCGATGCCAATGGGTCTCTCACAGACATCGAGTGGTTTTCCGGAGGTAGCGAATTCTACAAATACGCCGAGATCGGCTGGACGCCCGAAAAATCAAAACGATTTCTGACAAACGTTCATCTGGGGATGTTTCACACGGATGCGCGCCAACAAGTTGGCGTACCGGAAACATATGGAGCCACACTTTCTGCCAACCATACATTCGACAACCAACTAATGATCTTCGGACGGCTGGGATGGTCCAATGGCGGGGGTGCGCTGGCTAGGCGTGCAGTCAACGCAGGCTTGATGTGGCGACCTGGCACCTACGATGATCTCCTTGGCATAGCGGCCACTGTTGCCGACCTGACGACACCAGGATTGCCCAATCAAACGACACTTGAAGCTTTCTACCGTCTGGACCTGGCCGACAATCTGGCGCTGACGGCAGACGTGCAATACCTGAAAAACCCCGGATCAAACGCGAACGACCCGCTGGTCTTAGGACTGAGACTGAGGGTCAATCTTTGATGCATGCCGGGTAGCAGTTTCCGTTCGGGCTTCATTTTGGCCGGAACGGCGGGGGCGGCAAGTGAGTGGGTCGCCCCCAACTATTTTGCAGTGGCAGACCTTTTCGGTCTCCTTGCGATCTCTTCAGTCTCTATGTGGGAGCTTTAGTGTCATGGCGCGATACATCTACAGTTTGGTTATTTTGCTTTTTGCTGCGGCGGTTTCGACGTCAAACGCTGGTCCAGCGTACGCACAGAAAGCGGCGAGTGAACAGGAACCTGCTGAGGTACAGCAAGAAGATCTCTTAACTCAGGTTGCCGACAAATCAATTTCTGCCGGTGACCTGGAGATACTGCTTGTTCCGCTGACGACTGATGAGCTTTCGGAAATTGCTGTTGCCTGGCAAGACCATGTCCGCAACCAACTTGAAGAAATTGCCCGTATCAATCTTAGCCTTCAGGCCGGAAACGAAGCGCAAGAAGATGTCCTGAGATCACAGCTTTCTTTGATAAACGATACTGGCACTGTAATTTTGGATAATTACACTCTGGTCTTGAACGAGTGGGCCCTAAAGGGCGCCGCCGAAGAAGACCTGAAACCGCATACCGACTATGTCTTAGCGCTCAAAACTGGCGTACTTAAAACAACGGATATACAGACGCTATTTCATAACGCTCTCCAATGGTTGGTTTCCTGGGAGGGAGGTGCTGGTCTTCTATTGGCTGGGTTGGGTGTTTTGGCTGCTGTTTGGGTCATGTTGTTTGTCGCCAAAGTGGTGTGTCGTCTAACTGAGCGCGGCCTTGAAAAAATACCTACAATTTCGCGGATGCTTAAGAAATTCATTGCGACCGCAGTGTATTGGGCGGTCTTTATTCTCGGCATTCTGGTTGTACTTGCCTTGTTTGGTGTGAACGTCACTCCTTTGTTTGCAATATTTGGTGGTTTGTCTTTCATTCTTGGCTTTGCGCTTCAGGAAACGCTGGGCAATCTCGCTAGCGGTCTGATGATCATGGTTTTAAAGCCATTCGATACCGGAGACTACATTCAGGTTGGCGGGTCATCTGGTTTTGTTGACGAGATGTCGGTTGTATCGACAAAAATTCGCACCTTCGACAACCAGATCATCATTGTGCCGAATAGTAAGATCTGGGGTGACGTAATCACAAATGTCAGCGCATCTGA